>NZ_LMNJ01000016.1:0-58904 GCF_001423325.1 Methylobacterium sp. Leaf113
CTCCAGGAGTTACGACGTTTGGGGCTGGTGGTGTTCAAGGAGAGGCGTGTCACCCTACCCGATGTCGCTGCCATCAAGGCCTATGCCGGGTTCAATCCGAACTACCTCCACCTGCATCCCAAGGCTCCCCCGTACCCCGCTATGTGAGGTATCAGACATTCTCTCACGTGAGGTAAGCAACTTCCATTTGTTAGTATTTTCCGCCAAACTGACGCCTATGATGTAGCGCATCGCGGCCATACCCCCGGCCTTCCGCGCCTGTGAGACCTCGTGTGCTCCCGCCTGCTGCGCGTGGAGAGCCCTGTGCCTCGCTACTTCTTCGACATCCATGATGGCCAAACGCTTCGCGACGACGAGGGTATGGACCTCGCTGGCCCTGAAGAGGCCGCTCGTCACGCGAAGTCGGTCCTACCCGAGATCGCAGCGCACGAGGTGCCAAAAGACGGCGAACACCAAGCCTTCTCTGTGCTGGTGACGGACGAAGACGGGCATCCCATCTACTCGGCCGCTTTGACCTACACGGGCACGTGGCTGATCCGGTGACTGGGTCCTCCGTCTGCTGAAGCAATCAAGTTGCAGACGCTAAGAGCCGAGCACACCTGCGACCATGATGCCGGTACCGCTACTCGGCCGCTTCTCTAGGAGGCTCGACGGAAACTGCGTTCCGAAGGAAGGCCAGCACTTTCGCTCGATCCTGCTCATGCTCAAGCATGAGCCAGAGCCTTAGAAGTTCGGTTGTTTCGTCTGGGGCATGGCCGGAGGAAGCTGTGAACGTCGAGACTGGACAACCAATTGTCTCGGCGATCCTTGCCAATATGAGTGCGGAGCGATCGCCCATCCCCTCAGCTTCATCGCCTACGAGCATAGATCTATCCCAGGCAACCAATTGTTGTTTACCCGACATAAGAGAGTTTTGTTCTGAAATCAAACCGAGAGGTGTGCCAAATTTAACATCCGGCAAGCTCACGACCTCGTGTATATCTCTGCCCAATCATCGGTTGAGGCGCGTTTGTGATGGACGAGGATCAGCGTTTCGAGGCCATGGCTGACGCATGCCTGAAAGCCCACGAAGCAGTCGTTGAGATGGGCACACCCGCGATGCTTGCGATGACGCGCTGCCTATTATGGCAAGTTGGACAGGAAATCATCCAGCGCGAGGAGCGCCGGAAGCAAATGCTTCATCATGCAGAAGCCCAACCGCGAGATGACATTCCATAAGCGCGTTTATGTGAATGGCTGCTCCCCACCCTCCTCAGACACTGCCGAGACCAGCGAAAATTGTCAGCAAAACGATTGTTTTACCGACAAAGACCAGGCATATTTTGGAAGACGGATAAGATGACGAAGCACAGAAAACCCGGCAGCCAATGAAACTGCCGGACTGATGCGTGTTGAAAGTTCAGTTGAACGACCTGGGTCTACAGAAGGTCGTCGTTGGCCCAAACTCGGACGTAGTCGACGTTCAGCTGCGTGGTCGGCATAGAAGCGTCGTACTTGCCCGGCCAGCTGCCGGTNGGTCTACAGAAGGTCGTCGTTGGCCCAAACTCGGACGTAGTCGACGTTCAGCTGCGTGGTCGGCATAGAAGCGTCGTACTTGCCCGGCCAGCTGCCGGTATCACCCACGGCCAGATTGACCAGCATGTACATCGGCTTGTGCATATCCGCGGGTGTGGCCAGCTCGGCGACTTTCGCGCCGTCGATGTACCATTCCAGCGTGTCCTTTTGCCAATCGACCCCGAAGGTGTGGAAACCTTCCGTCAAATCTGCCGTCTGCACCGGCGTACTGGTCAGCCTCTGGCCGGCGACCGTGGAGTGCACCGACGCGTAGGCGGTGTCCTTGTCGTGGCCTAGGAACTCCATGACGTCGAGTTCGGTCGTACCAGTGCCGTCGGCGTTCAGCATCCAGAAGGCCGGCCACATGCCCTGGCCTGCCGGTAGCTCGGCACGGATTTCGAAGTAGCCATAGGTCTGGGCGAACGACTTGGCCGTGGTGAGCACACCCGAGGTGTAGGCCAGGTCCAACGGGTTGCCGTCGTGATCCGGGGCCGCCGTGATGCTAAGAACGCCGTTCGAGACCGAGAACGGGTTCGTGCCGACGGACTTGTCGGAGTAATACTGCGCCTCGTTGTTGGACCCCAGGGTGCGGTACTCACTGCCGATGCCCAGCGAGCTCTTCCACACCGTGCCTTGGCCATTGGCCGAAGCGCTGAGGGCGTTGAACTCGTCGGAGAAGCTCAAGCTCATGCCCGGATGCGACGGGTCCGCTGGCAGGGCGAAGTCGCCGGCCTTGAGGTTCGTGAGTGCCACGTTCTGCAAGGTCAGCGTCTCGCCGCCGCCGAGCGCGATGACGGTGTCCGACCCGACCTGACGAAGTCGCCGGCCTTGAGGTTCGTGAGTGCCACGTTCTGCAAGGTCAGCGTCTCGCCGCCGCCGAGCGCGATGACGGTGTCCGACCCGACCTGACTGGCCGCCATCTTCAGCTCGGCGAAGCTGTGCAGGTTGACCCCCTCCATGCGGACCTTGTCGACGCCGGAGGTGAAGTCGGTGATGACGTCGCTGCCCTCGCCCTTGGCGATGACGAAGATATCGGCCCCGCCGCGGCCGGTCAGGATGTCGTTCCCGGCCTTGCCGTTGAGGGTCTGGGCGCCGCCATCGCCGGTGATCATGTTGTTGAGGCTGTTGCCGGTGCCGCTCTTGGCGTTGCTGAAGATCAGGTTCTCGACGTTGTCGGGCAGGGTGTAGTCGCGCCAAGCGATGATGACGGTATCGACGCCGCCGCCAGGCGCTTCGACGACCTGATCGCTCGATTGCCAGATGTGATAGGTGTCGTCGCCNGGTGTAGTCGCGCCAAGCGATGATGACGGTATCGACGCCGCCGCCAGGCGCTTCGACGACCTGATCGCTCGATTGCCAGATGTGATAGGTGTCGTCGCCGGCACCGCCCTTCAGAACCGCACCACCCTTGTTCCAGCCCCAGATGTCGTCGTGCCCGGCCGTGCCGCTGAGGGCCTGGACGCCATTGTTGGCCTTGATCGTGTGGGTCGGTGTGGCACTCGTGCGAGCTGTCTCGCCCGTCTCAGCCGGCGGCGCAACCACGACGGGCGTTTCTGTGACTTCTTCGAAGACAAGATCGTCGGATGTAAGCGAATTTCCACTATGGACAGCGTTGAAGCGACCGACCGTCGCGCCGTTCTCACGGATCTCGTAGGTGTGCAGCGTACCCTGTCGGCTGATCTCAATCACGCTGGCATCTGTGGCAAAGCCTTGAAAGACTAGCGTATCCCCGCCCGAAGCGCCGGCCCCTTGGAAGTCAGTGATGCGGTTGAGGGCCGTTCCCGTCGACGTGGACGTGCCGGCCAAATCGGCCTTGCTGAACACAAAGAAGTCCGCCCCGGCCCCGCCTGTTAGGGTGTCGACGCCGAGCCCGCCAGTGATGGTATCATCGCCACCGCCACCATTGATNGGCCTTGCTGAACACAAAGAAGTCCGCCCCGGCCCCGCCTGTTAGGGTGTCGACGCCGAGCCCGCCAGTGATGGTATCATCGCCACCGCCACCATTGATCGTGTCGTTGCCTGACGCACCGATGATGATGTCATCGCCATCCCGGCCGGCGATCAGCTGCGCGCGCGTCCCGCGTGACGATACGTCGATCCGGTCCGCGCTTGCAGTACCAGCCGTATATTGTGAACGTGATGAAGTTGCATCAGTCATTATTTATTTAAGCTCCAAATTACACGGAGCATACATAGAATACTGCACCAAATATGATACTCATTCAGATATTTCATAAGTATCAAATCAAGTTTAGCTGACTATTTATGCCTATATACGATCATTTTGAATCTCTAACGCAAATTTAAAAAAAATTATGCTCACAATCGTGTCATAAAATATTATATTAACATCGAAAAGTATTACGGCACAACAAATCATAAAAATATTTTTATTCCAGAATATTCATTTACCACTGCCTCTAGATAGAATAGTTGCTCGATCTAAAAAATTTTATAAATTAGCGATTCGATGATTATCCTTAAGATCTCAGACGATTTTAAATTCATTTAATACAATTTTGCGCAATGCCCTGTTAATTTTATATATTTGGGTCTAATTTGATATGAATTCACAACATTGAATAGATATCAATATAATTGTATTCAGTATTCCTATCCGAAGTGTAGTCGCTCTAAAATTACTTAAGCTAGGACAAGCCAATGCTCGGCATGCAAGAGAAACGATCAGATACCCGACATTACTTAGCTATGCACTTCGCGCAGGCGTAGCCTTTGCGAGGCATGCCGGTGATGAGCGGCTTGGAATGATCGTTCAGGGAGGACTTCTGCCTGTCCACTTTCGGGCGGGTGATGGGCGAGGCGGACGTTGCCTTTCAGGATCTGCATGCCCGAAGACAAGGGACCCGGACTGAGCCGGGTCCCTCCTCCGAGGGTCAGGCGAAGGCGTAGTCGCTGGTCGTCAGCTCCTGACCCAGCGCACCGCCTGCGCTCACCAGGAGCTGCCCCTCCGACACTCCCGCCGTATCGTGAACCTCGTACACTCGCGCATTGCCCGAGGTACCGACCAGTTCCAGCGTCGAGCCTGCGGCAAAGCCCGTGAAGCGGATCACGTCGCCCCCAGCCTGGCCCGCCCCCTGGAAGTCCACGATCAGGTCGGTGGCACCCGTCACAGCGAGGTCGCCGCGTGTGATGTGGAAAGTGTCGTTGCCCGCCCCGCCACCCATGCGGTCGATACCAATGCCGCCCGTGATGCTGTCGTTACCGGCCCCGCCCGTAATGATGTCGTTGCCTGAACCACCGTTGAGCGCGTCATTGCCAGCGCCGCCCCTCAGAGTGTCGTTACCCTCTAGGCCAGCAATAAGAACACGCGTCGTTGCCGTGGCATAATCCAGCGTATCGGCGCTCGCCGTGCCCCTGAAATAGGTTCCTGAAGGTGTGGGTTCTTCTACTGGCGTAACGGTGAGATCAACCTGCTGCTGGACGACGCCCCCGTCGGAGATTGTTACATAGGTCAACGTGAAGTTATCGGACCCAAAGTAATCCGGCTCGGGGATGTAAACGATATTCGCCGTCGGACCACCATTTACAAGTTCTAGCACGACTTGTCCGTGCTCAGGCTGATCAAACTCGGTTTCACCGCCCAAAGCGGACAAATCTGTCTGCGTAACAACGATGCGTGTGTCTTCGGCCAAGGTGAGTGCGATCGGGGTCAACTCATCGGCCTCGACGTTGATCGTCACCGTGGCCGTATCAAAGCCGCTACGCCCGTCTGAGATGCTGTAGTTAAAACTCGCATTCCCTACAAAATAGTCATCTGGCCTGAATACGATTACCCCGTCTTCTGGCACGTAGAAAGCCGATCCATTAGAAAATCCACCAATTCCGGTGACAACTAGACTATCCCTATTCGCATCAATGTCGTTGAACAATATTTCTGCTGTTCGGATAACAAGCGTATCACCGGCTTTAGTGGAAAAAACATCGTTTTCGGCGTTCGGGGGTGTATTCGCTGAAGCGGCCATTCGAAGTTCCTCTGTGGTAGAGTACCACCCAGAAGGAAACGCGAAATCTGTAAAGGGTGGGCTGGGAATTAGTGTACCATTGGCCGAGCGAATGCAAGATGGTTACTATTTGATCTATGTTAAAACTCAAATGAAAAACCGGCGATTTTTATCGCGTAACGTCGGTGATATTGATTTTTGGAAAGGAGTGGATCTGATAACTTAGTGTTGCCTGTCCCGGAGGGGATCTTGCTTACATCATGGATCAGTCGGGACACCGCGACCCACGAACGATCGTCGGATCTGTGCTGCGGGCGAACGCCTTCAAGGATCATTCGGGGAGCGGGTTTCTGTAGGCGCTACCTACTCGCCGGTTTCAACCGAGACGCCAGAACGCCTCGACGGTCTGACGGACGAGGCCGCGTAGCTGTTCTTCCAATAGCCTCCTCGCGTCGACGTTTACGCTGCGCTGCTCTCTATCAGCTCGTGAGCGCGGAACGTGTTCCGGCCTGCAGCCTTGGCACGGTACAGCGCGGCGTCTGCGCACTTGAACACCACATCTTGTTCAAGACCGTGGTCTGGCATCAGCGCGATACCAATGCTGAGCCCGACCAAAATTTTGTGTTCCTCGAACCAGAAAGGATGTCCAACTGCCGCGATAAGCCGGTTCGCCAAAGTTACTGCATCTTCAAGCCCATTCAAGCCAGTCTGGAAGATTACGAACTCGTCGCCTCCTAAGCGCGCCAACGTATCCTCGGTGCGGATGGCTGACTTTAAGCGCTTGGCTACCTCGATGAGCAGTGCGTCGCCTGCAGGATGACCGAGGTTATCGTTGACCTGCTTGAAGCGATCTAGGTCGAGGCAGAACAGGGCGAGCTTCTTACCATCGCGGCGAACCTCCGCCAGCTTCTGCTCGAATTGCTCTCGGAACAGGGCACGGTTCGGAAGGTTCGTCAGCGTGTCGTGGCGTGCCAGGTGTGCCAGTCGTTGCTCGGAGCGCTTGCGCTCGCTGATGTCGAGGTTCAGGCCGACGATGCGGGTTGCTTCGCCAGTTGCTGGGTCGAAGACAACGCGGCCAAAGCCGAGAAGCCAGCGCTCACACCCATCGGCCCTATCAGAGAGAAGCCGAAACTCGGAAGCGTAGGTAGAGCCCGCCGTGACGGCTTCCTCAACCTTTGAGCGGACAGCTTCGAGACTTTGTGGATAGACCAGCGCCTTCCAGTCCTCGATGCTAACTTCGAGGGTGTCATCCTCGCCTAGGCCGTCCGGCACCACCAAGCCCAGCATGCGTGCACTCGGAAGCGGGTACCGGACAAAGCCCGTCTGGAGGTTCCAGTCCCAAATCGCAGCGCCCGCGGCCTCCTGCGCAAGGCGTAGGAAGTCCGCCGTTTCTTCAAGCTTGTGCCGCGCCTCGACACTGTCGTGGATGTCCAAGGCCGTTCCGATCCAGCCTGAGACGCCGTCGTGCTGGTGGATCGGGAGCATCATGAGCTTGTGCCAGCGGTAAGCCCCGTCGTGGCGCCTCAAGCGCCCTTCGACTTCAAAGGTCCCGCCCTGAGCGAGTGCGGTCCTCCAGGTCCGCTCCATCCGCTCCGCGTCGTCTGGATGGTTATGGTCCAAGCGCTCCTGACGGGTTACGCCCGCCGAGCCATAGTAGGTCCGAAACGGCTGGTTGGTGTAGGTGGCGCGCCCATCCTCCGGCCGCATAACCCACACCATCTGCGGAAGGGCTTCGGAGAGGGCACGGTAGCGGCGCTCGCTCTCCAGCAGGGCAAGTTCAGCCTGCTGGCGTGCCTTAGCTTCGGTCTCGTTCAATTGCCGCGCCATTTGTAAGCGCAGATGGGCCACGATGATCTTGGCAAGGGTCTGCAACTGCAGCTGCTGCTCGACAGAGAAGCTGCGCGGCTTCGTGTCGATGATGCACAGAGTGCCGACGCGAAGGCCCGGGTTTAGACTGAGTGGCGCCCCCGCATAGAAGCGGATGTGCGGCGCACCGATCACCAAAGGGTTTCTCGCGAAGCGCTCGTCCTTGACGGCATCTTCGACCACCAACACCGCATCGGACAGAATGGTGTAGTTGCAGAATGCCCCCTCACGACCCGTGCCGTCGACATCCAGACCGCAGTAGCCTTTGAACCACTGACGGTCTTCTTCGATCAGCGAAACGAGGACGATGGGAAGTCCGAACAGGACGGAAGCTGTTCGGCAGACAGCATCAAACTGCTCCTCGTCTTCCGTGCCGATGACCCTTAAGGCACGCAGAGCGCTAAGCCGTTCCGCCTCGTTTAGCCCGATAGGGAACATGACGGGTGTGCCAGATGCGAGAGCTGGATGGCTGAGGCGCCATCCAGATAACCCTATCGTCCGGTGGGTTAATGCTCGCTAACCAGCGCGCCGTCGCCTTTTCGATAGAATATAACACTTTAGGTAGTGGCCTGTGAAAAGCCAGATCTCTAGCGCCCCTCGCTGATGGGAGGGATCGGGTGGACTACCCGGTGCGTCAGCAATCCATAGCGTCTTTCCGCGAGATTAAGAATTTCCCGTATTTTGGGTCTGTACCGTGAGGGGGAGGGGCCGCTTGTCGTCGGGCATAACCCGTCGAAGATCCTCTCGGACAATCCCAGCGCTAAACGGTTTTTCGATGAAGCAGACCGTATCCGGCAGATCACCTGGAGCGGGCGTGTGATGGCCTGAGGCCACTACGATACCGATGACGGACGAGGCGCTGGCGGCCCTGAGCGGGTCTTTCTCGGCGCTCTATGCGGCCCGGATGGGCCGTCCGTCGATCCCGCCCGAGATGCTGCTGCGGGCCATGCTCCTGCAGGCGTTCTACTCGATCCGCTCGGAGCGGCAGTTGATGGAGCGGCTGGAGTTCGACCTGTTGTTCCGCTGGTTCGTAGAACTGGGCATCGACGATCAGGCCTTGGACCATTCGAGCTTCACTCGGAACCGGAACCGGCTCCTGGCCGATGAGATCGCGGCCCAGTTCCTGGCCACCGTGCTGGCCCGGCCCCGGGTCAGGAGGCTTCTGTCCAGCGATCACTTCAGCGTCGACGGTACGCTGATCGAGGCCTGGGCCTCGATCAAAAACTTCAAGCCCAAGGATCAGGGCGGCAACGATCAAGGGAAAGATCCGCCGCCGTCCGCCGGCGGGCGCAACGTCGAGGTCGACCTCAGGGGTCAGACGCGCTCGAACGAGACCCACGAAAGCACCACAGACCGAGAAGCCCGCCTCTACCGCAAGGGTCCGGGGATGGAGGCCAAGCTCTGCTTCATCGGCCATACCCTGATGGAGGACCGCTCGGCCCTGATCGTGGACACCCGCCTGACCTCGGCGAACGGTCACGCCGAGCGGATCGCGGCGTTGTCGATGATCGAGCCGAGGGCGGATCGGCCCAAGGCGATCGCGGTCGGGGGTCCACTTACCACCGCTATTAGGCCGACGATCGGCAACTTGGTGCTGGAGGCACGGACATTGCCTCGCTGCGGACCTGTTCTTGGTACGCAGCCATGGAATCGCCCCTCAACCCATTCTGGCTTGGATTTTACACCTTCAATCACGGGTTGAGCTTGGATGCCTTTCCATTCCCTCACGGATCGAGCGACGCTCAATTCTCGGACGAGGGCTTCACGCTTGCGCAAGCTCTTGTGCACGGCAGGAGGCGCTCAGGTCTGCGATAACCAGCGGTGCAAGAGGAAGAGCCTCCCCTTGGCCGCCGGGCTGACGCTCTTCGCTTGGGGGCTTGGGTCGCGCCAGCAAGTAGGAGACTACATTCTTTTTGCCGACTTCCAACGCGAGCGAAGCCAACGGCGCACTGCGCTCGCTGACCTCGTCGTTGGGCGTTCCTCCGCAGGACTGTGCCGTCCCTTCGGTTGCCCTCCATGTCTGCTACCTGCACGATAACGTCAAGGCGACAAAAGTGCTTAGAACCATTGTGCGGGTAGGAGTGAACTCCGCCCGCCCCTTTGGGTTGGCTTGATACAGCACGGCGATAGGGTCGCGGCGTTGTAGCTCCTCCCAGGGCGATTCCAAGACTTCGGGCCGTCCTCTAGGGCGGCCCCTTTTCGTTCAAGCGTTCCATCGATGCAGAGAACGCATACCATAACCTGTCTCCGAAAGACGATCGTTTTCCTGACCATTGAGGCTACTCAACTTCGATCGACAACTAGTAAAGGATTTGCCGTCCAGTAACCGCGTCAGCTTTTCATAAGTCGGAAAATGGATGATAATCAAGCAGCTCTTAGACATTAGCAAAAGCTGTCTGCCCACGTTTCCTATGGTGCGCGCCAGTGGAACACGTTGATTAATATAAGCTAGGGACGAACGGCGAGGCTATTCACCTCTCCGCTCTGAAGTAAATAGTTTAATGCAATTCATCTTGTTCGTATTCTCTGTACCGCTCGACTGCCTGGAAGAAAATCTTTCCATGCCCTACCGAGATTTGAGACCGTTTCCTACGGTGGGTACTAAGCGTTAGACTCTAGACAGGGTGAAATCGAACTGTCGCAGGGGTTTCCGAAGCGTGAAAGCGAGCGGTGGGCCGTAATCCCCTCCCACATCCCGCATACGCGGGGATGGCCGAACGGCCGCCCGAAGGCGAATTTTGCGCTCGCATTCCAAGCCATATACGAGATCCGAACGCCCCTCAAACGAGGCACCCGCATTTTCGGGCACTGAGGCATCTTGATGTCGAAAAGGCATTCAGGGAGCCGGAACACCTTTGAGCCGGCTCCAGCACCTTTAAACCGCCTTTAATTTCGATCCTGGCGTATGAGTGTTGGCCTCGGCCCCTCCCTCGTGTCGCAGCTCTGTTTCATACGCGGTGTGGAAATGATTGGCCCGAACTGAGCAGGCATCTTCGTGAACCTGCTGCCGGTGTTCGGCGCCATATCGGCCGCGTTGCTGGTCGGGGAGCCATTTCGCCTCGACAATGCCGCGGCGCTGATGCTCGACCTCGGTGGGATTCATCGCCGAACGCTTTGGAGCACGTCAACGAGCAGCTTGATCGCTGCACCTTCGATCTTGATAGGTCGACGCGAAAACCGGAGAGGACGTGTGCCGAGGTGATCACACCCGACCTTCCGCCAAGATGCCTTCTGATCTGTCAGTGGTAGGGTCCGCACCACACGTGGATGACACCGCGAAAATCGAGCGGTGTCGGAGGAGAAACACAATGTCGGATATTGCGACGCTGCGCGGCCTGTCCGGTCTTGGCACGGAGCCTCCATCACTCAAGGGGTCGGCCCTCGTGATGATCGACCTGCAGGAAACCTATCGACAGGGCGTGATGCGCCTCGAAGGCATCGAGCCCGCCATCCGGGAAGCCGCCGCCCTACTTGCGCGGGCGCGCGGCGCTGGCATCCCGATCATCCACATCCAGCACGATGCTGGGCCGGGCTCACCCTACGACGTTACGGCCCCCATCGGTCAGATTAGCCGTGAGGTGGCCCCCCAGGGCAGCGAGTCGGTGATTATCAAGGCTTATCCGAACGCGTTCGTCGGGACCGATCTCCAGGAGCAGCTGGAGATGGCGGGGATGAAGGACATCATCTTGGCAGGATTCATGACGCACATGTGCATCAACTCTACCGCGCGTGGCGCCTTCAGCCTTGGGTTCCGACCCACCGTAGTTGCTTCAACCACGGCGACCCGCGACCTGCCTGCGCCGGATGGTTCAATTGTCCCAGCTGCGCGCCTTCAGGTAGCAAGCCTTGCCGCACTTACCGACCTTTTCGCCGTGGTCGTAGGCAAGCAGACCGATATCCCCGTTTGAGGTTCGTCCCGCATATGAACGTAGCGGTACGGCTCCGGGATCACGGTCGGCATGGCGTCGTCCAACCAACGCTTGTTCTCTGCCACCAAGAACCATGGCCGCTTGAAGCTCTCGTAAGACCGAATAAGGCCGGACTGCTCACTGCCCTTTGGGGACGTGGAGCGGACCGGCTCGTTCCGCCCCCAACCGGCCGCTGCAAGAGCTTCTGCATCGGGGCGCCATCCGGTTGGCCGAGCGTCGCCTGACTATCGTCAACTTGCTATCGCCGACTTCGCTCCGGTCTACTTCAGCCCCAGCGGCGAGATCGCCTAACCGGCGCGTCGCGCGGACGGTACGAACCATGTGCCGGTCACCGTCACGGTCGCGCTGTAGGCGACATGCCCATCGGCATCCCGGACGGACGCGGTGAACCTCTGATCGTCCCCCCTTGGGCACGGCTTCTCTCGCGATTTCGCCCAGGGTCTTCAGGACCTCGCTACGACCGGTCTCCAAACTCGGGCAATCAAAGCCTTCCTCGTCCCGGAAGTATGTCTGATCGTTCAGAAAATCGAAATAGAGACGGGGCATCGTGCGTCCTCGAAGCGTGGTACCGGGGCGTGGAAGCACCACAGCACGTCCGACAAGAACTATCGCTGCCATGGATCAAGGAAGGGCGGTTTGGTCGGGTAGCCGACGCTAAGCGCCGCTTCGCTTAAGGCGGGGCAGGCTTGCGCTCCTCGGCCATGATCCGCTGGAGGTGTTCGTGGCTAATCCCGGCGCTGAACGGCTTCTCGATGAAGCAAGCCGTGTCCGGCAACTCACCCGGGGCCGGCCTCTCGTGGCCGGAGGCCACCACCACGCTGACGTGCGGGTGATCCGAGATGACCCGGCGTGCCAGGGCGAACCCGTCCAACGCGCCCTGGAGCCCCACCTCCGTGAACAGCAGTGTGAGTTCGTGGCCGTGGCGCCAGAGGACGTCGACGTCCATGTCGGCCGTCGCGACGTCGAGCACCCGGAAGCCCGCTTCCGCCAGAATGTCCCTGGCGTCCATCCGCACGAGGACGTTCCCCTCGACCAGGGGGGCGAACGGAGGCGGGGACGGACCGGGAGTTCCGTGGCGAACGTTACGCCCGAGCTCGGAAAAGGCTCCCGCGGCCGCTCAGTCGCGCATGATCTCGGGAAGCGGTGCCTCGGCCGTGAAGACGACGCCGCGCGGCCGGTAGTCGATCTCCGCCTTCCCGCCGATCTCCTGGGCCAGAGCGCGTTCGATCATCCGCGAGCCGAAGCCGGTTCGCGTCGGCCGCGGGACCGGGGGGCCGCCGACCTCCTGCCACTGGAACCAGAGCCTGTCGGGTCTGGACCCGGCCACGACGTCCCAGCTCACGATCACCCGCCCGTCGTCCGACGAGAGGGACCCGTATTTGACGGAGTTCGTCGCGAGTTCGTGGATCGCGAGGCTGAAGGCCAGCGCTACCCGCGGCGCGAGGCGCACGATCGGGCCGCCGACCTTGAAGCGGTGCTCCTGCTCGACGCCGAACGGGTGCAGGGCCGCGATGACGACCTCGGTTAGGGTCGCCCAGTCGCCGCTGCCACGAGCCAGAATCTCCGTCGCGGCTGACAACGAACGCAGCCGGGCGTCCATCGCCACCTCCGCCTCGCCCAGCGAGGCGGCGCTCCGCAAGGTCTGGCGCGCGATGGACTGCACGGTCGCAAGGGTGTTTTGGATCCGGTGGCTAAGTTCGCCCGCCAGGAGGGCGCGGTGCTCCTCCGCGCGTTTGCGGTCGGTGATGTCCAGACTGATGCCGGAGATGCTCAGCGGGGTACCGTCCGCACGGTAGGAGGCCCGCCCGCGGAACTGCAGCCAGCGGATCTCGCCAGGAGCCATGATGACCCGGACCTCGATATCGTAGTCGGAATGCCCGGCGATGGCTGCGTCCCGCGCCGCGATCTTCCGGGCGAGGTCGTCCGGGTGGATGGACGCGAGCATCTCCTCGTAGGTCAATGCGTCGTTCGGCGAGCGACCGAGGTTCTCCTTAAGACCCTCTGAAGAGACCAGTCGCATGACGTCGAGATCCAACGTCCAGGCTCCGAGGCGACCGGCCTTCAGGGTGAAGCGCAGGCGTTCCTCGCTCTGGACGAGTTCGAGGGACCGGCGTGCGGACTCGGCTTCGAGGGCGTCCCGGTCCCTTTGCAGGAGAAGGACCCGTTCCTTTTCGAGGGTGACGTCGTATTGCGAGGCGAAAAAGTAGGTGAGTTCGCCGTCGGACGCGAACACAGGCGAGACGAGCAAGCGGTTCGAGAACGCGGTGCCGTCCTTGCGGCGGTTCGTCAGGTCAACCTCGATGGCCACACGCCGCTCGATGGCATCCCGGACCCGCGCAACGTCCTCCGGCCTCGTCTCGGGACCCTGGAGGAAGCGGCAGTTGCGACCGATAATCTCCTCCCGTGCGTAGCCCGTCAGCCTGACGAACGCGTCGTTGGCGTACACGATGGGATTGTCCGGTAACCTAGGGTCGGTGATCACCATTGGCGTGCGCGTCGCCCGCATCGCGGCGGCGAAGGGGTCTGAACCGGCGACCGCGCTGGCGATCTCGGCGGCGATGCGGGCGCCGTCTGCGTAGTCGTTCAAGCTTCGGCAACCCCAGCGATCAGAGTCGTTCTAATGAACAATCCTGATCAGGTCAGGGGTGCAATGGTCACACTTCCGTCAAATGGGCCTCAAGGCACGAATGGTGTTCTACCCAACACTATCGGTACCCGCCGCCGGGCATCGTGGGCATCAACGCTGACGCAGTTGGGAAGCGGCCGGCAAAGAACCTGCCCGGACTACTAACGGCCTCGGCAAACTGCCATGGGACGCCCGAGCCTTCCCCGAACGTGCCTGTCCCTGTTGCGAAATCCTCTCGCCGCGCCCCGACCCGTGGGCCAGCTTGTCGCTGGTGCGTCGGGCCGATGGGCGGTATGGATCGGCGAAGGAGCTCCCCACATCGCAGGACCGCATTCGGGAACGGCATGGACGGCGAGAACGCGCGATTACGGAGCGAGAACCGCGAGCTCCAGGCCGAGGTCGCGCGACTGCGCGAGCGGAACGCGTCGCACGTGCGTCGGCCAGAGGGCGTCCAGCGAACCTCGGCGGCGGATGCGGACCTTCTGTTCACGGCGGCGGAGAAGACCCGCATGCCCCAGATCGTCACCGACCCTAACCTGCCCGACAATCCCATCGTCTTCGCCAACCGGGCGTTCCAGGACCTGTGCGGCTACTCAGCAGAGGAACTGATCGGGCGCAACTGCCGCTTCCTGCAGGGCCCGGACACCGACCCAGCCGACGTCGCCAAGGTGCGCGATGCCATCGCCGGCCGGCGTGACGTCGTCGTCGAGATCCTGAACTATCGCCGCGATGGGACCACCTTCCGCAACGAACTCTACGTCAGCCCGGTGTTCACCCCCGAGGGGCACCTGCGGTACTTTTTCGCCAGCCAGCTCGACGTGACCCGGTTCCGGACCGAGGAGGGCATGCTCGCCGAGAGCGAGGCGCGTTATCGGACCCTGTTCAACGCCCTGGACGCCGGCTTCTGCGTCATCGAACTGCGCTTCGACGCCAAGGGGCGGCCCATCGACTACCGTTTCGTCGAGGCCAATCCCGCCTTCGCTCGGCATACCGGGCTAGACGACGTGGTCGGCAAGTGGGTGAGCGAGGTCCTGCCCGACCTCGAACGAAGCTGGCTCGACACCTACGGTGCCGTAGCCCTCTCCGGCCAGTCCGTCCGCTTCGAGAGCGGTGTGGTGGCACTGGGCCGCTGGTTCGAGGTACAGGCCCTGCGCATCGGCGAGCCGGTCCAGCATCGGGTCGCGCTGCTGTTCAACGACGTCACCGAACGCCGTATGGCCGAGAGCGCGCTGCGCGACGCCGCCCGGGAGCGGACTACGGAGCGTGACCTGGTCTGGCGGGCCAGCCGCGACCTGCTCGTCGTCTGCGGCTTCGACGGGATCTACCGTGCGGTCAACCCGGCCTGGAAGGAGATGCTCGGCTGGTCCGAGTTCGACCTGGTGCGAACCTCCTTCGATTCCTACGTCCATCCGGAGGAACGGGACGCAGCGACGACCGCCTTCGAGCGTCTGCGCTCGGGGGAGGTGCTCGAAGGTCTCGACGTCCGCATCCTCTCGGCCGACGGCGGCTATCGCTGGATCTCCTGGAACGCGATCCCGCAGGACGACCATTTCTACGCGGCCGGCCGCGACGTCACCGAGCGCCGGACCCTGGAGGAGCAACTGCGGCAGTCCCAGAAGCTGGAGGCTGTCGGCCAGCTCACCGGAGGCGTTGCGCATGACTTTAACAACTTGCTGACGGTGATCCGCTCCTCGACCGACCTGCTGAAGCGCCCGGACCTACCGGAGGAGCGCCGGCAGCGCTACATCGGCGCCATCTCGGACACGGTCACCCGCGCCGCCAAGCTCACGGGACAGCTCCTGGCCTTTGCCCGGCGTCAGGCCCTGACGCCCGAGGTGTTCGACGTCGGTCGCAGCGTCGCCTCGGTCGCCGATATGGTCGGTACGCTGACCGGCGCCCGCATCCAGGTCGTCACCGACGTGTCCCCGTATAAGGACAGCGGGGGCCGCGAGATCCCCTTCTTGGTCAACGCAGACCCCAGTCAGTTCGACACCGCGCTCGTCAACATGGCCATCAACGCGCGGGACGCGATGGGCGGCGAGGGCCGCCTCGACATACGTGTGCGCCGAACCGCCGCCATTCCGGCGGTCCGAGCCCATCCCCGCATTCCCGGCGACTTCATCGCCGTCTCGGTCCGCGACACCGGCACGGGCATCGCCGAGGCGGACCTCGACCGCATCTTCGAACCGTTCTTCACGACCAAGGGCGTGGGCCAAGGCACGGGCCTCGGGCTCTCCCAGGTCTTCGGCTTTGCCAAGCAATCGGGTGGAGAGGTGCTGGTCGAGAGCACACCGGGAACGGGCACCACCTTCACGCTCTACCTGCCCCGCGAACTTGGCAAATGCCTGGAGGATGAGGTCGACGACGAGCCAGAGCCCCTTGCGGACGGCCACGGCACACGGGTCCTCGTGGTCGAGGACAACGAGGAGGTCGGCGCCTTCGCCACCCAGGCGTTGACCGAGCTCGGCTTTGAGACGGTCAGGGCGGTGAATGCCGAGGAAGCCTTGGACATCCTACGGACGCCGCGGGACTTCGACGTGGTGTTCTCGGACGTGGTGATGCCGGGCATGAACGGCATCGACATGGCCCGAGAGATCCGTCACAGGCATCCCAGCATTCCGGTGGTTTTGGCCTCTGGTTACAGCCACGTGCTGGCCGAAGAGGGCACCCACGGATTCCCGTTCCTGCGGAAACCCTACTCGGTGGAGGATCTCTCGCGCATCCTTCAGCGAGCCGTGAGCCGTGCCGTGGCGGTAGGGTATCGGACACGGCGCTGAGGCGTCCGGCAGGACGGTCATCAGCGCATAGCGAGGAAGCTCCGGACCTCACGCAAGGCTACTAGGGCGTCCAGCTCGCCCCAGAGCGACTGCATGGCCTCGGACGCATCGTACCCCGTCCGGGCCAGGATGCGGACCGTAGCGGCCTGGGCGGACGAAGACACCTCGGCCTCGGCAATGCAGGCGCTCAACTCCGTCAGGCAAGCGGCTCGGTCGACCCGCCGTCCGGTGGGAATTCTCATAGGCATGTTCGCCTCCCGGCACGCAATGTGGTCGACCTCTACGGAGCCGACCCGGGAATAACGTATGAAACTATACAATGCTCCGTTTTGTCTTGATTAAGCCACGTCCTCAGTCCGAATCGACCGCGTTTCGATGGAACGGGCGTCTCCGTACTTTCTCTGCATTGACCGCCACGGCTTTGCCGTGAATGCCACTCAAGAAGATGCATGGCGGGCCGAGCGGCGGTTCGTGTGCCCCAAGCTTCCCGAGACATGATCCAGTCGATTGACGGCCAGCCCCCTGCATCCGTCGACCTGAGCTCGTGCGACCGCGAGCCGATCCACATCCTTGGGGCCGTGCAAGGATTCGGCTTCCTGCTGGCCGTGTCTCCGGACTGGATCGTGGCACGGGCCAGCGCGAATGCATCAGAGTGGCTTGGGCGGCCCGTCGATGCGATGCTCGGCCTGCCGCTGGACGAGCTCATCGACGGTGAGGCCATCCACATTCTGCGGGGCCACCTTCAGACCCTTCGCGGCCCCGATGCCGTTGACCGGGTGTTCGGGGTTCGGTTGCTGCCGGACCAGCCCCTGTTCGACGTCGCCCTGCACCTCTCGGGCGGTTCGATCGTCATCGAGGCCGAACCTAGCGCGCCAGAGCACCTCAGTGCCGGCAATCTCGTACGCAGCATGGTCACCCGCCTCCAGCAGACCACGGGCTTCGAACCGCTCTGCCGCGAGGCCGCCCGGCAAATGCGGGCGCTGACCGGCTTCGATCGGGTCATGGTCTACCGCTTTGCGCCGGACGGCTCAGGCGAGGTCGTCGCCGAGGCCGTCCGCTCTGGCCTCGACCGCTATCTTGGCCTGCACTACCCGGCCTCCGACATCCCGAAGCAGGCCAGGGCCCTGTACGAGCGCAATTGGCTGCGCATCATCGCCGACGTCGATGCACCGGGTGCCGCGGTGGTGCCCGCACGCGACCCCGACGGCGAACCGCTCGACCTCTCGCTTTCGACCCTGCGCACGGTCTCGCCGATCCATCTCGAATACCTGCGCAACATGGGCGTGGCCGCCTCGCTATCGGTCTCCATCCTGCGCAACGGACGTCTCTGGGGCCTATTCGCCTGCCACCACATGGAGCCGCGCCACATCTCGCTCGAACGTAGGACCGGCGCGGAGCTGTTCGGGCAGATGTTCTCCTGGATCCTGGAGAGCCGCGAACGCGAGGTCGAGGCTGCCCAGGAGGGCCGCTCCCGCGAGATCCACACGCGCCTGATGAGCGCGCTTGCCTCGGGCGGGACGAGCCTGGAGGAGCTCTCCGGCTTCCTCGACGAACTCTCCGGCATCGTGCCCTGCGACGGCATCGGGCTCTGGGTCAACGGCGAGGTCACGCTTCAGGGCGCGACGCCGACGGCGGAGGAGTTCGCGGGCCTCGTGCGCTTCCTCAATCGAACCGCCGCGAGCCGGCCCTACGCCATCGACGAGATCGGGCGCGTGCACGAGCCCGGACGCGACTTCACCGAACGCGCGGCGGGCATGCTTGCCATCCCGGTCTCGCGCACTCCGCGCGACTTCCTCGTGTTCTTTCGCTCCGAGGTCTCGCGCACGGTGACCTGGGCGGGCAATCCCGAGAAGCCGGCCATCCCGGGACCAAACGGCGTTCGCCTGACCCCGCGCAAGAGCTTCGAGGCCTGGCGCGAGGTCGTGCACGGACGGTCGCTTCCCTGGGCCGAGGTCGAGTTGCGTGCAGCGGAGGCGCTGCGCGTCACGCTGCTTGAGGTGATCCTGCGGCTCACAGATTCGGCTGAGAAGGAGCGGAAGGGCGCTCAGGAGCGGCAGGAGCTCCTCATCGCCGAGCTCAACCACCGGGTCCGCAACATCCTCAACCTGATCCGAGGCGTGGTCACGCAGAGCCGTTCCAGCGAGCTCAGCGGCGAGGAGTTCGCCGCCCTGGTCGGCAGCCGCATCCAGGCTCTTGCCCGGGCGCACGACCAGATCACTACCTCAAACTGGGGCCCCGGCTCCCTGCGCAACCTCATCCTGCTGGAGGCCGGCGCCTACCTCGGCGAGAAGGCTGACCGGCTGGTGTTGGAGGGGGCGGACGTCCTCCTGGAGCCGCAAGCGTTCTCGACGATGGCGCTCGTCGTGCACGAGATGATGACGAACTCGGCCAAGTACGGCGCTCTCTGCGACCGGCACGGCCGGGTCGACATCCGCTGGGAGCGCGACGCGCTCGACTACCTCGTCCTGCACTGGCGCGAGAGCGGCGGCCCGACGGTGCGGGCCCCGAAGCGGCGCGGCTTCGGCACCACCATCATCGAACGGTCGATCCCGTACGAACTTCAGGGTACGGCCGAAATCCGCTACGAGCTCACCGGCGTCGAGGCCCGGTTCTCCCTGCCACCGGTGTACCTACAAGCCGCACCGCCGGCGTCCGCGTCCCCCGTCAGGCGCGTGGAGCCGGTCGTCCCTCTCCAGCTGACCGGCACGGTCCTGGTGGTCGAGGACAACATGATCATCGCCCTGGAGGCTGAGGAAGTGCTCCTCTCACTCGGTGTCGACATGGTCGACATGGCAGCGTCGACCCGGGACGCTTTGCGCCTGATCGAGGCGTCGCCGCCGGACCGGGCCCTCCTCGACGTCAATCTCGGTTCCGAGACCAGCATCCCCGTGGCGAGGCGCTTGGTCGAGCTCGGCATCCCCTACGCCTTCGCGACGGGCTACGGCGAAAGTTTCCGTATCCCGGCCGACCTTGGGACCGTGCCGGTGGTCAAGAAGCCCTACGATGCCGATGCCCTGCGGCGGGCTTTCGCCGTCTGAAGGCACTTGAGTCTGGCGGTTCGGCGCGTCGCCCAGTGCAGGGCAGCCCCGCGCCTCATGTTGCAATGCAACACAAAGCGCTGGCGAGCCGTTGATCGTACGCTACCCTCGCATTGCCGCGTGAGGGACGGCATCCGGTCACCCGTTGGTGGAAGGAGACTGGGATGCTGCCACCTCCCGGGAAGTCTCAAGATGCACACAGCCCACATCCTCACGACTCTTGCCATCATCGTCCTGCCGCTTCCGGCGCTCGCTTCTTCCTGCGCCGAGCAGATAGGCACCATCGAACGGCGCCTCGACAGCGCCGGTGCCGTCCAGGTCACCGGGCTGCAGGAAGGGCACGCGCTCCGCACCGGGTCGCCTCGTGGCATCAAGGCGGCCCGTCTCGACGAGCCGAGCGACCCCGGGATGGTCTCGACGGCCGCTCACGTGGCCGAGGCCAGAACCCTCATCCTTCGTGCGGGTGACGAAGACCAGCGTGGTGATCAGCGCGCCTGCGAGAACACCATGAGCGAGGCCAAGGGCATGATCGGTGCATTGCCGTAGTCCGCACCAAAGCGGGAAGAGGCGCTCAAGATGATCGGTCCTGCCGAGATCGAGGACATGCGACTGGACCTCGTCGCCTTCCAGGAGCAGGCTATGCTCTACGACGTCGCGCTCGCGCCCCTGCATCGCCACTGGGCCCGGCGAGGCGGTCCGTCCGTGGGTGCGGTCAAGCGGATTTGCGACCTCGTCTTCGCCAAGGCAGCCGACCGCTCGGTCTCGGACTGGAAGGCCGTCGCCTCGGAAGCCGTCGAGGAAGCCGGGTACAGCGTTCTTTGGGACGGAGACGAAGTCGCCCTGTTGAAGGCTCGCCTGCGTCTCTCCTGAGTTCGGCTCCTCCCATGATTTTTAACCGGCGGACGAGGGCCGTTCGGAGCATGGGGGATACGCCACGCGGCACGGATCTCGTCCGTCCTGTGTCGTGATCTCGCCTGCCGGAAGGAGGTGGATGTGTCTCACCACTGTCTCGTGCTCAGCTGCCGGCAGGGGCAGGGGGCTACCCCGGGCAGTGAGAATGCTCGGCGAGGTCATGAGCCCGCCTGCTCCTTTGGGACCGCAAGGTAGCTGCGCACGCTTTCACGAGTAACGTAAAGCTGCTTCGCGATCTCCGGCCGGGGCACTCCAGCTGCCTTAAGCCGGCGAGCAAGCCACGGCTTCGCAAGC
Source organism: Methylobacterium sp. Leaf113 (assembly GCF_001423325.1). Taxonomy (NCBI): domain Bacteria; kingdom Pseudomonadati; phylum Pseudomonadota; class Alphaproteobacteria; order Hyphomicrobiales; family Methylobacteriaceae; genus Methylobacterium; species Methylobacterium sp. Leaf113. Next base: position 20,959 of record NZ_LMNJ01000016.1, read on the forward strand.
GGTACCTTCAGCTGACCCTGACCGAAAACGCGCCGCATGGCGTGTGTCAGCTCCAGGCCAATCTCTTTGACCAGGGGCGAAGCCGGGTTCAGCTTCGAGGGAATGTAGATCTGGCACCTGCCGAAGCCCATCAAGAAGGTTTCAGCCCCCTCCTGCGTTTGCGCGCCACCTGGATCAGCCGGACCTTAGCCGGCGTGATGGTGCGGCGTGCGGCGACGAAAGCCGCCACGTCGAGGCCGCGCTGCTCCCACTCTGTCCTTCATAGCCTTCAGCGCAGTGATGACCTTTCCGGCTCCGGCCGCTGTTAGGAACCGCAGCGTCGACGCGCGGTGATAGCGCTCCAGCCATGCGTTCAACTCGGCTTCAGCTTCGGAGCCGGACCATTCACGCCAGAGGGCGCGGATCAGTTCGACCTGTTCGGGCGAGGCGAAGCCAGGCCGGCGACCGAAGCCGGGCTTGGCCACGGCCAACGGCTCGCGTTCGAACCCTTCGGCTTCGAGGAAGGCCATGCATAGGTCGAAGCCGCGTCCATCCAGGTCATTGGCTGAGACGACGCCACCGTAGCCCTGGAGCATGCTGTAGTAGCGCCTGTCCTCCATCGCGTTGCGCTTGCGCGCGACCTGGATCAAACGGACCTTGCCCGGCGTGATCGTGCGGCGAGCCGAGACGAAGGCTGCCATGTCGAGGCCGCGTTGTTCCCAGCGCGACAGGAGGTCGATCAGGCCCCGGCCGCCGAGGTCACGAAGATCAGCGACACCGCCGTATCCGCGCAGATCGGCCGAGTAGACGTGCGGCGAGAGGCCGAGCTGCTGCGCAGACGTCTCGATCAGCTTGCGGGTGGAGGCCGAGAGGATCGGCCGCTGCCGGCACTGAAACCGGATGACAGTGAAGTGATCCATCAGCCTCGCAAAGCCCTGCGCAGTCAGGGCTTCGACGGTATCTACGCCGCCGCAACGGCGCAGGATCTCCGCGAACTCGGCGGGATCGGAGGCCACGGCTTCTCGGGCGCGCTCGATGAGCTTAAGCTGCGACGGCCGGATCACAGGCGTGCCTCCTCAATGGCAAGGCCAGCGCGATCATCCAGCGCCCCCAGCCGGGCAGCGATGGTCTTCATCACATCGACAACAAGGTGCGACGCCTTCAGTAGGTCGCTGTCTGCATCGGCATCTTCGATCAGCGCCTTGTCGAACAAGTAAGCGAGCGCGATGAGATCGCGGCTCATCATGGAAGCATCCATGACGATCCCGCGCAGTCGAAGGGCGTGCTTCTGCGACGTAGCGAGTTCAGCTTCGTATTGGCGCTGCTGCGCGAGGCGCGTCGTTTCAGCTTCGCCGAGCATCCTGTGCCAGTTGTCGAGGATTGATTGTGGCACGTCGTCCGGTACCAGGTGCCGGGCGGGATCGACACGCATGCTGCGCGGGACGCGCGGCATGGTGTCTGTGGCGATGGGGGATGCCTGTGCTGCCATGGTGCTGTGCCTCATCTCCTGAAAGGTCTGCCAGGTCGGACTTGGCCTAAGGTACGCAACGAAGGGGGGAGGGGGATCAGCGCCGCTTCGGCAGGCGCTTGAAGCTGCTTTGGCGCTCCACCTGCGGAGCCGCCTTCGCCCTCGCTAGGTCACGCAAGAAGTGCGGGAAGAACGACAACGCTTCGCGCAAATGATCGAGGTTGACCGTCCGGCTGCCCGCCGCCTCGGCGACGGCACGGGCGATCGGCAGCACCTTGCCGATGCCGTCCGCGTGATGGGTCTCTGCAAGGTTACGGCACAGCCGGAGCGCTTCCGGGTCCTCAACGGTATACTGGCCGGCGAGTAGGTCCGCGTCCGCGTCGAGGATGCAGTCGATCTCTTCGCGGATTGGCAAGCGCCGGGCGATCTGCCGGATGGCGGCCTTCTGCGAGTTGACGAACTTCAGCGCCTCGTCGTTGCCGAGGAACAGCATCTGGACGCGGGCCTGCTCGCTGATCGCCAACAGGTCGCGCGCCACCCGGTCGGCAAGGTTCTGCGCCTCATCGAACAGCAGGACGGGAAATTCGCTGGCTCGGCTGCACAGGAGCTTCAGCGTCGCAGTGACGCTATAGACGGTGCGTACACCTACGTGAGGAGCGACCTCCTCCAGCACCGCCATAGTCGAGTTACCCATCACGCCAGTGACGGTCACGAGGCCAACGGGCGGCCCTTCCATCGTGCCCGAGCGGCGTACCGCCTCCTGTAGCGCACGCGTCTTTCCGACGCCGGGCGCACCGGTGACGAGCCCGTTGTGTCCGAACCGTACGCAGCGGTCGATCGTGTCGAGCACGACACTGGCCGCCGAGGTCATGACGAACGGAGTATCCCGGCTGAGCTGCGCCTGACGGCGGGCCTCAAACGCTTCTTCCTGGGCGGCCTTGGCGGCACGCTTTGCTTCGATCTCCGCACGCCTTTGTGCAATGCCCTCCTGACACCTGCGCTCTTCGCGTTCCTCCTCCTCGCGCTCCAATTTGCGCTGAAGGATACCGCGCTGGAGGCGAAGGGGGAGGTGGGCGTACTTGGGGTCGAGCGTGGGGGTGAGGTCGTTCATCACAAGCCTCTGAAGCGTTCGACGCGTTCCAAGGTGGCCCTGAGCTTGGCCTGCTTCTCCTCGCGGTCTCGGTCGCGCCGCTCGGTCGGGCTCTCCATGATGCGCCGGCCGATTTCGGCGCGGTCCCTGCCCAGCTCGATCGTGCCCTTGCTCGCCGGCACTGGCGGCGCGGACTGACGGCGACCGGAGGCGATCATCTCCGCTTTCACGTCGATCCGATTGACGTCGGCCGCTTCGGACCGGATCGCATCGCGGGCCACGCCCTTGCGGCGGGCGGCCTCCACGGCCCCGGCCGGATCGAGGCGGGAATAAACTTGGTCGGGGAGGGCGATGCCGATGAGGTCGCCCTTCGTCGTGAACACCGGCACGGCCGGCCAGCACAGGTACTTCGGCAGGCGGACGCTGACCCTATCGCCGGTGTGGCGAGCCAACTCGTCGCAGTAGAACCATTCCCCGCCGACGCTGATCTTGCCGTCCTGGATCGTGCGGGTGGCCTCCATCGAGAAGGCCGTCATCAGCGCCAGTTCATCCACGTCGGTGCGCTGCCAGCCGGCGGTGACCGCCTGCGCGTAGGCTTGCTCGGGCGAGCGCCCGCCGAGGTCGCCGGTCTGCCGCTTCGTGTTGTAGAAGGCCAGCAGCCCGACGAAGTCGTGGGCGAAGTCGTCGAAGGTGCCGTCGAACGGGGAGGGCGCCTTGCCGAGGTTCGCCCGCCGAGAGTTCATGCGGTCGCCGCCGATGTAGCCGGGCACCGCCCCTAGGATCGTCTGCTCAATGACGCGAAACGAGCCTTCGAGGATGCCCTTGGCTGCCGCGTTGTAGGCGGTCGCCCGGATCAGCGCCCTGCCCCGGCCGAAGTCCTCGCAGTCCAGGCCGGCGAGCTTCAGGGCATCCGGCAGGAACTCGGCAAAGCCGTACTCGGAGCCGTTGTCGAGATAGAGCTTTGCTGGCATGCCCCAGCACGGGTCCTGCGTCATGTGAATGAAGCTGTCGATCACGTCGCTGTTGCGGATCGCCGTGCCGGGCTCGCAGAGCACGAGATCGATGCGCACGCGTCGGGTGCCGGCATCGAGCCAGGCGATGCCCTTGGGCGTCGCCAGCGTGCCATCCGGGCGGGCGACATACACATCAAAATGGTGGACATCGCCAAAAACGAGTTCCATCGGTGCGAGCCCGGCGGAGGTGAGGCGGACGCGCGGGCGCTGATCGTCCCACGCCTTGATGTCCGTGCGGTGCTGATGGACGCGCCGGGCGCTGCGGCCGGCCTCGACGACGCCCTTGGGCAGTTCGCACGCCGGCATGATCTCGGCGAAGGTGCCGCCAACCCCGGCCTTCAGGGTGAGGTCGGCAAGGTACTCGCCAGCAAGGCGCTGGACGACGCTGTAGGCCGCGCCACCGCCCCATAGGTCGCGGATGCGCTGGCGGACCTTGCGAGCGATCTCGGCGCGCAGGGTATCATCGAGTTCGGCCGTGGCAGCGTCCCACCGCTTCGTGAGGACCAGCTGGCTCTCCGGCTTTGTCTCGCGGCGCTTGCGCATCAGCGCCTTTAGGCCGCCAGCCGTCGCCTTGCTGACCTTCCGCTCGATGTCGCGTAGGCTCGGCGTGAACCACTCGCCGTGTGGGCCGCAAACCTCAACTCCCGCTAGCGCCTCCATCGCGGAGCGTCGCTCACGTGAGCCCTTCGGGTGCGTCAGAGCGGGCCGGAGGAAATGGGACCACCACTCGGCCGCTTGAACGGCTTTCGCCGAGGGGTTCAACTGGCCTTCAACAGGCGTTTGCGCGGTCTGAATGCGGAGCTGAAGTGCTGGGGGGAGGGTGGTCGCGAGGACCCTCCACGAAGCCCCGGCCCTCCCTCCCCGTCCGTGGCAGACGCGAACCGTCAGACAAGAGCTACGCCACGACTGAGCTTTTCCTGAGCCGATCAGAGCGAAGGCGTGCCGAACCTTGCGCTCAGAAATTCCAGCGGCCTGAGCTACTTCGGAGGCGCTGACCCAGACATCCATCTCAGGCTGCCGTATCCAGAACGTCTCGAATAATTTGCGCCCTGAGAGCTACGGCTTTGCGGCCGAGAGACCGGCCTTTGAGGGCTTTGTAGGCAAGCTGGCGACAGATGCCGCGACTCTTAAGGTACGTGTTGAGTGAGCTGCCCCGCGAGATGAGGACCGAACGCACCTGGGCATACTCGGCCTCGTAGGCTTGCGCGGTATCGTGCAACACGATGTCCATGATAGGCTCCGACGATGTAGCCGAAATGGAAACACGTCTGTAGCCAATATGTCAACACCGTTTGATCGAGACCCGCCGGTGTCGCCTAGCACGCGAGCGCAGCATCTCAGCGCGTCTGCTGTCCTTGATAGGATGAAAGAGGTCTATGAAGTTGATTCAGACACTGCGCTAGCAGATGCATTGCATACCACCAGACAAAACATATCGAAGTGGAGATCTCGAAATTCTATTCCATATACTGAGGCAGTAGCTGCATCTTATATGCGCAATGTTTCAATAGACTATATTCTGACAGGCCGTGGCGCTAGAGATCAAAAACAGGGAACAGCTCAAGAGCTTGATGTTCAACTCCTGCGGGCGATACTGCTTAGTCTTTTGGCTTTTGATCGTATTAAGATCATAGGCGGGGATACCATTGCAGAACTAAATGAAATGGCCAAAGCCATAGCGTTCCAGTACAAGCGGGCAGCTGAGGCGGCGCAACATTTACAGCAGACAGACGGCCTCAATGCTGAAGCTGCTCGCGCCGTAGCCGTCGCGGCGACAGAACTTATTTCCTCCGACGGAACTTTGTTTGGACCACGCCTCGACCCCGTCGATCGAAGCGCCGGTGATTGAGCCACCTGGCAGTGGCTCGGGTCCGCAATAGGGTCCGCAATCCCGCCCGCTTGAAGGGACGGTCCGCAAAAATTCCATACGCCTCAGGAGGTTACGTGTAACTGGCGACGGGGCGTAGAACGGGGAGGGGTGCTCAATCGGCGTCCCGTAACGCGTTGTTTTTAAATGAGCTTCTCAATCCGCCGCCAATTAGCGGCGACAAGATGGCCGCCAATTTCGCTCGCCCGCCCCACCAGAGCCTCGTTCCCGGCCCCATGAACGCCGTTCGCATAAGATATATTATGGAACCTGCCCAGCGAGAATTAGGGCAGGGGGCTCGTGCTGACGAAAGGTTCACCGCTTTCCGACACCCGGTCTTCACGCAATCTCGACACCGGCGATTCACGTCATCTGCAGATCACAGTCCGGCCGGCAGGATCTCGGGACTAAATCGCTGGCGGATGTCACAATTCCCCCTCATAATACATGATACCGGACGCTATCCCGGCGGGTGCCCGTCCGAATCCATTCTCTTCCGAAGCGAACGCGATGCCGATTCCCGCACGCCCCTCCGCAGCCCTGACCCTGGCCCTGATGGCCCTCGGGTCCGTTGCGGTCGCCCTCGGACATCCGGCCCGGGCCGAGCCGGCTCCCGTCCCGAACGAACAGACCGATCCCGAGCGGTTGGCCCTGGTCCAGACGCCTGCAGCCGTCGCGCCGCCCATGACCGTGACGCGCGCGGCGATCCCGCGCCGGACCCTGGCCCGCCTCCCCCGTCTCGCCAGCCTCATCGCCCAGGGCCAGCCCATCCGGATCGTGGCCTTCGGCTCCTCCTCGACCGAGGGGTCCGGCGCCTCCTCGCCGAGCACCACCTACCCGGCGCAGCTCCAGCGCGATCTCGAGGCCCGGCTGAGCGGGATGGGAGCCGCCCATTCCGCCGTCACGGTGCTCAACCGGGGCGTGGGCGGCGACGATTCGGAGGCCATGGCGCGCCGCCTGGAGCGCGACGTGCTCGCCGACAAGCCGGACCTCGTGATCTGGCAGACCGGCAGCAACGACCCGATGAGCGGCGTCAGTGTCGCGCGCTTCTCCGAACTGACCCGCGCCGGCATCCTGGCCATGCGCGCCACCGGCGCCGACGTGGTGCTGATGGACCAGCAATGGTGCAAGAAGCTCTCGACCACCGACGGGGCCGAGGCCTACGGCGTCGCCCTCCACGCCATCGCCACCGAGCTCAACGTGCCGGTGATCCGCCGCAATGCCCTGATGCGCGCCTGGGCCGCCCAGGGCCTGCTGACGCCGACTCAGATGATCGGCCCCGATGGTCTGCACATGACCGATGCGGGCTACGATCGCCTGGCCCAGGCCGCCACCGCGCAGATCCTCGTCAATGCGGGCCTGCCGCAGGACGCGAGCACCCGGAACTGAGGGCGAGACCCCACCGCTACGGCCGAAGAGGCTTCGACAGGAAGTCAGGGCCGTCGTTGGGGGCAGGGAGGTGGGGCGTTCCCCCCTCCTCCCGGGCTCTCACAGGTCCAGCGTGACGCTCAACCCGTCATAGGCCGGCACCACGTCCGGCGGCAGCCTGGCGCTCAGCGTGGCGTAGTCGAGATCGGTGTGCAGGTTGGTCAGGATGGCGCGGCGCGGACGCACCCGCGCGATCAGCGCCAGGGCGTCCGAGACCGAGTAATGCGTCGGATGCGGGGTCTCCCGCAGGGCGTCGATGATCAGCAGGTCGAGGCCGTGCAGCCGATCCTGCGCCGCCTCCGGCATCAGGCTGACATCGGGGGCGTAGGCCACCGGGCCGAAGCGAAATCCGAGCGCCGCCTCGTTGCCGTGCTCCAGGCCGAAGGGCAGGGCCGTCACCGCTCCGCCGGGGCCGTCCACCTGCATCGCCTCCCCGTCCGCCAGGTCGTTTATGTCGAGGATCGGCGGGTACTCGCTGCCGGGCGGGGTCTCGAAGCAATAGCCGAAGCGCGCCTCCAGCAGGCTCCGGGTCCGGGCATCGGCGAAGACCGGAATGCGCCGGCGCATATGGATCACGAGGGCGCGCACGTCGTCGATGCCGTGGGTGTGGTCGGCATGCGCATGGGTGAAGAGGATCGCGTCGAGGCGCTGGACCGCCCGCCCCAGCAGCTGCTCGCGCAGGTCGGGGGAGGTGTCGACCAGGAGGGTGGTGGCCGCGTCGCTCCTGGTCGCATCGCGTCCGTCTCTATGCCGCTCGACCAGGATCGAGCAGCGACGGCGCCGGTTCCTCGGCTCGCCCGGATCGCAGGCCCCCCAGCCGTAGCCGACGCGAGGCACGCCGCCCGACGAACCGCAGCCGAGGATCGTCACCGTCAATGAACCCATCCGCCCCTCCGTGCCCGTTGGTATCGGAGGCGGGCAGGGCCTGTCACGCCCCGATCCGAGCCCCCTGCCCGGCTCAGGCCGCGGCCTTGTGGAACAGCCGATGGAAATTGGCCGTGGTCAGGGCGGCGAAGTCCGGGAGTTCCATGGCGAGGGTCTGGGCCAGGGAGCGGGCAGTGTCCGCCGTGTAGGCCGGCTCGTTGGTGCGGCCGCGATGCGGCTCGGGCGCCAGGAACGGGGCATCGGTCTCCACAAGGATGCGGTCGCGCGGCACCGTGAGGGCGATCGCCCGCAGGTCGTGCGAGCGCCGGAAGGTGACGATGCCGGAGAACGACACGAACAGGCCGAGCTCGACTCCCACCGCGGCGAGGCGCGCGCCGGACGAGAAGCAGTGCAGGACGGCCGTGAAGGCGCCGCGCCCCATCTCGTCGACGAGGATCGCCTCCATCTCGGCATCGGCATCGCGGGAATGGATGACGAGCGGCAGCCCGGTCTCGCGTGCGGCGGCGATGTGGCGCCGGAAAACCCGCTCCTGCACCGCCTCCGGAGCCGCATTGTCGTAGTGGAAGTCGAGCCCCGCCTCGCCGATGCCGATGCAGCGGGGATGGTGCGTGTGGGCCACGATGGCCTCGGTCGGCACGTCCGGTTCGTCGCCGGCCCCGTCCGGATGGGTGCCGATGGTGTGCCAGATCTCCGGATGCGCCTCGGACAGGGCCTCGTAGGTCCGCGCCCTGGCGACCCGCGTCGAAATCGTGACCATCCGGGTCACGCCGGCGGACCGGGCACGGGCGATGACGCCCGGCAGATCCTCCGAAAAGTTCGAAAAATCGAGATGGCAGTGGCTGTCGACCAGCATGGGGGGCTCGGGATTCCTTGAACCATCTGAAGCAGGCCGGCAGGAACGCTGGCAGCGGGAGGCTAAAGCCTCAGCCCGCGCCGCCCTTCGCCCTGATGTAGCTCCTCAACACCGCGTTGATCCGAGACTGATAGCCTTTGCCGAGGCTTCGAAAGTGGCGCAGCACTTCCGGATCGAGGCGCAGCGTGATTTGCTCCTTTGCTTCCGGCTTGGCAACGGGCAGCCGATCCCAGAAGCCGTCCGGCACCGTGCCTGCATCCGGATCCTGCAGGGCACGATGAGCCACGTCCTCATCGCTGAGGGCCTTGAAGGCCGGGCTCAACGGCTCGGCGGGCGGCATCGCATCGAGGCTGTCAAACCGCACCGTCGTCCCGGGCTCGGAGATACGCTTCCCGGTCATGTCGTCCCGCCTTCCATGCTGAGATAATCCGGATGTCGTCGCCGCGCGGTGTGTGAACCACGCAGAGCACCGTTCCCTCATACGTGCCCAGGGTTATGAACCGCGGCTCGCCGTAGGCACCTCGGGTATCCTCACGCGTGAGTCGAAATCCGCGGAAGACCTCAGCGGCTTGCCGGAAGCCGACAAGGTGCTTGGATTGGTTTGCCGCGTCCTTCTGCGGGTCCCATTGAAAACCCATCAGGCCCTGTCGTTACAGAATGTAATGCGAGACGATCGAGCCTTCCAGTCCTCTTCCTCAACCCGACCTCCGCCTCAGGCGGACGGCGCCTCCGGCTCGACGAAGCGCGGGAACAGGCCCGCGGGGGCGGGGAGTGCCGTTCCGGGAACGAGGCGGCCGCCCTCCCCCACGTCGACGAGCTGCCGCCGGTCCGTCGGCACGGCCAGGAGATCGAGGAGCCGGGCACCGGAACCCGGCATGAAGGGCTGAACCAGGATGCCGATGGCCCGCAGGGTCTCGGCCACCACGTAGAGCGAGGCCGCCATCCGGGCCGGATCGGATTTGCGCAGCACCCAGGGCTTCTGGGCGTCGAAGTAGCGGTCGGCGGCGGTGATCACGGACCAGATCTCGGCGAGCGCGGTGTGGAGGGCGAGCTTGTCCATCGCCGTCCGCACGGTGGCGGGCAAGGCGTCGGCCAGCGCCAGCAGGGCGCGGTCGTCCTCGGTGAGATCGCCATGTTCGGGAACCGCGCCGGAACAGTTCTTGGCGATCATCGAGAGCGAGCGCTGGGCGAGGTTGCCGAGGCCGTTCGAGAGGTCCGCCGTGTAGCGGGTGATGATCGCCTCGTGGCTGTAATTGCCGTCGCCGCCGAAGGGCACCTCGCGCAGCACGAAGTGGCGCACCGCGTCGACGCCGTAGGTCGCGATCAGGTCCATCGGGTCGACGACGTTGCCCAGCGACTTCGACATCTTCTCGCCCTTGGAGAGCAGGAAGCCGTGGCCGAAGACGCGCTTGGGCAGGGCCAGGCCGGCCGACATCAGGAAGGCCGGCCAGTAGACCGCGTGGAAGCGCACGATGTCCTTGCCGATGACGTGCAGGTCCATCGGCCAGAATTTCGCCCGCGCGTCGGCCTCGTCGGGAAAACCCGTGACGGTGAGATAGTTGGTCAGGGCATCGACCCAGACGTACATGACGTGGTCCGGGTGGCCCGGCACCGGCACGCCCCAGTCGAAATTGGTGCGGCTGACGGAGAAGTCCTTCAGGCCCGAGCGCACGAAGCTCGCCACCTCGTTGCGCCGGGTCTCCGGTCCGATGAAGTCGGGCTCGGCCTCGTACAGGGCGAGCAGCCGGTCCTGATAGGCGGACAGACGGAATAGGAAATTCTCCTCCTCCATCCAGGTCAGGGGCGTGCCAGTCTCGCGCGAGCGCCGCTCGCCGTCGGGACCGATCTCGGTCTCGTCCTCGGCGTAGTAGGCCTCGTCGCGCACCGAGTACCAGCCGGCATATTTCGACAGGTAGAGGTCGCCGTTGGCCTCCATCCGGCGCCACAGTTCCTGGGCGGCGGCGTAATGATCGGGCTCGGTGGTGCGGATGAAGCGGTCGTGGCTGCATCCGAGCGCCTCGGCCATGGCGCGGAAGCGCGCGGACATGTCGTCGACGAGGTCGCGCGGCGTGATCCCGGCCTTGGCGGCGGTCTGCTGGATCTTGATGCCGTGCTCGTCGGTGCCGGTGGAGAACAGCACGTCGTAGCCGTCGAGGCGCTTGAAGCGCGCGATCGCGTCCGTGGCGATCACCTCGTAGGCGTGGCCGATATGCGGCGCGCCGTTCGGATAGGAGATCGCGGTGGAGAGGCTGAAGGTCTTGGCGGCGGCCGGGTCGGTGGCGGTCACGTCGAAAGGTTCCCCGGATACAGGGTTCATGGGATCACGGGCCGGCGCGACGGTATCGGATCCCAGGATACCAGCCCGCGTCAGACGGCGCGGAGCGCACCGGCCAGGTCTCCGAACAGGGACAGGACCAGGGGCCGGCGGTCGAGATTGTAGGTTGCGGCCTCCCGCGCGGCGCGGGCGATCTTGTCACACACCTCGACCAGGGCCGCAAGGCGGGCGGGCGGCTCGTGCCGGCGCCGGTCGAGTTCGGCCGAGACGAAGCGGAACACCGTGTCGAGGCTGTCGGCGAACAGATCGTCGGATTCGCGCCCGCTGAGCTTCTCGGCCAGGGCCAGGATGCGGCGCCAGTCCGGGTGGTCCAGGCGGGCGAGCAGGGTCTCGACCTCCGCGACGAGGTTGGCGCGGGCGGGATCGAGCATCGCCACCGCCTGCGCCACCGACCCCTCCGCGAGCTGCGCCGCCCGGGCGAGCACCTGCGGATCGGGCTGCCCGAAGGGCGGGGCGAAGCGGGTGATCACCCGCGCCACGTCCGCCTCGGCCAGGGGGCGCAGGGTGAGGGCGCGGCAGCGCGAGCGGATGGTCGGCAGCAGCCGTCCCGGCGCGTGGCTGACGATGAGGAACAGGCAGCGCGGCGGGGGCTCCTCCACCATCTTGAGCAGCGCATTGGCGCTGTTGGCGTTCAGGTCCTCGGCGCTGTCGACGATGCAGATGCGGTAGCCGCCCGCGCTGCCCGCCGTGGAGCCGAAGAGTGCGAGGGCGCCCCGGGCCGCGTCGACCGAGATCTTGGTCGCCAACGTCTTGGCATTGGCCGCGCGGGTCCGGCGCAGGGCCACGAGGTTCGGATGCGACAGGGCCGCCACCTGCCGGGCCGCCGGATGGGACGGATCGACCGCGAGGGTGTCGGGCACGTCCCGCGCCGTCGGATGGGCGATGAGCCAGCGGGCGACCCGGTAGGCCAGCGTCGCCTTGCCGATGCCGCGCGGGCCGCCGATGAGCCAGGCATGGTGCAGGCGCCCGGAGCCGATCGCCTCGACGAAGGCGGCCTCCGCCTCCGCGTGGCCGACGAGGTCGGCCTGCTCGCGCGGGCGCGGGACCTCGGGGAGGTCGCCCGGCTCGACATCCTCGGGGGCGCGCTCAGGCCGCATCGTCATGCTTCGGACCGTCATGCTTCGGACCGTCCTGCCCCGGGCCGTCTTGCTCGGGCCCGGCCGAGCCGCGCAGGAGGCGGGGCAGGCGCTCGGCGACGACGGCGCGGATCGCCGCCTCCACCGCATCGGCCGGCAGGGCGGCGTTGACGACGGCGCAGCGCTTCGGCTCCTCCGCCGCGATGGCCAGGAAGGCCGAGCGCAGACGGGCATGGAAGGCGAGGGCCTCCGCCTCGAAACGGTCGACCGCCCCGTCGGAACCGGCCTCGCGGCGCGCCCGCGCCCGCGCGAGGCCAAGCTCCGGGTCGCAATCGAGGATCAGGGTCAGGTCGGGCCGGGTCGGGCCGACGACGACGCGCTCGAGGGCGCCGAGGACGGCCGGGTCGAGGCCGCCGGCCGCGCCCTGATAGGCCCGGGTCGAGTCGGCGAAGCGATCGCAGAGCACGATCTCGCCCCGGGCCAAGGCGGGACGGATCCGGGTGTCGAGATGGTCGATCCGGGCGGCGGAGAACAGCAGCGCCTCGGCGAAGGGACCGTGGGGCTTGGCCAGCCCCGACAGCAGCGCCTCGCGGATGCGCTCGGCCTTGACCGAGCCGCCGGGCTCCCGCGTCGTCAGCACGGGGCGGCCGGATTCCGTGCGCAGATGCGCGGCGAGGCGGCGGATCTGGGTGGACTTGCCGGCCCCCTCCCCGCCCTCGAAGGTGATGAAGGTCCCTCCCCCCGATCCGGCCGCCGTCACGATTTCGCGCCGGCCTTCTCGAAGGCTTTGCGGAACAGGCCGGTGCCGACCTCCCAGGTCGCGTCGAGCGCCCGCTGCGGGATGGTGCCCGCCTCCACGGTGTCGCCCGCATAGAGCGGCTGGTCGAGGGCCTGGGTGTCGCCGCGGGTGATGCGCAGGCGGCCGATCTCGCGGCCCTGTTCGACGGGGGCGACCAGGGGTCCCTGGTAGACCACCTTGGCGGTGATCCGGTCGCCGGAGCCCCGCGGCAGCAGCACCCGCACGGCCTTCTTGGCGACGAGCGGCACGCTGCCGGCCGCGCCGCCGTAGACGGAGGCCTCCGCCACGGTCTCGCCGCTGGTGAAGATCTGGCGCGGCTCGAAGGCGCGGAAGCCCCATTCCATCAGCTTGCGCGATTCCGCGGCCCGGTCGCGGGCGGTCTTCAGCCCGCTCACCACCATGATCAGACGCTGACCGTTCTGCACAGCCGAGCCGGTGAGGCCGTAGCCCGATTCCTCCAGGTAGCCGGTCTTGAGCCCGTCGGCGCCGATGTCGAGGGTGAGCAGCGGGTTGCGGTTCTGCTGCTTGATCTTGTTCCAGGTGAACTCGCGCTCGGCGAAGATCTTGTACAGGTCCGGGTAGGTCTCGATCAGGTGCAGGGCGAGCTTGGCGAGGTCGCGGGCGGTCACCTTCTGGTCGGGCGCCGAGTAGCCGGTGGCGTTGCGGAAGGTCGAGCGCGTCAGGCCGATCTCCTTCGCCCGCGCCGTCATCATCCGCCCGAAATTCTCCTCCGTGCCGGCGATGCCCTCGGCGATGGCGATGGCGGCATCGTTGCCCGACTGCACGATGAGGCCGCGCAGGAGATCGGACAGCTTGATGCGGCTGTTGAGCTGGGCGAACATCGAGGAGCCGCCGCCGCCCGCCCCGCCCCGGCGCCAGGCGTCCTCGGTGATCTGGAACTCCGAATCCATGGTGAGCCGGCCCCGCCGGATCTCGTTGAACACGATCTCGGTGGTCATCAGCTTGGCCATGCTGGCCGGCGAGAAGGGCTCGTCGGCCCCCTTCTCGAACAGCACCGAGCCGGAATCGGCATCGACCAGGATGGCGTGCGGCGCCGCTGTCTGAAAGCTCTGGGCCCGGGCGCCGCCCGTCTCGAAGAGGCTCAGCGCCGCCAGCACCGACGCCACGATCAAGCCCGGCACGACTGCGCGGCCCGATCTGCTGCGCCCTGCGAGGCCGGATCCGGTACGCTCCGCAAGGACCAATCTCAAACCCATTCCCCGCCTCACGCCGACCCGTCCATCGCCCCCACGATCAAGCGTGACGTTACAGGCATTCGCCGCCGAGATCGAACCCCAATCGCACCCGATTGTCGATGACGCGACGATGCGTCCGGAACACCACGGACAGGCCGAGGCGACGCTCAGCGCGCCTCGGCGAAGCGGGCGCGGGCCGACGCCTTGGCGACGAGCGCGGGCTTGCCGACCGAAACAGCCTTGGTCCCCGAGACAACCTTGCCCCCGGAGACAACCTTGGCCCCCGAAGCCAGCTTCGGTCCAGAAGCCACCTTCGTCCCGGACGCGTTCGGGCCGGACGCCAGCGCCTTGCCCCCCCCGGGGGCGCTCCGCGCCGCCTCGGCCGAGACCTTGGCCGAGACCTGGGCCGAGACCTGGGCCGAGACCTTGGCGACAACGATCGCCTTCGGTGTCGGCCCGGATCGATGGCCGGCGTCGGATTGAGCGCCGAGACCCGGCCTCGATGAAGACCCCGCCTTCAGGCTCGCCACCTGAACGGCAGGGGCCCGGGAGCCGCCCGCTTTCGGTGCGAGGCCCGCCATACCCTGCCCGGCCAGCCGGGCCGGGGCGACCGCGTGGCCGGCCGGGCTTGACCCGGCGGCGGCCATCCGGGCGGTCGCCGCGACCCGGCCGGACTGAACCGTCGCGACGCGGCTCCCGCCGGCCGTCCCGGAGCGGACCGGCTCCGGCCGGGCACCGGCGAGCCGCAGGGGCGGCGGCGTGAGGCTGAGGGGGCTCGGGCGGGAGGCGGCCTGCGTCATGCCCGCCTGCGGCTCGGGCAGGTTGTGCCGGACCGGCCGGAAGGCCTCGGCCCGCGCCGCCGTGGGCTGCAGGGCGGCCGGCACCGCCACGGTGGCGGCGCTCGCCATCAGCACCGGTGCGGACCGGACCGGGCGCGGGGCCGGCACGGCCTCCTCGGAAGCTTCCGGTGCCGCATCGCGGTCGCTGTCCGCCTTGAAGGCCAAAGCCGGCTGGGACGCACGGGCGAGGCGCTCGGAAGGCACCTGCGGCGCGTCGGGGCCGAGATCGGCCATCATGACCGGCCCCTGGCCGTGAACCCTTGCGGGCTGGCCGTCGGTGCGCAGGGTGGCGAGAAGCTTGCGGTCGTCGCTGCCGGCGGTCGAGGCTTTGCCGGCATACTCGACGCGGACCCGCGCGGTGCCGCTGCGGCGGAATTCCAAGGCCTCGGCCACCTCCTCGGAGACGTCCATCAGGCGGTTGGCATGATAGGGGCCGCGATCGTTGACCCGCACGATCATCGAGTGGCCGTTGGCGAGGTTGGTCACGCGGGCATAGCTCGGCAGCGGCAGGGTGGGGTGCGCGGCCGCGATCGAATGGCGGTCGAAGACCTCGCCGTTGGCGGTCATGCGGCCGTGGAAGGCCGAGCCGTACCAGGAGGCCAGTCCCTCGCGGACATACCCCTTGGCGTCGTCGCGGGGCACGTAGGTGCGCCCGGCCACCACGTAGGGCTTGCCGGAGAAGCGGCGTCCGCCGCCCTTCGGGATCACGTCGCCCTCGTTATAGAGGCGCGGGCTGGCCTTGACGCCGTATTTCGGGTCGAGCGCGGAGCCGCTTCCCGAGGCTCCGGCGAGCTTCTGCGGGTTCTGGGCACAATTGGCGGTGGCGAGCGCCACGGCCGAGACGGCCAGCAGCCGCCAGAGCGGCAGCGGCGCCGGATCCTGGTGTTCCGGCTTCGTCCTACGCGCCATCGCGATGATCCGCCTCAAGCCCTCGCCCCGATACGCACAACACGCTGGATCGGCCCGCCGGCGGGCAAGAGCAGGACCGGCCGGACCCTCGACGGACGCACGCTGTGCCTCCCGTTCGATGGGCCAAGATTGTCCGGACGGCGTAAAGGAAGGCTGAACGGAACCGCGAAGCGGGTGTCCGACAGCATCGCCGGGCTCCGCCGAACCCCGCGGAAGCGTCGCCTCCGGAACCGGCGGCAAACCCCTGTCCCCACTGGCGAAGACGCCTCGGCCGTCCGGTTCGTCGAAGACTGCGGTGCGGCGGCGGGATCGGATACCGCCCCCTCGCCCGTTCCATGAGAAAACCCTGGCAACCTCTTGCCAGGGCTTCGTCATCGTCTCGCATCGGGGGCTCGGATACGGCCTCAGCGGCCGCCCGGATCGTTGAGCTGATCGATCGACCGGGCGCCGCGCTGCTTGAACAGCAGGTCGAGGGCCTCCAGCATCAGGCCGTGCATCTTGGCGCGCTCCGCATGGGCGATGTCGCGGAGCTGATCGTAGACCGGCGGCTCCAGATAGACCGACATCTGTCGGGCGCGCTGCTTCAGGGTGGCGTTGGGGCGTCGGCCGGGTGGGGCGCCGGTGTCGAGCTGGACGATCTCGGCGGTCTGGTGGGAAGGGTGGTGGGATGACCTGGGCGGGGAACTCGAGGCGGCGACGATGGAGGCGAGACTCAGCTTAGGCGGCTTTGGCATTCTTGATCACCTGCTTGATCCCCGGCTTACTCTCCGATCTGCTCACCTGCATGCGCTTCTCGATCCAGCCCCAGAGCTTGCGCACTTCCAGCGCGGCCTGCCCCTTCGGGTTGAACTCGGTGACGCCCTGACCGACGCCGATGGCGTCCTGGTGGTCGGTGCGGGCGACGATGTTGACGTCGGGCAGGATGCCCAGCACGGCGAGGCCGTCGGCGGCATCGCGGATGCGATAGGAGCGCGGCGGCGTCTGGTTCAGCACGAAGGCGAACTTCTTCTCCAGCCGGTAGATCGCCGCGAGCGTCGGCTTGAAGGCGCGCAGATCCGCGGGCGTCGGGCGGCACGGGATGATGCAGAGGTCGGCCGCACGGATCGCCGAGAGGGTGCCGGCGGAATCGACGCCCGGGGTATCGATGAAGACGTAGTCGTAGGCGGAATCGCGCAGCTGGTTCATCACGCCCTCGATCTGGGTCGCGTCGATCTGCGCGACCTCCGGACCCTCGGCGGTGCGATAATCGAGCCAGTCGCTGATCGTGGCCTGGCGATCCATCTCGAGGATGCAGACGGAGAGCCCGCGTTCCTGGGCGGCGACGGCCAGCGAGATGCAGAGCGTGCTCTTGCCGCTGCCCCCCTTCTGGGTGACGAACGTGATGGCTTTCATCCTGGCATCCCTTCGCGAGCGTCGATCAATTCGGGTGGCGTGGAATTCCGGTGGCGCGGAATCCCGGTGGCATGTGCGGCGGACGCATCCCGCAATCTGGATCGCCGGCGATGGGCGGGGCGGTGGCCCCTGTCCCGTGCCCCTCGTCCTGTGACCCAAGGATGCTGCGATCCCGGTGTCGCGCATCATGGTTAACCAACGGTTAAGCCGTCGGCGCCGCCGAAGCCCACATCGGCAATCTCAGGTTGCTTAAATTGGCGTCGAATGTTGCACGCGCCCTTTGCGTCAGAGGGTTTCCCCTCTAGGTTGTTCGCGTACCGGCGGGATGCGCGAGACCCCGATGCCAACCTCAGGTCGTCCTGACGTTTCCCGCCATGACCTTTCGAGCGCCCCGTCCAGGAGGCTCATGACGCGATCCCCCCTGCCGGATTCGGATGCGGATCTCCCCGGCGGCCTGCAGGCGGCGCTGTCCGCTTCGGGCGTCGTCGGCGTCTGGCTGCACGACATCTGGGCGGACCGCCTCGTGGTGTCGGACGCCGTGGCCGTGGCCCTCGGCGTGCCGCCGGAAGCGGGCCTGCGGGGCATTCCCCTGGCCACCCTCCTGGCGCGGACCCACGAGGACGACCGGGCGCGGGTCGACAATGCACTCCACGCCGCCATCGCGCGAGGCGGTGCCTTCGCGATCGCCTTCCGCACCGCCCACGCCCCGCGGCGGCTGGACCTGCGCGGGCGCATCGAGGCGGACGCCGCCGGACGGCCGGCACGGGCGCGCGGCATCGTCCTCGACCTGACCGAGGAGCCGGCCGACGACCCCCGGGACCAGCATGCGGTGAACCGGATGGCCGAGCACGCCATCGCCCTGCGCGGCCTGGCCGACGCTCTCGCGCGGCCGGGCCTGTCCCGGCTCCTCGACCACCTGATGATCGAGATCGGCCACGAACTCGCCCGGCACCTCCGGGACGCGCCGGACGGACAGCGGCACTGACCGATTCCCGCAGGCGAGGGCGCCTGACGGAGTGGCGCAGGCCTCCTGCCGGTTCAGCGGGGCAGGGCCGCGGCCTCCCGCGCCGGGCGGACACCCTGGCTGGCCAGCGCCCGCACGGCGCCCCCTGCCCCGGGTCGCGCCAGGGCCTCGGCGTAGGCGGCGATCAGACCGGCGCAGTCGCGCGGCAGGCGTGCCGCCGGGGTGGGACCGGCTTCGCGACCGCCCGGCCCGGCCTGCCGCGCGGCCCGGGCCAGGAGGGTCCGCACGGCATCGGCCGGCGGACGATCCGGGCTCAGGCTCGGAGCCGACAGGACGTCCTGCAAAGCCAGAAGATCGCCCGTCCCGCCGATGGCGAGGCAGGCGTCTGGATCGGCATCGCGACCGGCTTCCGGACCGGCATCAGGACCCACTTGGCGCATGGCCCGCAGGACGAGTCCGCCCAGTTCGGTCCAGGTCGCCGCATCGGCGCCCTGCAGGACCTGCCGGATCGCGCGCGCCGCCCGGGCGCGCAGGCGATCCAGGGCCTCGCCCTCGGAGATCCCGGCCCGGTAGCCGTCGAGGTAGCCGGAGGCCAGGGCGGACAGGATCTCGTCCCGCCCCGCCAGCGCCTCCAGCAGGGGCAGCGCCCGCAGAACCGCCGCCCGGGCGCCGGCGAGGCTCGGGTCGTCGTCGAGGGTGGAATCGGGGAAGCGGTCGGTGTCGACGAGTTCGGTGGCGACCCGGGCCCGGACCAGGCGCGCGGGATCGGGAATCCACAGGCTGTCGGAGGCGACGCCGAGGGCCTCGGCGGCGAAGGACGGGTCGACGCCCGCCGCCACGTAGGCCGCCCGCTCGACCGCGGCATCGGCCTGCACGACCTGGCCGAACAGGCCGGGATCGTAGGGCGCATGGAAGCCGAGGCGCCCGTCGGTCACCAGGGCGCGGGTGGTGCCGCGCACGAAGGCGAGGGTGCAGGCCGAGACGCAGTAATCCGGCACGTAGGTGGAAAGCCCCCGCGCCGCGATCAGGTCGCCGATCGCCGAAGCCTCCGCCACGAGGCCGCCCTCGCTGGTGAGATGGATGCGCGTGACCGCGGGATGGGCCGCCAGGAGCGCGGCGAGGCGGTCGGCCGCGCCCTCCCCGATCTCGCCGGCGAACCGGATGTCGCGTCCGTGCGGGCCGAGCGCGATCCGGGCTGGCGGAGCCGGCGCCTGGGTGTGAAGCTGGTGCTCCAGGCGAAGGGACAGGGCCGCATAGGCACCGCCGAGGGCTGGGAGCGCGCCCGCGGCTGAAAGGGCGCCGCAGGCGGCGGCCGCCAGGACCATCGTGCCGCAGATCGTGCCCCATGGCCGGGCGCGACGCCCGAGTCCCGATCCGGCCGCCCGAACCCCGTCCGCTGCCATGCGCAAGCCCTCCCGAACCCGCCCCACGACAGTCATCGTGGTGGCGCGATCGGCCTATTATTGACTCCGCGAAGTCTGTCGCAAACACCCTGCCAGTCCTCGGCGCGACACGGCGAGCATCGAAGCCAAGTCGAAAGGATTTTTATTGATGTGTTCCGGCGGTCACGGGGGACGATCCCCCATCGATCGGGGCAGGGGCCGGACATTCCTTCCGGATGCCGGTCACTTATGCCGCAGGCCGCTCCCTCAGGTTCGGTCGCGTGCGACCGGCGCGCGCAGCAGGTAGGTGTCCATGATCCAGCCGTGGCGGGCCCGGGCGGCCTCGCGGACGGCGCCGATCTCGGCCGCCACGTCGCCGAGGCGGCCCGAGACCAGGATCTCGTCGGCGCTGCCGAGGAAGGCGCCCCAGTAGATGGTCAGGTCCGGGTCGAGATGGTCGAAGCGGGGGCGCCCGTCGAGCATCACCACGGTGGTGTCGGCACCCTCTGCCAGGCCGCCGGCAATCTGCCGGCCGGTGGTGATGGTGATCGGGGCGCCGATGCGGTTGAGCGGGATGCGGTGGCTCGCCGCCAGCGCCTGCACGCTGGTGATGCCCGGAATCACCCGGACCTCCAGGGCCAGGTGGCCGCGCGCCAGGATGCGGTCGATGATGCGCAGCGTGCTGTCGTACAGGGAGGGATCACCCCAGACCAGGATGGCGCCGCAGCCCTCCGCATCGAGTTCCGTGGCGATCATCCCCTCGTAGAGCGCGGCCCGCGCCGCGTGCCAGGCCTCGACGGTCGCGCCGTAATCGGACGGGTTGCGGTCCCGCTCCGGGTCCTGCGCCTCGACGAAGCGGTAGGGCCTGTCCGTGAGATAGCGGGCGCAGATCTCCCGGCGCAGGTCCACGAGGTCGGCCTTCTGGCGGCCCTTGTCGAGAGCGAAGACCACGTCGGCGGTGTTGAGGGCGCGGATGGCCTGGATCGTCATGTGCTCGGGATTGCCGGTGCCGATCCCGATCACCAGGAGAGTTCTCATCGCGCCGTCCTCCGCTGCCGAGGCGTCCTCCGCACCCGCCCGCGCCGAGGCCCGGGCCGCCCGCTTAGAGCATGCGGCCGCGAAGGGAAACCGATCGCGCGAGAAACGTCGTGTGTTCCCAGTCCCTTAGGGTACGCCCGGGATGCCCCCGCAGGTGGGCGAGCACGCCCCGCGCCAAAACCGCCCTGTCGCCGTCGCCGCCCGCATGCTAACAATGGGGTCGAGATGACCTGCATCCGGCACATGGCACTCTGGCTCGCGGCCACGATCGTTCTGATCGCGGTCGGCCTCATGCCGTCCGGCGCCCAGGCCCATGCTGGCATGGGCCACGCCGGCCAAGCCCATGCTGGCATGGGCCACGCCGACCAAGCTCATGCTGGTCACGCGCGCGGCGGCGCGGCCCCCCTCCCCCCGGCCGCTTCGGCGCAGGCCCGGATCGGCGACGCCGAGGCCCGGATGCTTCTGCCCGTGGCCGCGATCCGGACGGCCGTGGTGCCGACGGCCACGCCGGTCCGGGCGCTCAGTGCCGGCGCCTGCGACGGCGCCTGCTCCAATGCCGGCTGTCGCCTGCCCAGTTCCTGCTGCACCAGCGCCGGGCTCACGCCGGACAGCATCGACGCGGCCGGACCACGCGGCCCCAGCGAGCGCACTTTGGCGCGCGCCCTCCCCGCCCGGACGGACGTCATCCCGGAAGCCGTTCCCGAACCGCCCAGATTCCACGCCTGACGCTGCCCCGCCTCCGATCGGCGCTCGAGGTCCCCGGCGGACCTTGAGGCCGGGACGCGGTTCCGTCTTCCCCGGCGAAAGAATCCTGGTCGAAAGAACCCTGGTCCATGTCCCGTTCCATCGCGGCCGCCCTGCGCGTGCCCGCCCTTCTGTGCGCCCTCCTCCTGCTGATCCTGCCCGGCCCCGCCATCGCCCATGAGGGCCATGATCACGGCGCTGAGGCCGCCCCGGTCCCGGCCGCGGCCCTTCCGCGGGCGGAGAGCGTCTCCGAGCGCTTCGAACTCGTCGTCGTGGTGCAGGGCACCGACCTCGTGCTCTATGTCGATGCCCTGGCGACCAACGCCCCGGTCGCGGAAGCGACCGTCGCCGTCATGACGCCGGAGGGGAGGCGCAAAGCCGTCGCAGCCGCGCCGGGGACCTACCGGCTCGCGGCCCCCTGGCTGGCCTCCGAGCCGCACCACGACCTCGTGGTCGGGGTCTCGTCCGAGGGCCGCACCGACGTCCTCAACCTCGATCTCGACCTGCCCGCGCCGGCCGGTCCCCCCGCGGCGGGCACACCCGCGGCGTTCGGCCCCAAAGCGTCCGACTTGAAGACGTCCGACCCAAAGGCGTCCGGCCCCACGGCTGCCGCGATGGCCCTGGCGGGCCGCCTCGCCGGGCAGCACCCGGCCGCCCTCGCGGCCGGCGGCTTCCTGGCGGGGCTCGGAATATCCCTCGGTCTCGGCGTCTTCGCCCTGGCGCGCCGCCGCCGCTCCGGACAGATCCTCGCGGTTCTCTTCGCCGTTCTCTTCGCAGCGCTCCTCGCGGGCGCGGCGGCCCTGGTTCTGGTCCCGGTCGGCACGGCCCTCGCGCATGAGGGTCTCGCGCATGAGGGTCATGCCGAGGGGCCTGAGACGGACACGCCCGTCACGCCGGCCATGCTGAGCGGCGGCGTCCTGATGGAGCGCGCGCGGCGCCTGCCCGACGGCTCGGTCTTCGTGCCGAAATCGCTCCAGCGCCTGCTGGCGCTGCGCACCGGCCTCACGGCCGAGCGATCCGTCACGCGCAGCGCCGAACTGCCGGGGCGGATCATCCCCGACCCCAATGCCAGCGGCGTGGCGCAATCCTCGGTCGGCGGCCGCCTGGCACCGCCCGAGACCGGCTTTCCCCGCCTCGGCACGCGGGTGAAGCGCGGGGACGTGCTCGCCACCGTGACCCCGCCGGTCCAGGCGGTGGACGTCTCCGACATGCGCCAGCGCCAGGGCGAACTCGACCAGCAGATCGCCATCCTGGAGCGGCGCGTGACCCGCTTCGAGCGGCTCTCCACCACCGGCGCGGTGGCGCAGACCCAGCTCGACGATGCCCGCTCGGAACTCGGCGGCCTGCGCGACCGCCGTGCCGCCCTCGACGCCGTCCGGCGCGAGCCGGAAGCTCTGGTGGCGCCGGTCGACGGCATCATCGCCGAGACCAATGCGGTGGCGGGCGCCATGGCGGCGCCCGGCACGGTGGTCTACCGCATCGTCGATCCGGCCAGGCTCTGGGTCGAGGCCCTGAGCTTCGAAGCTTTGGCCGAGGGCAGCCGGGCCACGGCGCGGCTGGGGGACGGCGGCACCCTGCAGCTCGCCTATCGGGGCACGGGCCTGGCCGACCGCAACCAGGCGGTGCCCGTGCAATTCGCCGTCGAGGGAGACGGGAAGGGCGACATCAAGAGCTTGCGCCTCGGCCAGTTCGTCACCGTGCTGGCGCCCGTCGGCAGCGCCCGCCCCGGCCTGCCGGTGGCGCGCTCCGGCATCGTGCGGGCCGAGGGCGGCAGCCTCGTCTACGAGCACGTCAGCGCCGAACGCTTCCTGGGTCGCCCGGTGCGGGTGGCGCCGCTGGATGCCGACCGGATGCTGGTGGAGGACGGGATCACGGCCGGGCGCCGGGTCGTCGTCCAGGGCGCCGAACTTCTCGACCAGATCCGCTGAGGCCCCGATGTTCGAGACCATCGTCGCGCAGTCCCTGCGCAACCGCCTGCTCGTGGTGGCGCTCGCCGCCGCCCTGGTGCTGACCGGGCTCCTGGCCCTGACCCGCCTGCCCGTCGACGTGCTGCCCGACCTCAACCGCCCCACCGTGACGGTGATGACGGAGGCCGAGGGGCTCGCCCCCCCGGAGGTGGAGCAGCGCGTCACCTACCCGATCGAGACCCGGATGAACGGGCTTCCCGGCGTCACCCGGGTGCGCTCGGTCTCGGGCATCGGCCTGTCCATCGTCACGGTGGAGTTCGCCTGGGACGCCGACCTCTACCGCGCCCGCCAGTTCGTGGCCGAGCGCCTCGCGCTGGCCCGCACCGAACTGCCCGCCAACGTGATGCCCCAGATGGGGCCGGTCTCGTCGATCATGGGCGGCATCCTGCTTGTGGCGGTGACCTCCGAGACCGCGACGCCGATGCAGCTGCGCGAGACCGCCGACTTCACCCTCCGGCCCCGGCTCCTGTCGATCCCGGGCGTGGCCCAGGTCATTCCCATCGGCGGCGAGGTGCGCCAGTTCCGAGTGGCGCCGAACCCCGCCGCCATGCGGGCGCTGGGCGTCACCCACGCGGCGATGACCCAGGCGCTGGAGGGCTTCGGCACCAATGCGGGCGGCGGCTTCACCGATGCGGGTGCCCGCGAGGTGCTGATCCGCGCCATCGGCCGGACCATCGACCTCGACGACCTTCGCAACCTCGTGGTGGCCACGCCCGCGGGGCCGGTCTACCTGCGCCAGGTGGCGGAGGTGGATTTCGCTCCCCGGCCCCGGCGCGGCGATGGCGGCTACATGGGCAAACCCGCCGTCATCGTCTCGGTGGAGAAGCAACCGGGGGTCGATACCGTGCGGCTGACCCGGACCGTGGAGGCGGCGCTCGCCGACCTCGCCCCCAGCCTGCCGCCCGGCATCGCGGCGCAGAAGATCCTGTTCCGGCAAGCGGATTTCATCGAGACCTCCCTGCACAACGTGGTGCAGGTGCTGCTCGAAGCGGTCGCGGTGGTCGCCGTGGTGCTGTTCGCCTTCCTGATGAACGCCCGCACCACCCTGATCTCGCTCACCGCGATCCCGGTCTCGATCCTCGCCACGGCGGCGATCTTCTCCGCCCTCGGGCTCTCCATCAACACGATGACCCTCGGTGGGCTGGCCATCGCCATCGGCGAACTCGTCGACGACGCGGTGGTGGATGTGGAGAACATCCTGCGGCGCCTGCGCGAGAACCGACAGGACGGCGCGCCGCGCTCGTCCTTCGCGGTGATCGTGGCGGCCTCCAACGAGGTCCGCTCCGGCATCGTCTACGCCACCGCGATCATCTGCCTCGTCTTCGTGCCGCTCTTCGCCCTGTCGGGCATCGAGGGCCGGCTCTTCGCGCCGCTGGGGCAGGCCTACATCATCGCGATCCTGTCGAGCCTTCTCGTCTCGCTCACCCTGACACCCGCCCTCGCCTCCTGGCTGCTCCCTGGCCTGAAGACCCTGGAGGCGCCGGAGGGCCGGCTGATCCGCTGGCTGAAAGCCGGCAACGGGCGGCTGGTGGCCTTCGCCTTCGGCCACCAGCGCACCGTGATGGCGGCGGCCGTGATCGGCGTCGGCGCGGCGGCCTATGCCGCCACCACCCTGCCGCGGGCCTTCCTGCCCCCGTTCAACGAGGGCTCGTTCACCGTCAACCTCGCCTTCACGCCGGGCATCTCGCTCGCCGAATCGAGCCGGATCGGCGCCATCGCCGAAGGTCTCGTCCTCGACATCCCGGAGGTGGACCGGGTCGGGCGCCGCACCGGCCGGGCCGAACTCGACGAGCATGCCGAGGGCGTCCACTCCACCGACCTGGAGATCGGCATCAGGACCGGGAATCAGGCGAGGAATCAGGCGAGGAATCAGGCCCGCGGGCGATCGCGCGAGGCCGTCGTGGCGGAGTTGCGAGCCCGCCTCGGGGTGCTGCCGGTCTCGGTCAATGTCGGCCAGCCGATCTCGCACCGCCTCGACCACATGCTGTCCGGCGTCCGGGCCGAGATCGCCCTCAAGCTGTTCGGCGAGGACCTCGACGGCCTGCGCCGCACGGCCGAAGCCCTCAAGAGCGCGTTCGAGACGATCCCCGGCATCACCGACCTCGCCATCGAGAAGCAGGTCCGCATCCCGCAGCTCGAGGTCCGGGTCGATTCCGGACGGGCCGCCCTCTATGGCGTCGCCCCCGGCGCCGTGGTCGAGGCGGTGAGCCGCCTCGCCAACGGCCGGGTGGTCTCCACCCTGGTGGACGGCCTGCGCCGCTACGACGTCACCCTGCGCCTGCCGGAATCTGGCCGCTCGGTGGCGGCCCTGCGCGAACTCCTGATCGAGACGCCCACCGGCTGGGTCCCGGCCCACGCGCTGGCCGACATCGCCGAGCGCGACGGCCCCAACCAGATCCTTCGCGAGAACGGGCGGCGCAGGCTGGTGATCCAGGCCAACACCCGGGCCGGCGCCGACGGCTCGGCCGTGGCCGCCGCCATGGCGGAGATCCTGGCGCGGACCACCCTGCCCCAGGGCATCACCCCGAGCCTGGAGGGCGCGTTCCAGGCGCAGGGGGAGGCGACCCGCACCATCGGGCTCCTCAGCCTCGTCTCGCTGGCCCTGGTCTTCGCCCTGCTGGCGAGCCGCTACCGCTCCGGCGTGCTGGCCCTCATCGTCATGGGCAACGTGCCCCTGGCGCTGATCGGCAGCGTCGCGGCCCTGTTCGTCGCGGGGCTGCCCCTGTCGGTCGCCTCGATGATCGGCTTCGTGACGCTCACCGGCATCGTCGCCCGCAACGGCATCCTGAAGATCAGCCACATCCTCAATCTCGGGCTGAGCGAGGGCCTGCCCTTCGGCCCGGCCCTGGTGCTGCGCGCCAGCAACGAGCGGCTGGTGCCGGTGCTGATGACGGCGCTGGCGGCCGGCATCGCCCTGGTGCCGCTGCTGGTCGACGGCACGGCGCCCGGCAAGGAGATCCTCCATCCCGTCGCCGTGACGATCTTCGGCGGCCTGTTCAGCGCCACCCTGCTCGACGCGGCGCTCACCCCCGTCCTCGTCCTGCGCTTCGGCCGGGGCGCCTTCGCCCGGCTGCAGGCGGCGCAGGCCCCGGCTCCCCACCCCGCCCCGGGCGCCCCCACCCCGTCCCTCTTCTGAATCCCCGGAGACGAACCCCATGAAGACCGCGACTGCCGTCCTCGCCGCCCTCGCCCTCCTCGCCCTGGCGGGCACCGCCCCGGCCCACGAGGATCATCATCACGACGACGGGCACGACCACGCCCACGGCACGCCGGGCCACACCCACCCGGCAAAGCCGGCCGGCGCGATTAAGGCCGGGGCCAAGGCCGGGACTGGGGTCTCGCCCTCCACCAAGGCGTTCCAGGACGCCGCCATGCGGATGCACGGCGACATGGAGATCCGCTATTCCGGCGACGTCGACCGCGACTTCGCCGCCGGCATGATCCCGCATCATGCCGGCGCCATCGCCATGGCCCGGGTCGCTCTGCAATACTCCAAGGACCCGGAAGTGCGCGCGCTGGCCGAGAGCATCGTCAAGGCCCAGGACACCGAGATCGCGCAGATGCAGGCGATCCTGAAGCGCAAGGAGACCGAGAGCAAAGAGGCTCAGGGGAAGCCGGCCGCGCGCTGACAGCGCCTCCCTTGACCACGCCCGCCTGACCACGCCCCCTGGTCGGGAACCCCGGCGGTTCTATCTGGATCGGTTCCAGACAGGCCACGGCGGAGACAGCCCGGCATGAGCTTTCCCATCACGCTGACCGTGAACGGCACGGCCCGCAGCATCGTCCTGGAGGATGCGCGGGTCACCCTCCTCGATCTGCTGCGCGAGCGCCTCGACCTCACCGGGGCCAAGAAGGGCTGCGACCGGGGCCAGTGCGGGGCCTGCACCATCCTGATCGACGGGGTGCGGGTGAATTCCTGCCTGGCGCTGGCCGTCAGCCACGACGGCGCGGCGATCACCACCATCGAGGGTTTGGCGCAGAACGAGGCCCTGCATCCCGTCCAGGCCGCCTTCCTGGAGCATGACGGCTTCCAGTGCGGCTTCTGCACGCCGGGCCAGATCCTCAGTGCGGTCGGCCTGATCCAGGAGGGCCAGACCGGGGGCGACCCCGAGCGGGTGCGCGAGGGCATGAGCGGGAATCTCTGCCGCTGCGGCGCCTATGCGGGCATCACGCAAGCCGTGCTGACGGCCCACGCGCAGATGACCGGGCCGGACGTCCTGCCCGGCCGCCAGATCGCGGAGGATGCGGCGTGAAGGCCTTCGACTATCTCCGCCCGTCCAGCGTCGACGAGGCGGTCGCGGCCGCCGGCCGGCCCGGTGCCGCCTACCTCGCCGCCGGCACCAACCTCGTCGACCTGATGAAGGGCGGCGTCACCCGCCCCGACACCCTCGTGGACATCACCCGGCTGCCCGGCCTCGACCGGATCGAGCGCCGCGCCGACGGCACGACGCGGATCGGCGCCCTGGTGCGCAACGCCACCCTGGCGCACGATCCGGTCATCGCCCGGCGCTACCCGGCGCTCGCCGAAGCCCTGCTCTCGGGGGCCTCGGGCCAGCTCCGCAACGCCGCCACCACCGCCGGCAACGTGCTGCAGCGGACCCGCTGCGCGTATTTCACCGACACCGCCAGCGCCTGCAACAAGCGCGACCCCGGCACCGGCTGCGACGCGCAGGGCGGCGTCACCCGTGCCCACGCGGTGCTCGGCTGGAGCCAGCACTGCATCGCCACCCACCCGTCGGATTTCTGCGTGCCGCTGGCCGCCCTCGACGCCGTCGTGGAGATCGAGGGGCCGGCCGGTCCCCGCAGCGTGCCCCTGGACGCGTTCCACCGCCTGCCGGGCGACCACCCGGAGCGCGAGACGGTGCTGGAGCCCGGCGACCTCGTCGTCGCCGTTACCCTGCCGGCAGAGGCCGAAACCTTCGCCGGCCACAGCCGCTACCTCAAGGTCCGCGAGCGCACCTCCTATGCCTTCGCGGTGGTGTCGGCGGCCGTCGGCCTGCGCCTCGACGGGGACCGGATCGCGGAAGGCCGCATCGCCCTCGGCAGCGTCGCCCTGAAGCCCTGGCGCGCCCGCGAGGCGGAACACCTGCTCGCCGGCGCGGCCCCCACGCCCGAGATTTTCGCCAGGGCGGCCGAGGCCGCTCTGGCCGACGCCAAACCCTCGGGCGACAACGCCTACAAGATCGAGCTTGCCCGCCGCATCGTCGTGCGCGCCCTCACCCTGGCCGTTGCCGGCACCCCGGATCGCGTGCCCGCGCTCCCGGCCAGTCCCTTCGCCACCCCTTCGGCCGGAGTCTCCGCCCATGCCTGAGCGTCAGCGCCACGGCGCCTCCATCGGCCAGCCGCTCACCCGGCGCGACGGCCCCGACAAGGTCACGGGTGCGGCCCGCTACAGCGCGGATTTCAAGCCCGAGGGCCTGGCCCATGCGGTGATGGCGGTGAGTTCGATCGCGCGCGGGCGGGTCACGCATCGCGACATCGCGGCGGCGCAGGCCCATCCCGGCGTGATCGCCGTGATGACGCCGGAGAACGCGCCGGCGCTCGCCAAGTCGCCGGACCAGAAGGACAATCCGTTCACCTTCCGCCTCGACCTGCTGCAGAACGACGGCGTGCGCTACGCCAACCAGCCCATCGCGGTGGTGATCGCCGAGACACTGGAAGCGGCCACCGAGGGTGCCGCCCTGCTGGCGCCCCGCTACGAGGCGGAGCCGGTCAGCGTCGCCCTCGGAGCCGGCGAGATCTTCAGCCCCGACACCATCGGGGCCGGCTCGGCCACCGACGAGAGGTCCGGCGATCTGGCCGCCGGCCTGGCGGCGGCGGAGACGCGGATCGCGGCCACCTACGACACGGCGGCGCAGTATCACAACGCCCTCGAACCCCATTCCTGCGTGGCGGAATGGGACGGCGACCGCCTGACCCTCCACACCCCGACCCAGGCCCTCTGGATCGCCAAGGGCCGGATCGCCGACCTGTTCGGCATCCCGCCGGAGAACATCCACGTGGTCTGCCACTATCTCGGCGGCGGCTTCGGCTCGAAGGGCTTCATCGCCGCGCCGCAGATCCTCGGGATCATGGCGGCCAAGATGGTGGGACGCCCGGTCAAGCTGGTGACGCGGCGCGAGCAGATGTTCGGCCCGGTCGGCCACCGCGCCGCCACCCGCCAGACCCTGAGGCTCGGCGCATCGCGGGACGGGACGCTCACGGCCCTCGACCACCACACCCTGACCCTGACGAGCCGGCACGACGACTTCGTCGAGCCCTCCGGCATCCTCTCGCGCCACCTCTACGCGGCGGGCGCGATCGCGACCACGCACGCGGTCTCCCGGGCCGATATCGGCACCCCAATCTTCATGCGGGCTCCCGGCGAAGCCTCGGGCAGCGTCGCGGTGGAGAGCGCGCTGGACGAGCTGGCGCTCGAACTCGACCTCGATCCCCTGGAAATCCGCCTGCGCAACTACGCCGAGGTCGAGCCGATCACCCATCGGCCGTTCTCCTCGAAGGCGCTGCGCGAATGCTACGCCCAAGGCGCGGCACGCTTCGGCTGGGCCGCCCGCCCGCGCCAGCCGCGCCAGATGCGCGACGCCGACGGGCTGCTGGTGGGCTGGGGGCTCGGCACCGCCACCTACCCGGCCGGGATGATGCAGGGCGAGGCCCGGGCCACGATCCGGGCCGATGGCACGGCCCTGATCGAGACCGCCGCTCAGGACATGGGCCAGGGCGCCTGGACGGTGCTGGCGCAGATCGGCGCCGACGGCCTCGGACTGCCCATCGCCCAGGTCGAGCTGCGCATCGGCGATTCGAACCTGCCGAACGGCGGGCTGGCGGGCGGCTCCACCGGCACCGCCACCGGCGGCACGGCGGTCCACAACGCCGCGCAGGCGGCGATCGCCGAACTCGCGGACCTGGCCGTCAACGACCCGGCCTCGCCCCTCTACGGCGCCGGCAATGCCGGCGTCACCGCCCGCGACGGACGCCTCGCCCGCAACGACGACCCCGCCCGCTCGGAAGCCTTCTCCGAAATCCTGGGCCGAGCCGGCAAGGCCTCAGTCGAGGCCAAGGGCGCGGGCGCGGGCGACCCCGCCTCACGAAAGGCCTACGCGATGCACGCGCACGGGGCGGTCTACGCGGAGGTGAA
Source organism: Methylobacterium sp. Leaf113 (assembly GCF_001423325.1). Taxonomy (NCBI): domain Bacteria; kingdom Pseudomonadati; phylum Pseudomonadota; class Alphaproteobacteria; order Hyphomicrobiales; family Methylobacteriaceae; genus Methylobacterium; species Methylobacterium sp. Leaf113. The sequence goes on from NZ_LMNJ01000016.1 coordinate 51,318, forward strand.
GGTCGATCCGGACTTGGGCCAGATCCGGGTGACGCGCCTCGTCGGCGCTTTCGCGGCCGGGCGCATCGTCAACCCGCACCTCGTACGCAGCCAGTATTACGGCGGCATGATCTGGGGCGTGTCCCTGGCCCTGCACGAGCACGCGGTGCTCGATCCGCGCTCGGGCCGGGTGATGAACGGGAACCTGGCCGAGTACCACATCCCGGTGAATGCCGACGTGCCTGCGATGGAGGCGATCCTGGTGGAGGAACACGATCCGCACGTGAACCCGCTGGGCATCAAGGGGGTCGGCGAGATCGGCATCACCGGCACCGCCGGCGCCATCGCCAACGCGGTCTGGCACGCCACCGGCGTGCGGGTGCGCGACATCCCGATCACCCTGGACAAGCTGCTGGGGTGAGGCCGGGCGACCGGTCCCTCCGGGTCGCCGGCGCCGCCTCGCGAATCAGGCCTATTCGCGAATCAGCTTGCCCGAATACACCACCGGCCCGGTCGGGAGGCCGGTGGGGGAGCCCCCCTCCGGCTCGACCGAGACCGCGAAGGTGCCGCCCGCCAGGGCGTCGGCCTTGGCCGGCAGAATCAGGCCCTTCGCGTCCGATCCGACGAGCCCGAGGGTCTTCGGCGGTTCTCCCGCGCCGACATACCAGAGTTCGAGGCTGTGCCCCGCGGGCGCCTGCGCGCCGACCGGGCGTACGCGGGCGGTCCCGGCCCGGGTGTCGATGCTGACGAGGAGCGCGGGGGCCTCGCCGCCGCTGTTGACCACGGCGATGTAGCGCCCGTCCCCATCGCCCGGGCGCGGCTCGCCCACGGCGATGAACAGGGCCAGCCCGGCCGCCAGGGCGGCCGCCGTGCCGGCGGCGAGGCGCCAGCGCCACACCGCGCCCTGCAGGGCGCCGATGCGGTCGTCGTTTGCGGCGGCGGCGCGGTGTCCCGGCCCATCGCCGGCCACGGCCCGGGCGATCGCCGGCCACACCTCCGGCCCCGGCGGAACTTCGGGCGCCGCGAGGGCGAGGGGCGCCAGGCGGCGCTCCCAGGCCTCCCGCGCCGCCCGGGCGGTCGGGTCGACCGCGAGTTCGAGGTCCACCGCGGCCCGTTCGGCCGGCGGCAGGGTGCCGAGCACGTACTCGGCGAGGCGCAGGTCGCGCTCGTCCGGATCGGGGGTCATGCGACACCGTCCAGGCAGCCGCGCAGGGTCGCGAGACCGCGATGCAGCCAGGTCTTGATGGTGCTCACGGGCCGGTCGTAGCGCAGGGCGAGGTCCTCGCGGGACTGGCCCTCGCAATAGGCCAGCACGATACAGTCGCGGTGCATCGCCTCGAGCCGGCCGAGACAGGCCCGCAGGGCATCGCGTCCCAGGATCGTGCCCTCGCTGTCGTGGGGATCGACCAGACGCTCCACCCAATCCTCCCCGTCCTCGGTGACCGGCCCCTGGACCTCCTGGCGCCGCCGCACCCCGTCGATGGCGCGGTTTCGCGCGATGGAGCACAGCCAGGCCAGGGGTCTCCCGGCCGCAGGGCTGTAGGAGGCGGCCTTCTGCCAGACCCGCAGATACACCTCCTGCAGCACGTCCTCGGCCATGCCGCGATCGGTCTGGATACGCAGGATCACCCCCAAAAGTTTCGGCGCCGTCCGATCATAGAGGGTCCGCAGGGCGGTTGCGTCGCGCCGGGCGATATCGGCGATCAGGTCCGCGAGGGCGACGTCGGTGCGCGAGGGATCGTCCGCGAGGGCACCATCACGCAGGGGGCTGGCACGCAACGGCTGGGCATCCTCTTCCCGGGCGCGGGTTGTCCCCTGCACGACGGCGCGGCCTCGGATCGATTCGGTGCGATCCGCACAATCGCGCCCGCATCAGTTAATCGAGGTCGGCGCCGCGCGCCACCGGACGCCGTCGCCGACCGCGCGATCGATGGGGATATTCGGTCAGGCCGGGCGAAACGGCCTCGCCGTCAGCGGCGCTCGTAGAGCAGACGCGCCCGGATCGTGCCGTCGAGCGCCCGGATCTCCTCCAGCAGGCTCTCGGCGTCGGCATCGGTCACGTCGGTCTCCACCACCACGTAACCGACCTCGCCGTCGGTCTGGTAGAACTGCGCCGCGATGTTGACCCCGCGCCGGGCGAAGGTGTCGTTGAGGCGCCCCAGCATGCCCGGGATGTTGCGCTGGACGTGGATCAGGCGCGTGCCGGTGGGGCGGGCGGGCAGCTGCACCTGCGGGAAGTTCACGGTGCCCACCGTCGAGCCGATATCGGAATAATCGACGAGCTTGCGCGCCACCTCCGAGCCGATGCGCTCCTGCGCCTCCTCCGTCGAGCCGCCGATATGCGGCGTCAGGATCACGTTGGGCAGGCCCTGGAGCGGGCTGACGAAGCGCTCCTGGTTGGAGCCCGGCTCCACCGGGAACACGTCGACGGCGGCCCCCCGCAGGTGGCCGTCGCGCAGGGCACCGGCCAGGGCGTCGAGATCCACCACGGTGCCGCGGGCGTTGTTGATCAGGAAGGCGCCGGGCTTCATCGCCCGGATCTCGGCCTCGCCGATCATGTTGTGGGTCTCGGGCGTCTCCGGCACGTGGAGGGAGACCACGTCGCTCTGGGCCAGCAGGGTCTCCAGGCTGTCGGTGGGCTCGGTGTTGCCGTGGCGCAGCTTGTCGGTCTGGTCGTAGAACACCACCCGCATGCCCATCGCCTCGGCCAGGGTCGAGAGCTGCGAGCCGATATTGCCGTAGCCGACGATGCCCAGCGTCTTGCCGCGCACCTCCTGCGAGCCCGTGGCCGACTTGTCCCACGCGCCCGCATGGGCGCCCACCGAGCGCGGCACGATCCGGCGCAGCAGCATCACGATCTCGCCGATGACGAGCTCGGCCACCGAGCGGGTGTTGGAGTAGGGCGCGTTGAAGACCGGGATGCCGCGGTGACGCGCGGCCTCGAGATCGACCTGGTTGGTGCCCACCGAGAAGCAGCCCACCGCCAGCAGGCGCTCGCCATGGGCCAGGGCCGCCGCGTCGAGCTGCGTGCGCGAGCGGATGCCGAGGATGTGGGTGCCCTTCAGGGCCTCGTGCAGGGCCTCGCGGTCCAGGGCCTTGGCCACCCGCACGACGTTGGTGTAGCCGGCGGCGGCGAAGAGCTCGGCGGCGCTGTCGTTGATGCCTTCGAGCAGCAGGACGCGGATCTTGTCCTTCGGGAAGGAGAGTCGTTCGGCCATGGTCGTGTTCTTCTCGGATCTCGCGCCCGTGTCGGGCGGATGGGACGCCGGACCCGTCGGGCCGCGCGACGCGGTCGGGCCCGTGGCGCCAGCGCCCGAATGGGCCGTGTGAGAGGCCAGTTCGCCGGGACGGTCAAGGCCCGGCCTTGAGCATCGGCGGCGATTGTCAGGCCGCCCCCTTGACCCGGGCCGCCGCCGTCGGGATGCCGGGGCGACCCGTTTTCGGACAGGCGGCCCGGCCCGGGCCCCCGCACGAGGAGGCCGCCCATGAGCCTGCTGATGAGCCCGACCACCCTGCCCGCCGATCTCCTCGGCCGGCTGGATTCCTGCCTCGGCCGGGGCGGTCTGCTCACCGCCGCGGACGATCTCGCGCCCTACGCGGTCGATTGGCGCGGCCTGTTCCCGGGCCGGCCGGCGGCGGTGGCGCGCCCCGCCACCACCGTCGAGGTCTCCGCCGTGATGGCGGCCTGCCACGCGGCCGGCGTCGCGGTGGTGCCCCAGGGGGGACATACCGGCCTTGCGGGCGGCGCAACCCCGGACGCCTCTGGCGGCCAGGTGGTGCTCTCGCTCGCCCGCATGAGCGCGATCCGCCAGGTCGATCCCCTCGGCCTCACCCTGGAGGCGGAGGCCGGCTGCATCCTCAAGGTGGCGCAGGACGCGGCGGAGGCGCAGGGCCGGCTCCTGCCCGTCAGCCTCGCGGCGGAGGGCTCGGCCATGCTGGGCGGCATCATCGCCACCAACGCGGGCGGCATCAACGTCGTGCGCTACGGCATGACCCGCAACCTCGTCCTCGGGCTCGAGGTGGTGCTGGCCGACGGGACCGTGGTCGACGGCCTGCGCGCCCTGCGCAAGGACAATGCGGGCTACGACTGGAAGCAGCTCTTCATCGGCAGCGAGGGCACGCTGGGCATCGTCACGGCCGCGATCCTGCGCCTCGTGCCGCGCCCGCGCCACACCGCCACGGCGCTCCTGGCGGTGCCGGACCCGGCCGCCGCCCTGCGCCTCCTGCGCGCGGCCCAGGACGCGCTGGGCGACACCATCCAGGCCTTCGAGCTGATCGCGGGCGAGTCCCTGGCGCTGGTGGCCGAGCATGCCGGCCTGGCGAGCCCCATCGCCGCCGCGGACTGGACCGTGCTGATGGAGGCGGGTTCGAGCCTGCCCGGCCTGCGCGAGGCGGTGGAGACGCTGCTGGGCGAGGCCCTGGAGCGGGGCGACGCCACCGACGGGGTGCTGGCCGAATCCGGCCCGCAGGCGGCCGGCCTCTGGGCCCTGCGCGAGTACATCACCGAGGCCGAGGCCCGGGCCGGCAAGAGCGTCAAGCACGACGTCTCGGTGCCGATCCCGGCGATCCCGGACTTCCTGGCGGCGGCGGGCGCGGCGCTGCGTGCGGGCGCGCCCGGCACCCGGCCGAACATCTTCGGCCACATGGGCGACGGCAACATCCACTACAACGTGCTCATCGGCCCCGAGCACGGCCCGGAGGCCATCAACCGCATCGTCCACGACGCGGTGGCGCGATTCGGGGGCAGCATCTCCGCCGAGCACGGCATCGGGCAGTACCGGGTCGACGAACTCGTCCGCCACCGGCGCCCGGAGGAGATGGCGCTGGCCCGCCGGATCAAGCAGGCCCTCGACCCGCAGGGGCTGCTGAATCCCGGAAAGGTGCTGCGCGCCGCGCATTGAGCGGTTGCAACGTCGCTCCAGACTGTCGAAATTCGAGCCGGCGACCTATCTCCGGTCTCATCGACACGACACGACGGCAGGAAAGACGCCCCCATGGCCTCGCCCGGAGACTGGAAGATTCCCGCATCCGCCCAGCCCAAGGCCGCCGATTACGGCTACGACCTCGAGCAGGCGCTCACCGCCATCGTGGCGCTCTCGACGCGGGTGCCGCCGGAGGCCTTCACCGCCGAGACCCTCGGCACCGAGCGGGCCGGCAACGGCGTCGTCATCGGCGAGGACGGCCTCGTCCTCACCATCGGGTACCTGGTGACGGAGGCCGAGTCCGTCTGGCTCACCACCCATGACGGGCGCTCCGTGCCCGGCCACGTGGTCGGCTTCGACGCGGTGACCGGCTTCGGCCTCGTCCAGGCGCTGGGGGACCTCAGGATCAAGCCGCTGAAGCTCGGGCGCTCCGCACCCGTCAAGATCGGCGACCGGGCGGTGATGGCCGGGGTCGGCGGACGCGCGCGCAGCCTCGCGGTCGAGATCGTCGCCCGCCAGGAATTCGCCGGCTACTGGGAATACGTCCTCGACGAGGCCCTGTTCACCGCGCCCTCGCACCCGCACTGGGGCGGCGCCGCGCTGATCGGGCCGGACGGGTCCCTCCTCGGCATCGGCTCGCTGCAATTGCAGCAGGGCAGCACGGCCGGGCCGAAGACCATCAACATGATCGTGCCGATCGACCTGCTGCCGCCGATCCTCGACGACCTCACCACCCGCGGGCGGGTCGACCGGCCGGTGCGCCCCTGGCTCGGCCTCTACGCCAGCGACGGCGAGGAGGCCGTGGTGGTGATGGGGCTCGCCGACGATGGCCCGGCCGAGGCGGCGGACCTGCGCCCGGGCGACGTCATCGTGGCGGTGGCGGGCGAGCCGGTGGCCGACCTCGCGGGCTTCTTCCGTCAGGTCTGGGCGCTCGGCGAGGCCGGGGTGCGGGTGCCCCTGACGATCCAGCGCGACGGCAAGCCGCTCAAGCTCTCGGTGACCTCCTCCGACCGCGAGCGCTTTTTGGCCTCCCCCCAGCTCCATTGATCCGAGGGTCGGGCGGGTCTATCCCGTGGCGATGACGGACAGCGCGGACTCCTTGCCCATCCATATCGTCGGCGGCGGCCTCGCCGGATCGGAGGCCGCCTGGCAGATCGCCGAGAGCGGCCACGACGTGGTGCTCCACGAGATGCGCCCGGTGCGGGGGACCGAGGCCCATCACGGCTCCGACTTCGCCGAACTGGTGTGCTCGAACTCGTTCCGCTCGGACGATGCCAACGGCAACGCGGTCGGGCTCCTGCACCAGGAGATGCGGACCCTCGGTTCGCTGATCCTGCGCGCGGCCGACGCGCATCAGGTCCCGGCCGGCGGGGCGCTCGCCGTCGACCGCGAGGGGTTCGCCAGGGCCGTCACCGCCGCGATCGAGGCGCATCCGCGCATCACCATCGTGCGCGAGGAGGTCGAGGGCCTGCCGCCCGAATCCTGGGGCCGCACCATCATCGCCACCGGTCCCCTCACCGCCCCGTCGCTGGCGCAGGGCATCCGCGAACTGACCGGCGCCGAGTCGCTGGCCTTCTTCGACGCGATCGCCCCCATCGTGCACCGCGACTCGATCGACATGGGCAAGGCCTGGTTCCAGTCGCGCTACGACAAGGTCGGGCCCGGCGGCACCGGCGCCGACTACATCAACTGCCCGATGAACCGCGAGCAGTACGACCGGTTCATCCAGGCGCTCGTCGAGGGTGAAAAAATCGGGTTCAAGGAGTGGGAGGCCTCGACCCCCTACTTCGACGGCTGCCTGCCGATCGAGGTCATGGCCGAGCGCGGCCCCGAGACCCTGCGCCACGGCCCGATGAAGCCGGTCGGCCTCACCAACCCGCACGACCCCACCGTGAAGGCCTGCGCCATCGTCCAGCTGCGCCAGGACAACGCGCTCGGCACGCTCTACAACATGGTCGGCTTCCAGACGAAGCTGACCTATTCCGAGCAGGTCCGGGTGTTCCGCACGATTCCCGGCCTCGAGAACGCCGAGTTCGCGCGGCTCGGCGGCCTCCACCGCAACACCTATCTCGACAGCCCCCGCCTCCTCGACGCGACCCTGCGGCTGAGGGCGCGGCCGAGCTTGCGCTTCGCCGGCCAGATCACCGGCTGCGAGGGCTATGTCGAGAGCGCCGCCATCGGGCTGATGGCCGGCCGCTTCGCGGTCGCCGAGGCGCAGGGCCACACCCTCGAACCGCTGCCCGCCACCACGGCACTCGGCGCCCTGATCGGCCACATCACCGGCGGCCACATCGCGGCCGAGGACGTCGGCACCCCGCGCTCGTTCCAGCCGATGAACGTGAATTTCGGCCTGTTCCCACCCCTCGATCACGCCCCGAAGGGCGAAGGCGGCAAGCGCCTGAAGGGGCCGGAGAAGGCGGTGGCCAAGAAGAAGGCGCTGACCGACCGGGCCCGCGCCGACCTGGCGGCCTGGATGGGACAGGGCGCGGCGCGGATCGCGGCCGAGTAAGGTCCCGCTGCGGCGTCCCGAACACGCCGGCCGCATTGAAACCTTTGGAAACCCTTGTGACCCCGCCGGCCCTAGGGTCTGGACTCGATCAGCACCAGAAGGCGATGACGGCAGCGAGTGCGACGGCCGAGGCGTAGTTTCGGGCCAGCTTGTCGTAGCGGGTGGCGATGCGACGGA
>NZ_LMNJ01000017.1:0-101136 GCF_001423325.1 Methylobacterium sp. Leaf113
CCACCGAGGTGGCGACCTCGACGGTGGGCGTGCGCGGCCAGACCAGCCTGGATCTGGGCGCCGGGGCGCCGGTGTCCCTGCACGGGCTGGTGGGCTACCGCCGGGCCTACGGCGAGGTGGTGCCGAAGGCGCTCCTCAGCTTCGGCGCCGGTCCGGGTTTCCTGACGACGGGCACGCCGATCAGCCGCGACGCCCTGGTGGCGCAGGCCGGCCTCGACGTGCGGGTGGGCCGCGCCACCACCCTGGGCGTGGCCTATACCGGCCAGGTCGGCGAACGCGCCCAGGACCACGCCGTCAAGGGCAACTTCACCTACCGGTTCTGACAGGCGACCCACCGGCTCTGAGAGACAGGACGCCGCCCGCTCGGCCGGGCGGCGTCCTCGGTTCGCGAAAACGTCAGCGGCCGCGCAGCACCAACCGGTCGCCTCGGACCTCGAACGAGGCCAGCCGGTCGAGGAAACTCATGCCCAGGAGATTTTCGCGCAGGGCGCCCGGGCGGCTGATCAGGGCCGGGACGCGGCGCTCGACGATGGCGCCGACCCGGAGGCTGTCGAGGAAGGCCGGCGCCGCGACCGTGACGCCGTTGGCCGTCGAGACCCGGACGCTGAACTCCGATTCCGCCGGCCGGAGGCCGAGGGCGGCCGCACTCTCGGCGGTGAGGACGACGGAACTCGCCCCGGTGTCGAACTGGAATCCCTGAGGCTGGCCGTTCACCTCGGCCCGGACGTGAAAATTGCCGTCCGAGCGCCGGGTGATCGTCACGGTGCCGTTCGGGCCCGTGACGGCGCTGCCGGGCCGTACCGCCCCGAGCATCCGGCCGCCGATGACCCGGGCCTCGTCGCGATAGGCGTAGCCGGCCACCAGTGCCGCGCCGAGGGCGCCCCAGATCAGGAGGGCCGTGAGGTTGGCGCCCATGCGGCCCCGGAACTGGTGCCAGAAGCCGGCCGCCACCACGGCAAGGAGCCCGGCGCTCATGGCCAATTGGGCGAACTGGTCGGGCTCCATGCCGACGATGCGCTGGGTGTCGTCCGAGAACAGTAGGACCGCGAGGGCACCGCCCAGGAGAATCAGGCCGAGGGCCATCATGAGGCGGCCGGGGAGGGGACACGCGCCGGGAAGGCGGCGCGCAGCCGCGCCTCCAGGGTGGCCATCACGGCCCGCCGCTGCATCTCGGAGAGGGAGCCCCACAGGGCGATCTCGTCGCGCGTGCGGCCACAGCCCTCGCACAGGCCGGTCGCGGCATCGAGAAGGCAGAGCTTGGTGCAGGGACTGGAGGGTTTGGGACGGGTCTGGGTCATCGCCCCTGTCCATGACGGGCCGGGGCCACGCGATCAAGCCCGGTCGCCGTCAGGCGGGGATCGCCGCCAGCAGCCCGAGCAGCGCCGCGATCTCCGCCGCCTGCTGGGCAGCCCCGACCACATCCCCGGTCTGGCCGCCGATCTGGCGCTGCGCCAGGGCGGTGACGCCCAGGGCGGCGGCGAGGCCGAGGCCGATCATCAGGCCGCCGCCCCAGGGCGGCAGCCCGAGGGCGAGAGCCGCCAGCGTGAGCGCGAGCGCGAGGGCCGTCGCGGTGGCCAGGGTTTCCCGGCTCGGACGGCCGACGGAGGCGCCGGCGCCCCCCGGCCGGGCCGGCGCCAGGAGCGCCAGGGGCGCCAAGGCGGCGCTGCGCGACAGGGCGGCGGCCAGCACCAGGGCGAGAGCGGCCAGAGACCCGACCCGATCGAGGAGCGTCGCCAACGCGCCGATGCGCAGGGCGAGCGACAGCATCAGGGCGACGCCCCCATAGGCGCCGATGCGGCTGTCGCGCATGATCTCCAGGCGGCGGGCCGGATTCGCTCCGCCGCCGAAGCCGTCGGCGACATCCGCCAGCCCATCCTCGTGCAGCGCGCCCGTCACGAGGACGCCCGCCGTCACCGCCAGACTTGCCGCCAGGAACGGCCCGAGGCCGAGCCCCCAGGCCCCGAGCAGAACCCCGGCACCGGGCAGGCCGAGGATCAGGCCGGCGAGCGGCAGCATCCGGGGCAGGGAGCGGAAATCCGGCACCGCGTGCGGGTCGCCCTCGCCGGGCAGCCGCGGCACCGGCAGGCGGGAATAGAAGCGCAGGCACCCGGCGAGGTCGTAGGCCAGGCGGGCCCCCGGAAAAGCGGGTTCGGCCTCCTCGTTCATCGCGATCCTGCCTTGCCTTCACCACCCGCGTCGCGCCCGTTATAGCTGCCGCAACGGGCGGCCCGCCATCCTGGCGCCGGGGCCGGCCACCGGAATTGCCTCATGACCGACGCCACCACCCCGTTCAGCGATATCCGCCGCCTCGTCGAGACCCTGCCGGGGCCGGACCGGGACGCGGTGGCGATGGTGGCCGAGCGCGACGCCACCCTGACGAAGCCGGCCGGCGCCCTCGGACGCCTGGAGCACCTCGTGTCCTGGCTGGCTGCCTGGCAGGCCAAGGGCCAGCCGACTCTCGACCGCCCGCTGGTCTGCGTCTTCGCCGGCAGCCACGGCGTCACCGCCCGGGGCGTCTCGGCCTTTCCGGACGCGGTGAACCGCCAGATGCTCGACAATTTCGCCGCCGGCGGTGCGGCGATCAACCAGATCTGCGCCGCCTACGGCCTCGGCTTCAAGGTGTTCGACCTCGCCATCGACATGCCCACCGGGGACATCACCACGCAGGCCGCCTTCGACGAGAAGGCCTGCGTCGCCACCATGGCGTTCGGCATGGAGGCGGTGGCCGCCGGCACCGATTGCCTCGCGCTCGGCGAGATGGGCATCGGCAACACCACCGTGGCGGCGGCGATCTACGCGGCCCTCTACGGCGGCGAGGCGGCGCATTGGGTCGGGCGCGGTACCGGCGTCGACGCGGCCGGGCTCGCCCGCAAGGTCGCGGCGGTGGAGGCCGCACTCGCCCATCATGCCGGCCATCTCGACGATCCGCTGGAGATCCTGGCCCGTCTCGGAGGTCGCGAGATCGCCGCCATCGCGGGGGCGATCCTGGCCGCACGCCTGCAGCGGGTGCCGGTCATCCTCGACGGCTACGTGGCGACCGCCGCCGCCGCCATCCTGCACGCCCTCGACTCGTCGCTCCTCGACCACTGCCTCGCCGGCCACGTCTCGGCCGAGGGCGCGCATGCGGACGTGCTCGAGCGTCTCGGCCTCGTGCCGCTGCTGGCGCTCGGCATGCGCCTCGGCGAGGCCTCTGGCGCGGCCCTTGCCCTCGGTCTCCTCAAGGGCGCGCTCGCCTGCCACCGCGACATGGCGACGTTCGCCCAGGCCGGGGTGTCGGAGCGTAGCGCCGGCTGAGCCGCTTCCAGGGCCGCGCCGGCTCTGAACGGCGCCGGCTTCAGGCGGCACCGCCTTCAGGCGGCACGGGCCCGCTTCTCGGCGGGAGGCGCCGGGGATTCGCCGGGCACTTCCAGGGCCGGCAGGGTCTCCATCACCCGGCTCGCCGGGAAGATCACGATGACCTCGGTGCCTTCGCGCGGCTTCGACTTGAGCTGGAAGTTGCCGCCGTGCAGGTCGATCAGGCCCTTCACGATGGGCAGACCGAGGCCCGAGCCCTGTTCGGCCGTCTTGATCGCCAGCGATCCGCGTCCGAACGACGACATCACGGTGCCGATCTCGTCCTCGGGGATGCCGGGTCCACTGTCCTTGACGCTGACATACTGGCCGCCCGACGAGGTCCAGCCGACCTTGATGGTGATCTCGCCGCCCGGGGGCGTGAATTTCACCGCGTTCGACAGGAGGTTCAGCACGATCTGGCGCAACGCCCGCTCGTCGGCCCAGAGCCGGGGCAGGCTATCATCGATGAACTCCTGGATCATCTGGTGCTTGCCGCGCGCGCGCAGGCCCATCATGTGGCGGCACTCCTCGACCGCATGGCCGAGCTGGACCGCTTCCTCGTTGAGTTCGTAGCGTCCGGCCTCGATGCGCGAGAGGTCGAGGATCTCGTTGATGAGGTTGAGGAGGTGCAGGCCGCTGTCGTGAATGTCGGAGGCGTATTCCTTGTACGAGGCGGCCACATGGGCGCCGAACACCTCGTTCTTCATCACCTCCGAGAAGCCCAGGATGGCGTTGAGCGGCGTGCGCAGCTCGTGGCTCATGGTGGCGAGGAAGCGCGATTTGGCCAGATTGGCCTCCTCCGCGCGGCGCCGAGCCTCGTCGGAATTGGCCTTGGCCTGTTCCAGCTCGCCGAAGATCGAGTCCTTTTCGGCGTGCGATTGCAGGGCCTCGACCGTCGAGGCGTAGACGCGGCGTCCGAGCCCCAGGAAGAACAGCTGCGCCACGACCACCATGGTCACCAGCAGCATGGTGTTCATGTCCTGCGACACCGCCAGGAGCGACAGCGCGGCGATGCAGAGCGGCACCAGCGCCGCGCAGGCGGCGGCCGGCAGGGTCGCGGCCAGCATGGTCGCTTTGGCGGCCACGATGACGAGGCCGAACAGCACGAAGGTGCGTGCGCCCAGGGCGCCGACCAGGACCATCATCGCCCAGGCGGTGCTCTGCAGGAATTCCGCCGTCATGAACGCCCGGCGCCAGCGCCGCACGGAGACCGTGGCCGGGTCCTGCGCCAGAAAACGGCGCGTCAGCAGCTTGGAGAGCACCACCGTCGCCAGAAGGCACAGGCCCCAGGCTCCCGCCACGATCGGCTGCACCCAGATCGACGCGACGCCGGCGACCAGGAGGCCCAGCAGCGCCAACGGGATCACCGCTCCCGAACGGTACTGCGCATAGACCCGGATCAGTTCGTAATCGAAGGCGCGTTCCAACCCACTCGTCGAGGTGAGCTTCTCCCGGGCCGAGCGCATATCGCGCGCGACTTCGCGACGACGGGCCACCTCCTGTGTGGAGGGCCCGCGGCCACGCTGGATCATTTCCGCAGTCAGGTCGGTCATCACCGTCTTGAGGATTCGGGGAGGCATCGCGGTCGATGTCGGGACCGCCGAGAGGCCGGGATACGCGACGTCCGAGACTGCTGGGCATGTGTTAAGAAGGGCCTGCCGGAACCGGCCGAATTGTCGGAATTTTCCGGCCGTCCACTGTTGTTCGGGGGGGACGTCGGCGGCGCCTCACGACCTTGATCCAGGATCGAGCCGCACAGGATCGACTTCGCGATCGTGTGCTGGCGCACATGGTTACGCCGCGGCAAGGATTAGCCTCATTCCAAACTGTGCATCGGGAGGTCGGGATGCTGAAACTCACCGTCAACGGGGTCGCCCATCAGGTTGATGCCGATCCCGACATGCCGCTCCTCTGGGCTTTGCGCGATCATCTGAATCAGACCGGCACGAAGTACGGTTGTGGCATCGCGCAATGCGGCGCCTGTACGGTCCATCTCGACGGACAACCGGTTCGCGCCTGTCAGACCCGCATCGGCGATATCGGCGAGGCGAAGATCACCACGATCGAGGGTGTCTCCGGCAAGGTCGCTGAGGCGGTACGCACCGCCTGGCGCGGCCTCGACGTGGTCCAGTGCGGCTATTGCCAGTCCGGCCAGATCATGTCGGCGATCGGCCTCCTGTCCGAGAACGCGAAGCCGACGGATGCCGACATCGACGGCGCCATGGACGGCAACGTCTGCCGCTGCGGCACCTACCAGCGCATCCGCGCGGCCATTCACGAAGCGGCCCGCACCCTCGCCTGAGCGGGGGTTCAAGCCTTCGATCCGTCCGATTCTCTCTCGATCCCGCGTCTGAACTGGAGCCCCCCATGCTGAAGGTCCGTCAGGCCACGCCGCCCGTGCCCTCCCGCCGCGCATTCCTCGGCGGGGGCGCCGTGGCCGCCGGTGCCCTCGTCATCGGCTTCACCCTCGATCCGGCGAAGTTCGCCAAGGCCGCCGCCGGTCCCGACCTGTCGGGCCTGCCGGCCCAACCCAACGCCTTCGTGCGCATCGCCGCCGACGACACCGTGACGGTGGTGATCAAGCACCTCGACATGGGCCAGGGCAACACCACCGGCCTCGCCACCATCCTGGCGGACGAGCTCGACGCGGATTGGGCCACCATCCGCACCACCTTCGCGCCGGCCGATGCCACGCTCTACAACAACTTCGCTTTCGGCCCGGTCCAGGGCACCGGCGGCTCCACCGCCATCGCCAATTCCTGGGTCCAGCTCCGCAAGGCGGGTGCGGCCGCCCGGGCCATGCTGGTGGCCGCGGCGGCCGAGCGCTGGAAGGTCCCGGCCTCGGAGATCACGGTCGCGTCCGGCACCGTGCGCCACGCTGCGTCGAACCGGCAGGCCCGCTTCGGCGAATTGGCGGAAGCCGCCGCCGCCCAGCTGGTGCCGAAGGAGCCCCGCCTCAAGGAGGCGAGCCAGTTCACCCTCATCGGCAAGAAGGTGGCGCGCCTCGATTCGACGGCCAAGACCGACGGCACGGCAATCTATTCCCTCGACATCCGTCGCCCCGGCCAGCTCACGGCGGTGGTCGCCCATTCGCCGCGCTTCGGCGGCACCGTGAAGACCGTCGACGACACGGCTGCCCGTGCGGTGGCGGGCGTGGTCGACGTGGTGACGATTCCCACCGGCGTCGCCGTGCTCGCCAAGGATACCTGGTCGGCGATGAAGGGCCGCGACGCCCTCAAGCTCACCTGGGACGACAGCGCCGCCGAGACCCGCTCCTCCGACGCGATCCTGGCCGATCACCGCAAGCGCCTCGACACGCCGGGCCTCGTCGCCTCGCAGAAGGGCGATGCCGCCGGCGCCATCGCGGGCTCGGCCAAGGTGCTGGAGGCCGAGTTCACCTTCCCGTATCTCGCCCATGCGGCGCTCGAGCCCCTCAACGCCACCATCGAGAAAGCCTCGGACGGCACCTACGACGTTTTCGCCGGTTGCCAGCTCCAGACCATCGAGCAGGCCGTGGTGGCGGCCAATCTCGGAGTGACCACCGACAAGGTCCGGCTGCACACCCAGTGGGCCGGCGGTTCGTTCGGCCGGCGCGCCACGCCGAGCGCCGACTACTTCGCCGAGACGGCTTCGATCGTCCGGGCGACGGGCGGCAAGGCGCCGGTCCACCTGGTCTGGACCCGCGAGGACGACATGGCCGGCGGCTTCTACCGGCCGATGGTGGTTCATCGCCTGCGCGCCGGCCTCGACGCCAAGGGCGGGATCACCGGCTGGGAGCACCGGACCATCGGCAAGTCGATCATGATCGGCACCGCCTTCGAGACCATGATCGTCAAGGACGGTATCGACGCAACCACCGTCGAGGGCGCCTCCGATACGCCCTATGCGCTGCCGGCCTACCGCTTCGAGGTCCACAACGCCCGCGAGGGCGTGCCGGTGCTGTGGTGGCGCTCGGTCGGTCACACCCACACTGCCCAGGCGATGGAGGTGTTCATCGACGAGCTCGCTCACGCGGCCGGCGCCGATCCGGTGGCTTACCGCCTCGGGTTGCTGGGTGGCGCCCCGCGCCTTTCCGCCACCCTGAAGCTGGCAGCCGAGAAGGCCGGCTGGGACCCGAAGAAGACGACCGACAAGAACCGCGGCCTCGGCGTCGCGGCGCACGAATCCTTCGGCTCCTACGTCGCCATGGTGGCCGATGTCACGGCGGAGGATGCCAAGGTGAAGGTCAACCGCATCGTGGCGGCGGTCGATGTGGGCGTCGCGGTCAACCCGGACGTGATCCGCGCTCAGGTCGAGGGCGCGGTCGGCTTCGCCCTGTCGTCGGTCCTGCGCAACAGGATCACGCTCAAGGACGGCGTGGTGCAGGAGAAGAACTACGACGCCTACGAGCCGACCCGCATGAGCGAGATGCCGGTGGTCGAGGTCCATATCGTGCCCTCGACAGCCGCGCCCACCGGCATCGGCGAGCCCGGCGTACCAGTGATCGCCCCGGCGATCTCGAACGCGATCTTCGCCGCCACCGGCCAGCGCCTACGCTCGCTGCCCCTCGACCTCAGCGGCCTCAAGGGCGCCTGAGCCGAGCCGGAGCGACGACACGGCCCCTCGCCGCCGGGGGAGGGGCCGCCTATCTCGGTGGGCATCATGCTTCCCGAAACCGATTGCGCCGAGATCGCCGCCTCCGAGATCGCCCCCGCCGAAACCGCCTTCGACGTCACGGTGGCGCGCCTGCGGGCCTGCCGGATCTGCCGTGACGCTCCCCTCTACGGCGCTCCTCTGCCGCAGGAGCCGCGTCCCATCGTGCAGGGGCTCGCCTCGGCCCGGCTCTGCGTCGCGAGTCAGGCGCCGGGCAACCGCGCGGACCAGAGCGGCATCCCGTTCATGGACCCGTCGGGCACCCGCCTGCGCGATTGGCTCGGCCTCGACGAGGCGGCATTCTACGATGCGCGCCGCCTCGCCATCGTGCCCATGGGCGCATGCTTTCCGGGCTACGACGCCAAGGGTGGGGACAAGCCGCCGCGCCGCGAATGCGCGGAACGCTGGCGGACAGAGCTGTTCGCCGGGCTGCCGAAGCTCGAACTGATCCTGGTGATCGGCCAATACGCCCAAGCCTGGCATCTCGGCCGATCGAAGGCCGGCCTCACCGACACCGTCCGGCGCTGGCGCGAAGTTCTGGGAAGCCCGGGCACGCCGCGGGTGCTGCCGCTGCCCCATCCGTCCTGGCGCAACAGCGGCTGGCTCAAGGCCAATCCGTGGTTCGAAACGGAGCTGCTGCCCGTGCTGAAGGCGGAGGTGGCGCGCGCGATGGCGCCCCGTTGACACGAGGGCCGGCGCGCGGGATCGCTCGCTGCGAAACCGGAGAGACCCATGACCGCCCTGCTGGACCCGCGCGACCGCCTGATCGTCGCCCTCGACGTGGCAAGCGTGGACGAGGCCGAGCGCCTCGTCGACCGGATCGGCGATGCGGCGACCTTCTACAAGATCGGCTACCGGCTCGCCTATGCGGGCGGTCTCGCCCTGGTGCCGCGCCTCGCCGCCAGCGGCCGCAAGGTGTTCCTCGACCTGAAGCTCCACGACATCGGCAACACCGTGGAGGAGGGGGTGCGCGCCCTCACCGACCTCGGCGCCACCTTCCTTACCGTTCACGCCTATCCGCAGACCATGCGGGCGGCGATCCGGGGCCGGGGCGCGAGCGGCCCCCGGATTCTCGCCGTCACGGTCCTGACCTCCTACGACGATGCCGATGCGGCGGAGGCGGGCTATGCCCTGCCGGTGGCCGACCTCGTCGCCCGCCGCGCCGCGCAGGCGGCCGAGATCGGCATCGACGGCATCGTCTGCAGCGCCGCCGAGGCGCCGGCGGTGCGGACGCCGATCGGGCCGGACCGCGCCATCGTCACCCCGGGCATCCGGCCGGCGGGGGCCGAGGCCGGCGACCAGAAGCGCGTGATGACGCCCGGAGAGGCGCGCCGCATCGGCATCGACCACGTGGTGGTCGGCCGCCCCATCACCCAGGCGGCGGACCCGCGCGCGGTGGCGGAGGCCATCGTCGCCGAGATGCGCTAGACCCGAAAGCTGTCAGGTCGTGCGCAAGAACCGCATCCAGTTGGCGAAACCCTGAGCGTCAACCAAGCCGTCCGTATGGGCTGCGACCAGCGCGTTTCCGCGCTCACGCGCATTTCGCGGGGAAATGCCGAACGCCTCTCGGAACGCACGCGCGAAGGCCGCGGCGCTGGCGAAGCCCCACTGACAGGCGACCTCGCTGATCCGCTCGCGTTTGATCGGATCCGCCAATTGTAACGCCGCGCCCGTCAGCCTCCGGCCCCGAATCAGATTGGCTACGCCGCCCGCAGACTCGCAGGCCCGGTACAAAGCTGAGCGGGAGATGCCCAGGTGGCTGGCGATCTGGGCCGCGTTCAAGTCGGGATCGGCGATATGGGCATCCACGTAGTGGCCTATGCGGCGTAAATCCGAGGGCTGACCACAAGCGATTCGACGATCATGGTCCGCTGGCTGGCCCGCCAGAACCGCACCCGCCAGCGCGACGGTCGCCCCCGCCGCGAGCATGGCCTGGCGCACGCTCAACAGCGCGGCGCGTCTTGTCAGAGACAGGAGGTATTCCCCGAGGAGGTCCGTCAGCGGATCGCCGGCGGCGAGAACGACCCCATGCAATCGACCGAAATCCTGCAGGAAGGGCCGAAACTCGTCGCGTGGAAACAGGAGGCTGACGTTGGCGAAACAGCTACTGCGGGTCTCAAGCGTGTCGCTCAGATCGAAGACGCAGATGTCTCCCGCCGCGACCCGGATCGAACGCGTGCGCGTAGCGCCAACGAAACCGCCCTCGAGATAAAGTTGAATGAGAATGTGGTCGAGTCCACTGGTCGCCACGAGCGCCGCCGATCGCCTGAAGATCAGGGGCGGGCCACGAAACACGCCGAGCATCATTTTTCCGAGGTGCCAGCTCAGCAGATCCACGACGACGGGGTCGTCGTCGCCTGTCCGCTCCACCGAAAACACGTCTTCGACGGCGACCTGGAACTGCTTCAGCGCCACATCCGCCCCAAGGGCGGAGCCATCGATCCTGAAGGTCGGTATCGCGGTCGCGCTGTTTGGGTCGCCAAGCGAACTCATGCGGGGGTCACGGCGGGAGTGGGCAACACAGCATGTTGCAAAATCAATGACCTGGACCAGAATCAGCGGCTCATTCCAGACTGCTTAGCGCCGTATCCGGGAGTTGTCGAAATTGCCTTCCGGTCGAGGCTTGGGAAGGTTGCGGTCAGAGCCTGTTTGACGTCCTCCGCCGGCCGTCCCCAACTGTCGCCGAGGGCGCCGCGCCCGCAAGTGCGCTCGTCAGGCGCCGACCGGCGCGCCGGCGGGTTCGGCGGCCGGCGTCCCGCAGGCCGAGCAGAAGCGCTCGAAGGTGCTCTTTCGATGGCTGCAGGCGGGGCAGCGCTCGAACACGCCGATCCCGCAATGCGGACAGAAATTCGCCTCTGGGTTGGCGAGGTCGATCGGCCGCTCGCATCCGGGGCAGGCCTTCTTGGCGAGGCGCAGCAGAGCCTGATCGGTGACGATCTCGGTCCGGCGCTCGGCATTCGGCCGCAGCTCGGCGGCCTTCTGGCGCTCGTTGTAGGCGTGGAGCGCGGTGATCGCGGCGCGGCCCGCCACGAGGGTGAGCACCACCCCGACCCCGTACTGCACATAGCCGCCATAGCTCGGCAGGTAGGGCACCAGTTCGACGAAGAACCCGAAGATCGCCGCGAGCGCGAAGCCCCAGACGAAGGGCCAGTTGCGGGTGCGCCGGCGCTTCAGCATCAGCCATCCGGCGAGGATCAGCAGGGGCAGCGTCACGGCGAGCCGGTAGCCGAACACACGCAGCTCCTGCTCGCGCTCGGCGGCATCGAGCCGGGCCTGGGCCGCATCGCGCAGGTCGCCGACGACCTTCTCCTGGGCTTCCTCCCGGTCGGACAGGGTCAGTCGCGCGCTGGCCCGGGCTTCCAGGCGCTCCTCGATGGCGCGCTCCGCCGCCTTCAGGGCATCGAGCTGCTGCGTGCGGGCGACGAGGCCGGGATCCTGGTCGACGCGCTGGGTCGCATCGCGGGTCTTGAGCCAGTTGGTGAAGGTCTCCTGTGCGGAGAGAGAGGCGGAGCGGGCGGCTTCCAGCGCGAGCTGGTCCTGCTCGTCCTGCCGCAGGGTGTCGGCCTGCTCGCGGCGGATCTGTTTCAGGGCCTCGTCTGCCGGCCGCGCGTCCTCGGTGTCGAGGAACTGCTGCAGGGTGTAGCGATGCTCGACCTGGGGCATGTTGCCGACCACCAGGGAGCCGAGGCCGATCAGGAACCAGGCGAAGAGGAGCGCGACCAGCCAAAGGAACAGCGTGAACCAGCGTTCGGAAAGCCTGCGACCGGATGCCATGTCAGTCCCTTGTTCGGCGCGAGGCGCCCGCGTCCCGCGCGGCTCGGCCGCCGGTCTCTTAATCCAAGGTCGAGGTCCGGGACCATCCGGTTCGAGCCCGGGCCTGCCCGTGCAACCGATCGGGTTTACCGGGGCATGGCCCTAGCGCTTCCCGAAGCCGACATCCGCCGCCACTGCCCTCAGGCGCTCCGGCTCCCGGTCCTTCCGCTCGCTGTAGCGGTCCACCAGGTAATCGGCGCGCTCCCGGGTCAGGAGCGTGAACTTCATCAACTCTTCGCACACATCGACCACCCGCTCGTAGAGCGGCCCCGGCTTCATGCGGCCGTCGTCGTCGAACGCCGTGTAGGCCATCGGCACCGACGACTGGTTGGGGATGGTGATCATCCGCATCCAGCGCCCGAGGATTCGCAGGTTGTTGACCGCGTTGAACGATTGCGACCCCCCTGAGACCTGCATCACCGCCAGGGTGCGCCCCTGCGTCGGTCGCACGCTGCCCTCGCTCAAGGGAAGCCAGTCGATCTGGCTCTTCATGACGCCGGTCATGCTGCCGTGCCGCTCGGGCGTCACCCAGACGTGGCCTTCGGACCAGATCGAGAGCTGCCGCAGTTCCTGCACCTTCGGGTGATCGACGGTGCCATCGTCGGGAAGGGGGAGCCCGTGCGCATGGTAGAGGCGCACCTCACCGCCCATCGCTTCCAGAAGCCGGGCCGCCTCGTAGGCCAGGAACCGGCTGAACGAGCGCGGACGCAGCGAGCCGTAGAGGATCAGGAACCGAGGGGCGTGCGCGAACGGCCGAGCCACCGCAAGATCGGCCGGGACCGGCACCGCGAAATGCGCAGGGCTCACGTTCGGCAAACCATCGGCGAACGGCTGTTCGGGCTTGTCCACGGTACGACTCTCCTCTACATTTCAATGATCGTTGAGATATTGTGTGAATGATCGAGGAACGGCAAGCCCTCGCGGCCTTCGCGGCTCTGGGTCAGGAACATCGCCTGCGCATCGTGCGGGCGTTGGTCATCGCGGGTCCGGCCGGTCTGTCGGCGGGGGCGCTTGCCGGGGCGGTCGGAGTTTCGGGCACCAACCTGTCCTTCCATGTGAAGGAGCTTCTCCATGCCGGCCTGATCCAGGCCAGGCGGGACGGGCGATCGATCCTCTACAGCGCTGCCTATCCGGGCCTCTCGGGGCTGATCGAATTCCTCATGCGCGACTGCTGCCAGGGTCGCCCCGAAGTCTGCGGCCAGATCACCGAAGCGCTGGCCGCCTGTCCCTGCCAACCTTGAGAGGCCGACGATGCCTGACCCGTTCGATGTCGTGATCTACCACAACCCGGATTGCGGCACGTCCCGCAATACCCTGGCGATGATCCGCAACGCCGGCATCGAACCGCACGTGATCGAGTACCTGAAGACGCCGCCCGCACGGGCGCTCCTGGTGCAACTGCTCTCCCGTGCCGGCCTGTCGGTCCGTGACGTCCTGCGCGAGACGGGCACGCCCTACGCGGAATTAAATCTGGGCGACTTGGCGCTGACCGATGCGCAGTTGCTGGATGCCGTCGAGGCGCATCCGATCCTGCTCAACCGCCCGCTGGTGATCACGCCGCGCGGCGTCGCCCTGTGCCGACCGTCCGAGGCCGTGCTGGATCTCCTGCCGGTCCAGCACGGCGAATTCGTCAAGGAAGACGGCGAGCGGGTAGTGGACGAGCACGGCCGGCGCATCGCGACGGCCTGAGCCTCACCTGCAACCACAACAAGAAACCTCGCCGATGCTCGCGCTTGCGATTTTCCTCGTCACCCTCGTGTTCGTCATCTGGCAGCCCAGGGGCTTCGGGATCGGATGGAGCGCCCTGATCGGTGCCGCGGTCGCCCTCGCCACGGGGGTGATCCAGCCGGGTGATATTCCGGTGGTCTGGCAGATCGTCTGGGATGCCACGTTCACCTTCGTGGCACTCATCATCATCTCGCTGCTGCTGGACGAGGCCGGCTTCTTCCACTGGGCGGCGCTGCACATCGCCCGCTGGGGCGGTGGCCGGGGCCGGCTGCTGTTCCCGCTGGTCATTCTGCTCGGTGCCGCCATCGCGGCGGTGTTCGCCAACGATGGCGCGGCCCTGCTCCTGACGCCGATCGTGCTGGCCATCCTGCTCCGGCTGAACTTCAAGCCGGCGGCGGCGCTGGCCTTCATCGTCGCCTGCGGGTTCGTGGCGGACAGCACCAGCCTGCCGCTGGTGATCTCGAACCTCGTCAACATCGTCTCGGCGAACTTCTTCGATGTGACCTTCGGCCGCTACGCTGCCGTGATGGTCCCGGTGAACCTGGTGTCGCTGGCCGCCACCTTGGTGGTGCTGTGGGCCTATTACCGGCGCGACCTGCCAGCGACGTACCCGGTCGATGAACTGGAACCGCCTCGGGACGCGATCCATGATCCGGTCGTGTTCAAGGCCGCCTTTCCGCTGCTTGGCCTGCTCCTGCTCGCCTATTTCATCACCGCACCGCTCGGCGTCCCGGTCTCCGTCGTCACCTGTGCGGGCGCTGCGGTGCTGCTCGGTCTGGCGCTGCGCAGCCGGGTCATTCCCATTCGCAAGGTGCTCACCGGTGCGCCCTGGCAGATCGTGCTGTTCAGCCTCGGCATGTACCTCGTGGTCTATGGCCTGCGGAATGCCGGCCTGATCGACGCGCTGGCCAAGGGCCTCGTGTGGCTGGCGGGGCATGGCCCCTGGGTTGCGACGCTTGGCACCGGGTTTGCCGCCGCGATCCTGTCCTCGGTGATGAACAACATGCCGAGCGTGCTGGTCGGCGCGCTGTCGATCCAGCAGGCCCCGGCCCTGACACCGCTGACCCGTGAGCTGATGATCTACGCCAACCTGATCGGCTGCGATCTCGGGCCGAAACTTACGCCCATCGGCAGTCTGGCGACCCTGCTCTGGCTGCATGTCCTGGCGTCGAAAGGCCAGACCATCACGTGGGGGCAGTACATGCGGGTCGGGCTCGTCATCACCCCACCCGTACTGGCGGTGACGCTTCTGGCGCTCGCAGCCTGGCTGCCGCTGCTCGGGACGCAGCCGATCGTCCCGTAAGGTGGACCGGCGCAACCCGTTTCGACCCCGGGATGTCCGGACGAACGACCCTCAGGTGCGAGGCCGCAGGCTTCCGATCAGGAACTCGATCATGGCCGCCAAGGGCGGGGCCCCGGCATCCGGGTAGTGGCTGACGAGTGCGGGATGACAGTAACGGATGATCGCCGTGTGGATGCAGGCCGCGGCGAGGGCGGGATCGGCCACCACGAACTCACCCGCTTCGGCGCCCTCGCGGACCAGGCGCTCGAACAGCGAGCCGATCTGATCGACATGCGCCCGGCACACGTTCCAGCTCTCGGTGATCGCCGCTTCGACCATCTCGTGCAGGCGCGGGTTGGCCTCGCAGCGCTCGACGCAAGCCGTATGCATGACCGTGATCGTGCGGGCGATGCGATCCACGGCACTCAGGCCGGGCGTCTCCACGACCTCGGTGACTCTGAGCTCGGTGTCGTCCATCAGCCGCTTGATGACGGCTTCGTGGATCGCCTTCTTCGAGTCGAAGAAGCGGTACACGTTGGCTGGGCTCATCCGCAGCGTCTTGGCGATGTCGGCGACGGTGGTCTTCTGATAGCCGACGACGCGGAACGCCTCTTCGGCCGTCGCCAGGATCCGGCAACGGGTGGTGGGGGCAGCCTCTTCGGGGATCGTACGGTCGATGACCGCGGAACGCATCATCCGGGTAAACTAGGCCGTTGCGACCGCAACGTCAAAAAATCACAAATCTCCCGACGCGTCGTGACGGTCCCGAATGGATGGCGCCGGGTACAGCGACGGGAACCCTGCGGCGAGTCAGGCCCAGGCGACGCCCGGCCCATGCGTACGAGGATGCGACGGGCCGTTGCGGAGGTTTCGATGCTTAGGAGCCGAACTGGGAACCCAATTGCTCCAAGTATTCGGCCAGATCGACGCCGCCGACGCGCTTGCCGTAATCGAAGCGCATACCCTGCTGAATGTCGACGCGGCTCTCCTTCGTCGTCAGCGTGAAGGGCTTGACGCAGATCCAGGCGCCATCGCGACGATGTTCGAAGAAGCTCAAAATTTCATGCTTGGCCATTGGGGCCTCCCCGGCTGTCTCGACGGACAACGGGGATGGGCCGGAACGGTTGCGCGGTGGGTTAACGAAGTTCGCGGCGAATCTTTAGTCTTGCGGGATGCCGCAGCACGTTGGCCCGATGCTGCATCGCAACGATTTCCTGCTTGCGGGCCCTCCCTCTCTGGGAGCAGAGAGCCGTCCGGAGGGCCTCGACCCTCCGGACCGATGAGGCCGGGTCAGGCCGCGCTCTTGAGGGCGCCGGTGTGGTCGTGGAAGTCGGGTCCGTTGATCGTCCGGGTCACGTAACCGTCGCGGATGAGGTAGTCGCCGAAGCGCTCGCCAGCCTGCTTGTGCCGGGCATAAGCCGCGAAGAGCGGGTCTAGGATCGTCTTGATCTCCGAGGCGGTGACGTCTTCCGCGAAGAGCTTGCCCAGGCGCGAACCGTCGAAGGCCGCCCCGAGATAGAGGTGGTAGCGCTCGGGGCCGCGGCCGACGAGCCCGATCTCGGCGATGAACGGCCGGGCGCAGCCGTTGGGGCAGCCGGTCATCCGGATGGTGATCTCGTCGTCCTGGAGCCCGTGCGACGCCAGGCTGGTCTCCAGCTCGGTCATCAGGTCCGGCAGGTAACGCTCGCTCTCAGCCAGCGCCAGGCCGCAGGTCGGCAGGGCGACGCAGGCCATCGAGTTGCGGCGCAGCGCGCTCGCGCCCTTCAGCATGCCGTACTGGTCCACCAACGCCTCGATCTCGGCGCGCTTCTCGGCCGGCACGTTGGCGATGATGACGTTCTGGTTGCCGGTGAGGCGGAAATCGCCCTGATGGATCTCGGCGATCCGGCGCAGGCCGGTGAGCAACTGCGGACCGTTGTCGTAATCCTTGATCCGGCCCGAGGCGACGTAGAGCGTCAGGTGATGGCGCCCGTCGTCGCCCTCGGTCCAGCCGTAGCGGTCGCCGTTGCCGGTGAAAGCGAAAGGCTTCGGATCGGCGAGCGGCTTGCCGACGCGCGTCTCGACCTCGGCCCGGAAGGCTGCGAGGCCGTAACGCTCGATGGTGTATTTCAGGCGGGCGTTCTTGCGGACCTTGCGGTTGCCCCAGTCGCGCTGCACCGTCATCACGGCCTCGGCGACCTTCAGGGCGTCCGCCGGTTCGACGAAGCACATCACGTCGGCGGTGCGCGGGAAGGTGTCGGTCTCGCCATGGGTCATGCCCATGCCGCCGCCCACCGTGACGTTCCAGCCGGTGACTTTGCCCGTCTCGTCCAGGATGGCGATGAAGCCGAGATCGTGGGCGAAGATGTCCACCTCGTTGGACGGGGGCACCGCCACCACGGTCTTGAACTTCCGCGGCAGGTAGGTCTTGCCGTAGACCGGCTCGACTTCGGCCACCTCCTCGCCGCCGACCACGCGCTCGCCATCGAGCCAGATCTCGCGCCAGGCGCTGGTCTTGGGCAGGAGCGAGTCGGAGATGTCCTTGGCGAGCTGGTAGGCGGCCTTGTGGGCGCCGGTCTGGGCCGGGTTGGTCGCCGCCATGACGTTGCGGTTGACGTCGCCGCAGGCCGCGATGGTGTCGAGGAGCGTCGCGTCGATGGCCGCCATCGTGCGCTTCAGGTTCGACTTGATGACGCCGTGATACTGGAAGGTCTGGCGCGTGGTCGCGCGCAGCGCGCCGCCCGCGTAGGTCGTGGCGATCTCGTCCAAGGCCAGCCACTGCTTCGGGGTGACGACGCCGCCGGCGATGCGCAGGCGGATCATGAAGCTGTAGGCCTTCTCGAGCTTCTTCTTGGTGCGCTCGGCCCGGATGTCGCGGTCGTCCTGCAGGTACATCCCGTGGAACTTCACGAGCTGCCCGTCATCCTCCGAGATGGCGCCGGTGGCGTGCTTCAGCAGGCCGTCAGCGAGGGTCCCGCGCAGGTAGCCGCTGGCGATCTTGATGTGTTCGTTGGCGGCCAGACCGGCCGCGCGCGCCGCTTCCGCGTCCGAGATCGGGCGGTCGGTGGGCGGGGTCTCGTAGGTGCGGATGGTGGTCTTGTCGGCCATGGCGGGCTTTCCGGTCTTTTCGAAGTTCAGCGGTGCGGGCTCTTCCCTCTCTCCTCTGCGGGAGAGGGTGGCCCGCGAAGCGGGTCGGGTGAGGGGAGCGCCCTATCCGGAGAGGTTGCCCCTCTCCCGCCTGCTCCGCAGGCACCCTCCCCGCGGAGGGGGGAGGTTCATGCTCGCGTCCTAGTAAACGTCCTGCTGGTAGCGGTGCGCCTTCTCCAGGGCGGCCACCGCCGCTTCCGCGTCGGCGGGGCTGAGCGCCTTCACGTCCTGAAAGGCCTTCACCACGGCGTTGCGGACGTCCTTGGCCATCCGGGTGGCGTCGCCGCAGACGTAGAAGCTGGCGCCGCCGTCGAGCCAGGCGACGACCTCCTTCGCGTGCTGGGCGATGCGGTCCTGCACGTAGATCTTCTCCGGCTGGTCGCGCGAGAAGGCCACGTCGATCTGGGTCAGCGACGTGTCCTCCAGGGCCTCCTGCCATTCGAGCTGGTACAGGAAGTCGTGGGTGAAGTGGCGGTCGCCGAAGAACAGCCAGGAACGGCCCGGGGCCGCGACGGCCCGGCGCTCCTGCACGAAGGCGCGGAACGGGGCGACGCCGGTGCCCGGGCCCACCATGATGATGTCGGTGGCGGGGTCCTGCGGCAGGCGGAAGTGCCGGTTCGGCTTCAGCTTCACCCGCAGCTTGGCACCGTTGCGGATGCGGTCGGCCACATGGGTCGAGGCCACACCCGAGCGCGCCCGGCCATGGGTCTCGTAGCGCACCGCCGCGATCACGAGGTGGACCTCGTCGCCCACCTCCTTCCGTGATGAGGCGATGGAATAGGCCCGCGGCGGCAGCGGCCGGGTGATGGTGCCGAGGTGCTCGGCCGTGAGCGTGGCCGGGAAGCTCTGGATGAGATCGATGAGGTGGCGCCCCTCGATCCAGGCCTTGGCCTCGCCGCTATCGATGAGCTTCTGCGCCTCGGCATGGCCGGTGGCCTTGACGAAGCGCTCCACGGTCGTCGCCGACAGGGTGGTGATGTCCCGCTCCGCCAGCAGGGCCTGGCGCAGCGCCGCGTCGCCGGACAGGCCGGTGGCGGCGAGGATCTCGTCGACCAGGGCCGGGTCGTTCTCCGGATAGATCTCCAGCGAATCACCCGGCTCGTAGGCGGGGGCTCCGTCCTCAAATTCGAGGGCGAGGTGGATGGTCTCCTTGTCGGAGCGCGATGAGTTCAGGTTCACATGGTCGACGACCTCGACCACCTTGGGCTCGCGGCTCGGCTCGACGTCGTCGTCCTCGTCGCCCGCGACCCGCGCGGCGAAATCGACGGCTACCACGTTGTCGGCGCTCGGCGGGGGGGTGAGCGCCTTCAGGGTGTCCTTGATCCAGGCCGCTGCGGGGGTCTCGAAGTCGAGGTCGAGGTCGGCGCGCTCGTGGGCGCGGATGCCGCCCAGGGCTTCGAAGCGGGCGTCGAGCGCCTTTCCGATGGCGCAGAACTCGGCATAGGAGGTGTCGCCCAGCGAGAGCACGCCGAACGAGACGCCGTCCAGCCGCGGGGCGCCGTCGCCCATCAGCTCGTTGTAGGCGCGCGTCGCGCGGGCCGGCGGCTCGCCCTCGCCCCAGGTCGCCGCGATGGCGACGATGCGCTTCTCCTTGGCGAGGCTGGCGATCTCGAGATCGGCGAAATCGACCACCTTCGGCTTGAAGCCGTTCTTGCGGGCGAGCTTGGCCATGTTGTTGGCGAGCGTCTCGGAATTTCCGGATTCACTGGCGAACAGGATGGTCAGGGGCTCGGCCGCCTTTGGCGGCGCGGCCGGGACGGCAGCGGCCTGCGGCGCTCCGCCGGCGTCGAGGCCGGCCAGAAAGCCAGCCAGCCAGGCGCGCTGTATCGGGGTGGCGGCGCCGAGGACGGCGTCGAGGCTCGCGCGTTCGGTGTCGCCGAAGGGAGCCGTGCGGGGAAGGATCGCGTGTCGTGCCATAAGGAAAGCCATGTCGTCCTGAGAGGCCGGCTGTCAACGGGGT
Organism: Methylobacterium sp. Leaf113; assembly: GCF_001423325.1. Lineage (NCBI taxonomy): Bacteria > Pseudomonadati > Pseudomonadota > Alphaproteobacteria > Hyphomicrobiales > Methylobacteriaceae > Methylobacterium > Methylobacterium sp. Leaf113. Next base: position 19,875 of record NZ_LMNJ01000017.1, read on the forward strand.
TGTCCGTTTTACAGAACGACGTCACGGTAGAAGGAGCTGCCTGCGCGAGCAGGGCAAAAGAGAATTCTATTCTCCGGCCACCACCGACAGGGTCGGGGTGAAGCGACCGTTGGCAGGCGGGGCCGGGAGGGGCAGCGCGGTGGTGGATTTGACCTTCTCCATCGCGAAGCGGGAGGTCACGTTCTTGAGCGGCAGAGTCGCGATGAGATGCTTATAGAACGTATCGTAGGCGCGCATATCGGCGACGACGACGCGGAGCATGTAATCCACGTCCCCTGCCATGCGGTAGAATTCCAGCACCTCGGGCATCGCCGAGACGGTCTCGGCGAAGCGTTCGAGCCATTCGCGCGAGTGATCCGCCGTCTCGATGGAGACGAACACAGTCAGCCCGAGGCCGAGCTTCACCGGATCGAGTACGGCCACGCGCCGGTCGATGACGCCATCCGCCTCGAGGCGCTGGATGCGCTTCCAGCACGGCGTCTGCGACAGGCCGACCTTTTCGCCGATGGTGGCGATGGACAGGGTGGCGTCGTGCTGGAGCAGCGCCAGGATCTTTAGATCGATCGAATCCAAGCTGGCCTCGCGGGTTCGTGAGCGGCGTTGGCGTGCGGGACGGCACGCAACGCTGTCCGATGGAGAAGGAAGTTTCCTCGTTGGGCAACAGAATACGTCCGAGCCCGTTGCCGCAAGGAGCATCGCCGGTGGGGTTTGCCCCCTGGAGATAGCCGCCATGCCTTGACAGCGTTCGTTATAGCGAACATTTCACACTTCAGACAAGCCAGCATCGCAAAGTCTCTGATGACCTCTCAACTGGAAAACACGGCGCGCGACCTCGCCTCCGCCCTGGCGGGACTCGACCTCAAGGGCCGGATCGCACTCATCGAGTCGACGGTACCGGGCCGTCTGGTCTTCACCACGAGCCTCGGGATCGAGGATCAGGCGCTCACCCACGCGGTGGCGATGCACAAGGGCCGGACAGAGATCGTCACCCTCGACACCGGACGGCTCTACCCTGAGACCTACGACACATGGACCGAGACCGAATCGGCCTACGGCATCCGCATCCGCGCCTATGCGCCCGAGCGCGAGGCCGAGGAGCGCTTCGTGGCCGAGTCCGGTATCAACGGGTTCCGCCATTCGGTCGCCGCGCGGCAGGCCTGCTGCGGCTTCCGCAAGGTCGAGCCCCTGGGTCGAGCGCTGGCGGGAGCCGCCGGCTGGCTCACCGGCCTTCGCGCCGGACAGTCGGCGAACCGGGCCGAGACGCCCCTGGCCGAGGCGGATGAAGGGCGGGGCCTGATCAAGATCAATCCGCTCGCCGATTGGACCCGTGCCAACGTCGAGCGCTTCGTCTCGGAAAACTACGTGCCCTACAATGTGCTGCATGATCGCGGCTTCCCGTCGATCGGGTGCGCCCCTTGCACCCGCGCGATCCGGGTCGGAGAGGATGAGCGCGCCGGCCGCTGGTGGTGGGAGCAGGCCTCCAAGAAGGAGTGTGGCCTGCATGTCCACGCGCCCGAAGAAGACGTCGCACCCGGTCAGGAGGCGGCCGCCTTCGAAACCACCCTTCACACCAAACCTCTGGAGATGGCCCGATGAGCGCCGCACCCCTCACCACCCAGGCGGCGAGCCGGTCCGCGCGGCTGACGCACCTGCAGCGCCTGGAGGCCGAGAGCATCCACATCATGCGGGAGACGGTCGCCGAGACCGAGAACCCGGTGATGCTCTATTCCATCGGCAAGGATTCGTCGGTGCTGCTGCATCTGGCGCTGAAGGCTTTCGCGCCCGGCCGCCTGCCGTTCCCCCTGATGCACATCGACACCACGTGGAAGTTCAAGGAGATGATCGCGTTCCGTGATCGGCGCGCCCAGGAACTCGGCCTGGATCTCCTCGTCCACACCAACCAGGATGGCTTGGCCCGCGGCATCGGCCCGGTCAGCCACGGTTCGGAAGTCCATACCGACGTGATGAAGACGCAGGCGCTGCGTCAGGCCCTCGACAAGCACAAGTTCGATGCGGCCTTCGGCGGGGCGCGTCGCGACGAGGAGGCGTCCCGCGCCAAGGAGCGCATCGTCAGCCTGCGCACGGCCCAGCATCGCTGGGACCCCAAGCGCCAGCGCGCCGAACCCTGGCACCTCTACAATATGAAGAAGAAGCGCGGCGAGTCGCTGCGGGTGTTCCCGCTCTCCAATTGGACCGAACTCGACGTCTGGCTCTACATCGAGCAGGAGCAGATCCCGATCGTGCCGCTGTACTTTGCCAAGCCCCGACCGGTGGTAGAGCGCGACGGCCAGCTCATCATGGTCGATGACGAGCGCCTGCCGCTCGAGCCCGGCGAGACGCCGAAGGAGGTTTCCGTCCGTTTCCGCACCCTCGGCGATTACCCGCTGACCGGGGCCGTCGAGAGCGACGCCGCGACGCTGCCGGAGATCATCGGCGAGACTCTGGCCGCCCGCACCTCGGAGCGCCAGGGCCGCGTGATCGACAAGGACGGAGCCGGCGCCATGGAGCGCAAGAAGCAGGAGGGCTATTTCTAAGATGACGATCCATCAGGCACCCCAGGCTTTCGGCTACGACGACTTCCTGACCGCGCACCAGAACAAGGAAGTCCTGCGCTTCATCACCTGCGGCTCCGTCGATGACGGCAAGTCGACGCTGATCGGCCGCCTCCTGCACGACACCAAGCAGATCTTCGACGACCAGGTGACGGCGCTGCAGCGCGATTCGCGCAAGCATGGCACCCAGGGCGCGGAGATCGATCTGGCCCTCTTGGTCGACGGCCTCCAGGCCGAGCGCGAGCAGGGCATCACCATCGATGTTGCCTACCGCTTCTTCTCTACCGACAAGCGCTCCTTCATCGTGGCCGACACCCCCGGCCACGAACAGTACACCCGCAACATGGCGACCGGCGCCTCGACGGCGGATGTGGCCGTGATCCTGGTGGATGCCCGCCAGGGTCTGACCCGGCAGACCCGGCGCCATGCGCTGCTGGTGTCGCTGCTGGGCATCCGGCGGGTCGCGCTCGCGGTGAACAAGATGGACCTCGTCGGCTGGTCCGAGACCCGCTTCGAGGAGCTTCTGGCGGCGTTTCAGGACTTTGCGGCGCCGCTCGGCTTCACCGAGATCCGGGCGATCCCGCTCTCGGCCAAGAACGGCGACAACGTCGTGCTGCCGGGTGCCGCCGCGCCCTGGTACACCGGCACACCGCTGCTGCAATACCTCGAAGAGGTGCCGGTGCGCATCGAGGAGCAGGCCGCGCCCTTCCGCATGGCGGTGCAGTGGGTGAACCGCCCGAACTCTGATTTCCGCGGGTTCGCCGGCCTGATCGCCAGCGGGCGCGTGGCGCCTGGCGACGCCGTGATCGTGGAGCCCTCGGGCCGGACCTCGACCATCGCCCGCATCGTCACCGCCGATGGCGACCTGCCGCATGCGGTGGAGGGCCAGTCCGTCACCCTGGTGCTCGCCGACGAGATCGACGCCTCGCGCGGATCGGTGATCGTCACGGCCGATGCGCCGATGCGCGTCACCGACAGCCTCGACGCCCGCCTGTTCTGGGCCGCCGAGACCGAGTTGCTGCCCGGCGCCACGCTGCTGGCGAAGATCGGCACCGTGACGGTGAACGCCGTCGTCACCACGATCCGCACCCGCATCGACCCCGAGACGGGCAAGGCGGAGCCGGCGGCGCGCCTGACCGCCAACGACATCGCCGACGTGACCCTGACCCTCGACCGGGCGGTGGCGGTCGATGCCTACACGGCAAACCGCGACACCGGCGGCTTCATCCTGATCGATCGCGAGACCACCGATACCGCCGCTCTCGGGCTGATCCAGGCCGACGCGACTGCGACCCCGGTGAAGGACGAGCCGGCCGAAATCCGCGAGAAGCGCTCTGGCGGTGGCTTCCTGTCGAAGCTGCGCTGGGTTTTCGGCGGGATCTGACGAGTCCGGACCCGGCCCGCCGGCGCCGGGCAGCAGCCCCCCATCGACGGCCTCACCGCCGCGGCTCTCCCGGAGTCGCGGCGGTTTTTTCGTTCGTCTCAAGCCTTCGCTGGGTTGCAGGAGGGAACGCCGCAGCAACGGCAGGTCTCCCTTGCCCGTGCGCTGCGGCGCGACTACGGTCCGCGCCGCTCGATCCGACCTTCGTAAAATGTACGGGAGTGACCACCCATGGGCTTTCTGGCCGACGCCTTGTCCCGCGTGAAGCCGTCCGCGACCATCGCGATGACGCAGAAGGCCCGTGAGCTGAAAGCGCAGGGGATGGACGTAATCAGCCTCTCGGTCGGAGAGCCCGATTTCGATACGCCCCAGCACATCAAGGATGCGGCCGTCGAGGCGATCCGGCGGGGCGAGACCAAGTATCCCCCGGTCTCCGGCATCGTGCCGCTGCGCGAGGCCATCGCCAAGAAGTTCAAGCGCGAGAACGGGCTCGACTACAAGCCGTCGCAGACCATCGTCGGCACCGGCGGCAAGCACGTCATCTACAACGCGCTGCTCGCGACCCTGAACCCCGGTGACGAGGTCGTCATCCCGCGTCCCTACTGGGTGTCCTACCCCGAGATGGTGGTGCTCTGCGGCGGGACGCCGGTCTTCGCCGAGACCGACATGGCGCATGATTTCAAGCTTCAGCCAGAGGAGCTGGAGCGGGTGATCACCCCGAAGACCAAGTGGATCATCCTCAACTCGCCGTCGAACCCGTCCGGGGCGGCCTATGCCCGCGACGAGCTGAAGAAGATCACCGACGTGCTGATGCGTCACCCCCAGGTGTGGGTGCTCACCGACGACATGTATGAGCACCTGACCTACGGCGATTTCGAATTCGTCACCCCGGCGCAGATCGAGCCCGGCCTTTACGACCGCACGCTGACCATGAACGGCGTCTCCAAGGCCTACGCCATGACGGGCTGGCGCATCGGCTACGCCGCCGGGCCGGAGCACCTGATCAAGGCGATGGATTTCGTGCAGGGTCAGCAGACCTCGGGCGCGTCGTCGATCTCCCAGTGGGCGGCGGTGGCGGCCCTGGAGGGCACGCAGGCGCATCTCGGCGAGTTCCGCAAGGCCTTCCACACCCGTCGCGACCTCGTGGTGTCGATGCTGAACCAGACCAAGGGCCTGAAGTGCCCGACGCCCGAGGGCGCGTTCTACGTCTATCCGTCCTGCGCCGAGACCATCGGGCGCAAAACTCCGTCCGGCAAGACCATCGCGACCGACGAGGATTTCGTGGTCGAGCTGCTTCAGGCCGAGGGCGTCGCCGCCGTCCATGGCTCCGCCTTCGGCCTCGGCCCCAACCTGCGCATCTCCTACGCCACCTCGAACGCGGCGCTCGAGGAAGCCTGCACCCGCATCCAGCGCTTCTGCGGCTCGCTCACCTGACGGCATCGGCTGGACAGGCGTACGCCTTGCATCCTGAATGACGACCACGCCGCGGCCCTGAGCCGCGGCGTGGTCGTTCCCGTTTCGGAGGAAGCCCGCCCCATGCCGACCATCGCCATCCTCGCCGCAGGCGCCATGGGCAGCGCCCTCGCGGCCCGTCTCACCGAGAACGGCGCCACGGTGCTGACGGTCCTCGACGGACGGAGTTCCGCCACCCAATCGCGGGCGCGCGCCGCCGGCATGATCGGGACCGACCTCGTCGGCCTGATGGGTGCGGACCTCCTGCTCTCGATCGTACCCCCCGCCGAGGCCGAGCCGCTGGCCGAACAGCTCGCCCCGATCCTGGCCACCGCGACGCGCAAGCCGGTCTATGTCGATTGCAACGCGGTCAACGTCGTGACGGTCCGGCGGATCGCCGACCTGATCCGGCCGACCGGTGCGACCTTCCTGGATGCCGCGATCATCGGCCTGCCGCCGAAGCCCGGCACGCGGGGTCCGCGCGTCCATGTGTCCGGTGAGGCTCCGGAAACCGCGCGACCTCTACGCGACCTCGGTGTCGACCTCCGCGTCGTTGAGGGTGGAATCGGCGCCGCTTCGGCCCTGAAAATGTCCTATGCCGGCATCAACAAGGGGCTCACCGCCCTCGCGTCCATCATGGTGCTCGCTGCCGATCGTGCCGGGGCCGGCGACGCCCTGCGGGCCGAACTCGCCGAGAACGAGCCGGAGCTGTTCTCACGCTTTGCCCGCAATCTCCCCGATATGATCCCGAAGGCCCGACGCTGGGTCGCCGAGATGCATGAAATCGCCGCGTTCCTCGGCGACGATTCAGATGGCCGTCAGGTTTTCTCAGGTGCCGCAGGCCTTTACGCCCGGTTGTCGGACCCCTCGTCCGACAATGAGCGCGCGACCTTGCAGGCCTTCGCGACGGCGTGCGGATCGTCGCAGCCGGAATGACGCGGCTGTTCCCGGTTGCCGCCCTCGCTCCCGCCACCTACATCGGCGATCCCTGCTGCTGAGGCGCTCGACGGTTTCGCGAACCCTCTCGGGCTTGGCATGGCGGCGGGGTCTGTCGTGACGGGGCGATGCGGACCAGTTCTCTGCGGCGTTCCTGTGAGGCCTTGTGGGCCGGGTAGCGACAGGCGTGTCACGGACGCGGGGAACAGGAACCGCTGCCGTGGCGCAAGGCCCACATCGATAAAGCGCACCGAATTGAAACGCGTAGCCTGTTCGCCAGGAGGGTGGTCGTTAATGCTCTTCGGCAACTGTAGGAATCGGTCGGGGAACCGGCCGGGTGCCAACGCGTAGTTTCGGGCCTGACCACATGAGACGCCTCCTGACGGGTGGCATCAAGGCGATCCTCGCGGTCGCTGCGCTCTCCACCGCCGCCCACTGGACCTTGCGCCTGCAGCGCGAGCCTGCCTCTTCTGTCCGAGTTCCGGCGGATGCCGCTGATCCCCTCACCACCGGGTCGATCACATCGCGCTCCTCGGAAGGGACGGCCCGCGTTGAGGCGGCTTCCGACTTCGCCAGGACTCTTGATCAGCGTCGGCTGTCTGAGCTCTTCGCCGGCGCCGTCCCGGATCAAGCAAAGATTCAGAAAACGGTCATCAAGCACTGATCCCGCCGACGGACCGCGCGCGATCTCTGACCGCTCACGGGCTGCTGATATGGGAGGCCCCTAGGCGGCAAGCCGTCGAACGCCGTGATTCCATTGTTCGATCTCCTCGATGATCTTGGCACTGAAAGCATCGAGCTCGCCCAGGTTACGGCTCGTGACGATGCCTTGATCGGCAACCACCGGCGGATCTTGCCGCTCCGCGCCGGCGTTGACGACATCCGTGTGGATCGACGCGAATGAGGTCATCCGACGACCCTTCGCCGCCCCGACCTCGATGAGAAGCCAGGGCGCGTGACAGATGGCGGCCACGTCCCTGCCGGACTCCACAAACCTTCAAATGAGATCCAAAGCGCTTGGCTTAAGGCGCAACTTGTCCCGGTTGATCTGTCCGCCAGGAAGTATCAGCGCATCGTAGCCGTTCTGGTTTATAGTTTCGATGTTCTGATCGTAGCCGACGTTCTTTCTCCAGTCCGCCCTGTCCCGTCCACGAATAGATTCCGATCCACTCCGAGACTTTGGGGCAGCAATGTGAACAATCGCGCCGGCTTGATTCAGCTTGCTTTGCGGAACCGTCAGCTATGTCTCTTCAAAGCCGGCGGTTGCGATGATCGAGACATTAGCCTGCCTGATATCAACCATTCAGAACTCTCCGGACCTGGGTGAGGATGTGGAACTGAACGGGTCCGATCGGATGCGGGTTCCCGGCGGAACCCCGCCCTGCTCGACCGTGTTGGTTCAGGCATCTCGCAGACAAGAACAGGAGGCTTCGCATGGCCAACCATGAAATGGCCAATCCCGGCCTGCCGATTCCCGAGCCTTTGCCGGGTGGGATTCCCGGTGATCTGCCCACCCCGCCTACGCCTGACGAAGAACCCGACATCGGACCGACCGGTCCTCGAACGCCGTATCCGGTTAACGATCCCGGGATTGGCGAGCCGGCCGGCCCGGGCTCCGAGCCGGATTATCTGCCGGGCGGCCCGACCGACCCCGGCGTCAGGATGTGATCCTCGTCAATGATCCCCGTGTGAAGCGCGCACATCGCGCGGTGCGCTGAGAATTTCGGAGAGGCTCGTCGCAACGTGACGGGCCTCTTCGTCGGTTAGGCGCAGCTGAAAGGGGGGTAGGGCACCCGCTTGCAACGCTACGACAGCTTGGCCCTGTTCGTCAGTCCCGACTTCGATGGCTGACGATGTGACATCGAGCATTGCGATGTCTTCGTCGCTCAGGTCATCCGGAATATCTCCGTCATCAGGCTCGTCGATGGCGGTCAAAAGTTGGCCCACTGCGCGGACGAGCGCGCGCGCAGCCCGCGCGTCCATAACGACCGCTGTCGCTTGATCGTCCTTCTGGAATGAAAGCTGAATGTTCGCCCCTTCGAGGGAAACTGAGATGCCCGCCATGAATCGCCTAACTGCCTGCTCGGGAACTTTTATATGCGGTCGGGGGGGCAATTAACACAGGGGCTGCGCCCCCGCCCGCCCCGCCAGAGTGCTCTTAGGTCGGATCGAATGCCTTGTTGCGGCCGCATGATCGGACTACATGAGTTGTAGCGGGTATCGGTGAGCTGAGATCTTGTACCGTCAAGCGTCTCACGTCCTGCTGATTCCGTCAGGCCTACCGAAGAGGATCCGCTGCTTGCGTCGAGTAGACGCAGGCTGTTGATCGACGAACGATACGAGGATCTATTTCGTGAATACCGGTACTGTAAAGTGGTTCAACGAGACCAAGGGCTACGGCTTCATTCAGCCTGACGACGGCGGCAAGGATGTGTTCGTTCACATCTCCGCAGTCGAGCGCGCTGGCATGCGCAATCTGATCGAAGGTCAGAAGATCTCCTACGAGATTCAGACCGACAAGCGCAGCGGCAAGGACTCGGCTGGTAACCTCCAGGCGGCCTGACGCTCCCGGCGCCAGCCCTTGGGCTGGCGTCACCCTCCAGGGCCTCTGACGAGGCTTCCGCTGCCGATGGTCATGACGGTTCCCCACAGGATTTGTGGCGTGAATCGGATCGGACTTCGGTAAAACTTTAGCACCAACGACGTACCAAGCTCGTTTTGGGCTGAAACGTCCGAGATACGGCAAGCAAAACCTGCACGTTTTTGAAAGCACACAAGAAAAATATGTTGTTTGAATACACCCGGCGCCGTGGCGCCCGTTCGCCCGTTACTGATGCGGCGACCTTCAAGGTGGATCGTCTGAAGCAGTCGATGGCACATGAAGCTAAGACCATTGATCTCAGCCACCTTATCGATACTTCTTACAACTACCATTCGGCACGCGAATTGCGTTGGCATCTTGCTGAGCGCTTTGGTATGGCGCCTGAAGCTATCGCGTTGCGCGAGCATCACTGATCAAAGTAGCCACCAAGTTCCGTTTGGAGGCGTGATCGGCGCTTCAGTCCTGGAAAGTCAAACGAAGTGACGTCGAGCCCGGCACCATGGTGTCGGGCTTTGCTATTTGGCATCCGAGTGGGGTGTCGTGGATCGGATCAGAGCTGACCCATGGCTGCCACGACGCCATCTCGAAGGCCGCGCGACACCGCGACGAGCTCGCCATGGACGGGGTCCGGACGATTGTAGGTCGTGGGATGCCCCTTGAGATCGCAGACGGTTCCCCCTGCTTCGCGGAGGATCAGGTCGGCACCGGCGAGATCCCAATCTCGGGCATTGGGAGAAACCAAGCCGACATCGATGGAGCCTTCAGCGACCCGAACGACCCTCAGAGCCAGGGACGGAACGCGTTCCACAGCAACGAGGTCGGCTCGGGTCCCCGCCGAGCCGGCGCCGCGTGCCAGCCGATCCATCATCGGTTTCGGGCCGGTCACCCGGGCACCATCGACACCGGCATGGTCTGAGGCTGCGATGGTCTGGCCGTTCCGCGTCGCCCCCAACCCCGCGGCCGCCTCGTAGAAGGTGTCCGTTACGGGGGCATGCACGAAACCGAGGACCGGCTGCCCGCCCGACAGCAGGGCCACGGCGATGGACCAGTCCGGGTGTCCCGACATGAATGCTCGCGTTCCGTCGATCGGGTCGACGATCCAGACAAGATCGGCTTCAAGCCGGACGGGATTGTCGCTGGTTTCCTCTGAAAGCCACGCCGCCCGGGGTAGCATCGCGCTGAGCCGTACCTTCAGGAACGTGTCAACGGCCACGTCGGCCTCCGTTACCGGGGAGCCGCCGGATTTGGACCAGACACGTGCGCCCGTCTGTCCACCAGCTTTGAAGAACGGCAGGGCGAGGGCTGCCGCCTCTCGGATCGTAGCGCGCAAGGCGGGGAGGAGGGCATGCACGGCGTCTGAGGCGATCGGGTGGGACATGCGTCTCCAGATAGGTAATGGGAATTGGGCTTGGCGCCGAGGCCCGTTCGCTCGTCATTCGCGTGTGCCGGGAAGCGCCTCGCCTGTTCTAAGGTGCTGAGCGGATTGTCACAAGCGGAGCTCCGCAGATCTCGATACGCACGAATGTCGTTGAACCCGGCAAGGAAACGTTGAGCATTCTGGCTGCTTCTCCCTTGTCCATACTCGCTTAACGCTCACTCTTAAGGTGGTCTGAGGAGGTTAGACGCAATTCTGCTTGTCATAGACGGGTGGCCCACAGAGGTTGCCGGGACCAACAGGGTGTACGAGCCATGAAGACTTTCGCGAACATGAATGGGATGTCCCCGGCGGGCTCCTTTGAAGAGCTTTTCGCCGCATTCGCTGCATCCGATCTGCCGGTGATCACGCACAGCGGAGCGCGTCGCCCGGCCGGTATCGCTCTAGCCTTCGCTGAGGATGATTCGGATGCCTGTGGCGAGGATCGTTTTGACCTCTTGCTCGTCGACGCTGCCGGCGGAGTGGTGACCCGGCTCGGGCCATTCTGTGAGAATGAGGTGGTGGCGCACTGGCGGGACTTCGCAGCCAAGTCCGGATTGCCGCGTATGATCGTCAAGGAGGATGGCGAACTGGCGAGTGTGTCGAACCAGCTCGGTCCGGTTGCTCTCGGTCGGACCCGCACTCGTCGCCGTCACGGTCTGCTAAACGGTCGCCGCCCGCGCTTCCTCGTCAGGCGCAAGACCGGTGCTCTTCCGGTCCGCCCCCTGATCCATCGCGGTGAGAGCGAAATCATCTCCGGCGCCCGCTGCTGATCAACTTCACAGATTGAGTCGGCGTCAGCCGACAATCTGCTTCAAAGCAGCATCTGCCGCGAGACTAAGAAACAGGATCAGACCCGCCTGTCGATTTGATCGGAACAGCATGAGCGCCCCGCGTCCGTCGCGCGTGTCGAGGCGCAGCACCTGCGAACCGAGATGAGCAGCGAACAGGATGACGCCGAAGAGACCAACGGCACCAGCACCAGCCAGGAGTGCAGCTGCTGCGATGAAGCCGACGCTGGCTCCATAGCAAAGCCCGATCGCCCCCCGCATCCGACGGCCGAAGAAGCGTGCCGACGAGCGGATTCCGGCGATCTCGTCGTCCTCGATATCCTGGACCGCGTAGATCGTATCGTAGCCGATCACCCAGGCGATGGTGCCGGCGTAGAGCAGCAGGGCAGGCGCATTGAGCTGCCCGAACACCGCCACCCACCCCATCAGTGCGCCCCAGGCGAAGGCGAGACCGAGAACCGCCTGCGGCACCGGCATGATCCGTTTCATGAACGGATAGATGGCGACGGGTATCAGGGAAGCGATTCCGACGGCGATTGCCACAGCATTGAATTGCAGCAGGACGGCAAGGCCGACCAAGGACTGGACCACGAGGAACAGCGCGGCGTGGCGCGCCCGGATCTGGCCCGAAGGAAGCGGACGGGAGCGAGTCCGCTCCACCTGCGCATCAAGATCGCGGTCGGCGATGTCATTGTAGGTCGAACCGGCGCCGCGCATGGCTACCGACCCGATGAAGAACAGCACCAGGTGGAGAGGGCTGGGAGCGGCTGCCCCGCTCGCGATGGCTGCGAGCGCGGACGACCACAAGCACGGTAGCAACAGCAGCCACCAGCCAATCGGCCGATCGATCCGGGCAAGCCGGAGGTAAGGGCGTGCCCGCTGCGGCGCCACCCGGTCGACCCAATGGCCGGCTACGGCGTCGGCGACGCGGTGGTCCGCCCCGTGGGAGCCCGCATCGGTCATCGGCCCGCTCGGTGCCTGCAAGTCGACGCGACCAGGCCTGTCAACGAATGCGATGGCACCGGGTCAGAGGGCGCCCTGCGGCATCTTCAAGCTTCCGGTCAGCCCCGGACCGCCGAGCAAACCGCCGCCGCCACCACCGTTCTGGGCTTGTGCCCGGGCCTGAGCCTCCATCTTAGCGGCCTTGGCGGCGACGCCGCAGACCTGCGTCCGGATGCCGGACACCTTGGTATGATCGGCCTTGAAGCCCTCGGCGAAGGAGTCCGGGATCGAGCACCACTCCTTGTTGGCGGTGATCCACTTCAACCCGGCGACGCCGTTGGCCTGGAGCTTCCCGAAGAGCGTGCAGGCTTCGGCGGGCGTCATCTTCTTCTTCGAGTTCGAAGCGGCGTTCGCCTTGCCGATGAGGTCCTTTCGGGCCTGAAGCGTCTGCTGGATTTCGCCGCATTCGGCAGCCTGTGCGAAAGCCTGCCCGCTGAACAGGACCGCACCGGCGACAGCAGCGGCGGCGATGGTTTTGAACGACATGATTCGAAATCCCTTCTCCCACCACGCGTGGATCCGGCTGGCTCAGCCCAGTCGCCGGCTGCGGAATGGCCTGTTTCGCGTTGGGACGCGCCTGCTTCTGAGCGCACTCCGTTCTTCACATTGTTTCGGCATAGGAATGTGGCGTCTTTCAAGCTGCAAACGCTACACCCGGATCGAATGTGGATTCGCGGCGCAATGTTTCGGCGTGTTGCGGATCAGCATCAGGGCGGCCCGGTTGAGCCTGAGCCGTTGACAGCTGAAACACCCCACGCGACCACACCGGTCATGGCCGCTTATGACTTCACCGCACCGCGTCTCTATGTCGAAGCCCAACTCTTGCCCGGGGCCACGCTCCCGTTGGACCGGGCGCAGGCCAACTATCTCCTGAATGTCCTGCGGCGAGGACCGACGGATCCGGTGCTGTTGTTCAATGGGCGGGACGGCGAGTGGAGTGCCGAGATCGCGCCGACCGGCCGCAAGAGCGCTGACCTGATCGTGCGAGAGCGCACACGCCAACAGCCGGAGCGTGCAGACCTGCACTACCTTTTTGCCCCCCTGAAGACGGCACGTCTCGATTACATGGCCCAGAAAGCGGTCGAGATGGGAGTTGGAACGCTCAGGCCGGTTCTGACTCGCTACACCCAAAACGAGCGGCTCAATATCGATCGCTTGCGCTCCAACACGATCGAAGCCGCCGAACAATGCGGCATCCTCGAGATCCCTGTCATCCAGGACGTCGCCAAGCTTCCTGCTGCGCTTGCCGACCTCAACCCTTTGCGTCTGTTGGTGTTCTGCGACGAGGACGCCTCGGTGTCAGATCCAATTCTCGCGCTGCGTCAGGTGGCCAATCCTGCCGCGCCGCCGCCCCTCGCAGTATTGGTCGGCCCGGAGGGCGGCTTCGCACCCGAGGAGCGCGCCCTTATCCTGGAGCGTCCGAATACGGTTGCCTTATCGCTCGGTCCTCGCATCCTGAGGGGCGACACAGCAGCTGTGGCGGTGCTCGCGCTCGTCCAGTCTGTCCTCGGTGACGCACGCTGAGGCAGTCTGGTCCCGCGTTGTTCGCCGGGGTCCCCTGGCCTATGAGGCGAGTTGACCAGATAGAGGCCACGCTGCTGCGGTCCGGCGCGCCTCTCCCTTGAACGACCTTCTGAAGAGGCTGCGCATGGCGCGCGATACGTCCGATACGACGCCCCTGACCACGCGTGACGAACTCATCGCTTGGTTTGCCGAGGGCGAGAAGCCGCGGGATCGCTTCGCCATCGGCACGGAGCACGAGAAGGTCCCCTTCTATCGCGACGGTAATCGTCCGGTTCCCTACGAAGGGCCAAACGGCATTCATGCGCTGTTGCAGGGGGTCGCGCAGGAAACCGGCTGGGAGGCGATCGAGGATGCTGGGCATCTGATCGGCCTCGCGGGTGCGGAGGGGGGAGCGATCTCCCTGGAGCCGGGCGGACAGTTCGAATTGTCTGGTGCCCCGCTCCCGGATGTCCATGCGACTACCGCCGAACTGCAGGCGCATTTGGATGCCACTTCCCGGGTGGCCGACGGCCTCGGCATCGGATTCCTCGATCTCGGGATGAGTCCCAAGTGGACACGGGAGGAAACCCCTGTGATGCCGAAGAGCCGCTACAAGATCATGGCGTCGTATATGCCGAAGGTCGGCAGCCTCGGTCTCGACATGATGCTGCGGACCGCCACCGTACAGGTGAATCTCGATTTCGCCTCCGAGGCCGATATGGTGGCCAAGATGCGCGTGGCGCTGGCTCTTCAACCCGTGGCGACGGCGCTCTTCGCCAATTCCCCGTTCACCGATGGACGTCCGAACGGATATCTTTCGCGGCGGTCGGAGATCTGGCGCGATACCGATGGCGATCGGACCGGCATGCTGCCGCGCGCTTTCGAGGCAGGGTTCGGATACGAATCCTACGTCGATTGGCTCCTCGACATGCCGATGTATTTCGTCAAGCGTGGTGAGACCTACCACGACGTGTCCGGCGCCTCGTTCCGCGACCTGATGGCCGGCCGTCTGGCTGCCCTGCCGGGTGAGCGCGCAACGGTGTCGGACTGGGCCAACCATGCCTCGACCGCCTTTCCGGAGGTCCGCCTCAAGCGCTTCATCGAAATGCGGGGTGCCGATGTCGGTGGACCCGCGATGATTGCCGCACAGGCCGCTTTCTGGGTCGGGTTGCTCTACGATGAAGCGGCGCTGGCAGCTGCCTGGGATATCGTCAAGGACTGGTCCGCCAGCGATCGAGAATGCCTGCGCGCGACGGTGCCGCGTCTCGGGCTCGCCGCCCGCATCGTCGGTCGCCCTCTTGGGGCTGTTGCTGCCGAAGCGCTGATGATCGCTCGAGCGGGGCTTGTCGCCCGTGCTCGAAAGGATGGCCACGGGCGGGACGAATCCCACTTTCTGCAGCCACTCGAAGCAATCGTCGCTGCTGGACGGTCTCTCGCTGAGGACCGCCTTGCGGATTACGAGGGGCCTTGGCAGCGCTCGGTTGAGCCAGCTTTCACCCAGTGCATCTTCTGACTGTCTCGGGACCGGATCGTGGGCCCCATCTCCGCCGGAATGTAGGAGGGAACACGCACCGGTTCGCTTCACTGATCCTGAGGGAGATGAATCGCCGAACCCTCCGTTCACTTGAGCGATTTTTCACCTTTGGAGGCCGCACGCATTATGACCGGGGCTATGTCGGCGCTGGATATGGGGCGTACGGCCACAGCGGACCGTGATACGCTTATGACTATGGATACCCGGCTTACGGTCACTGATTTTAAGATCCGGACACGTCAGAACCTTAACCTAACCCCGAGGTTCCGGTGGGCAGTCGTTCCTGTTTGCCGGGGTTTTGCTATGTTTAAGCGATCCGCCTGGAGTTGAGCATATGAGCGGGTTAGGGGATGCGGATGGCGGATGATTCAACCCTGCGCCTTGATCTCAGCGGCCTGAAATGCCCCTTGCCCACGCTTCGCACCCGAAAGGCGCTGCGGAGGCTCTCGCCAGGCACAATTCTAGTTGTGACCTGTACTGATCCGATGTCGGCGATCGATATCCCGCATCTGGTCCGCCAAGAGGGCGACATCCTCTTGAGCCAGGATGCGACGGCCACCCATGTGTCATTCACAATCCGCAGAAGCGCGACGGAAATCACGCCGGGCTCGCCTCAATGATGCGCCAAGCTCCTGCTAGGCCCCGAAACATCCGATCGCCCTGACCGCGGTGATCTGAACGGGGAGAGCAGAATGGCGCCAAATATCCGCGGCACCCGGATTGTGCACGACGGCTGGAGCCGGTTCCTCGTCGCAGAGGTAACGATGGGCGATGGTACCCGTCTCGCGCGCGAGATCGAGGATCACGGACGCGCCGCCGCGGTCCTCCCCTATGACCCACTTCGCCGCGTCGCACTGCTGGTCGAGCAATTTCGTGCCCCTGCCTTCTACGCTGCCGGCGCGACATCCGTTCTTGAGGTCCCTGCCGGCCTCCTCGATGAGGCCGAAGCGGACGATGGCGCGCGACGCGAAGCCTTTGAGGAGACCGGCGTACGTCTCGGAAAGCTGGAATTCGTTACCTGCGCCTGGAGCATGCCAGGAATATCGACCGAGCAGATCGATCTGTTTCTGGGGGCTTACGACGCTGTCGATCGTGTTGGCCCAGGAGGGGGTCTCGCCGGGGAGCACGAGGACATCATTGTCCGAGAATTGGCACTGAACGAGCTTGCCGCCATGACCGACCGAGGTGAGATCACCGATCTTAAGACCATGACGTTGATCCTCTCCCTCCGACTACGTCATCCGGATCTTTTTATCCCCGACAAGGTCGTTTCCTGAAAATTCCCGGTGTCTGAACCCGGATCAAGGTGTATCGCGTGCACCGCTTGGTGTGGATGCTGTCGTGGCTCTTTGAGGATTGTGTCTGACGAAAAACCTTCGAAGGACCAATCCCACCAAGCGCCAGGATCGGACAAAATACCGACGGAACAGACGGTGTGGCGCGTTCAGGAAGCGGAAAAGCCACTCGAGGCCGGCACGTTGAAGAATCACGGGTGCGCGAGGGACCAAACCAGCCGCAACGTTTAAAGCTTCTCCTACGGCGAGCACCATTGGGCCCCCGAGGGCTTCACCCTGGCGATCGACCCAGATTTCGGATCGGGGAGCGCCAACCCCGAACACCAGCAGCGTTGTACCATGCGCGCGCACTGCCGCCGCGAGTTGTGTCCCGTAGGCTTCGTCGGCCTCGAATCCGTAAGGAGGGACCGTGACGGCGATGGCGTGGCGCGGAAGGCCCTTCGCAAGAAGACGCTCCGTCAGGCGCGTGCCGACGATTTCCGATGCACAGATAAGGAAGATCCGTTGGCCGGCCGGCCATGGCTCGGCGAAGGCTGCCTCCACGAGGTCATGTCCAGTGACCCTTCGAGCCGTTGTCGCACCGGAGAGCCGTGCTAGCCAGACCAGCGGCATTCCGTCGAGCGTTCTTGCAACGGCCCGATCATAAGCTTTCCTGAATGCTACGTTTTCGGAAAGCGTAACGATGTGATCGAGGTTTGCCGTCACGATCAAGCGCGGACCCGTGACAGATTGGTCGCGGGCGACAGAGAGGATTTCGACGGCCGATCCGGGCGTGAACGTGATGTCGAACAGGCGAACACGCCTGTCGTCGCCTGAGCAACTCCCCTGATTTCTCCTGCCGTCGCTGTTGGTCAAAAGATGCCCTGCCCATCTAAATGGTCGGTTTGATCCACCCCGCGTAGAACAACTCCGTTCACTACCTCATGGTGCGATCCAACGCGCCAACCTCCCCATGGCTTGGTGGCGCGGACGAGAACACTCACGGACGTTCTCACGCATCAACGGCGCGGAAGCTGCGCGCACCTGACATCGATTTTTGGGTAGCCGGCCAAGCCAAACGCCGGTCGCGCCGTGCCCCGGACAGCAGAGCCAGACCTGAGCCAACAGCAAGTCCGACCAGCAGGGCAAACGGCAAGACCACCTTCGGCGAAGGAGGCCAGGTGCGGCTGCGTGGAGGCGTCGCCGACGAAATAACCCGTACATTCGAACTGTTCAGGCGCTCTTGCTCGCTTGTCTCGCGCGAGCGGCGCAGGAAGGCTTCGTAAATCGACCGACGGGCATCCAGTTCGCGATCAAGCTCGCGCAAACCCACGTTGGCCCGATCGTTCCCGGCGGTTTCCACCTTGGCCCTCTCAAGACTCCGTCGAACCGCTGCTTCGTTGGCGGCGGCGCGATCATGCTCCTTCTGCGACGTATCGATGATCCGCTCCTTCTCACGTTGGATCAGTCGCTGAAGATCACGCTGTTGCGCGTACTGATCAGCCATGGCCGGATGGCGATCGCCCAGCCGCGCCGCGAGTTCGGCCGTACTCCGCGAAAGGGTGGCGTATTGCTGCCTTAGGTTCTGCATCTCTGTCGACTGCAGCATTTCCGGAAGGGCTGTGCCAGCTTCCCCCGTCCGCATTCGCCGCGCCTGATCCAGCCGAGACTTGGCGTCTGCCAACCTGAGAGTTGCGGCTACAAGTTGCTGGTTCAGATCGCTGAGCTGCTGATCGCTCAGTAATCGTCCGCTCGATGTCACGAGCTTGTTCGTCTCGCGATATTGCAGAACCTTGCGCTCTGCCTCCTCAACCGCTTGGCGCAAAGCCGTCAAACGGCTCGTCAGTGCTTCCGAAGCTCGACGCGCAACATCGGTACGAGCCGAAGCTTCCTCGGCGAAATAAGCATCTGCAATCCCGTTGGCGATCCGCGCCGATTTTTCCGGATCCCGGGTCTGCACGTAGACATCGATCACGAAAGTCCGCTCGGCGCGGCGAACGCCCAGCTTGAGGCGCAGGTTGTCCAGCGCGAGATTAACGGGGTCTCGGCTCGCCGGCGGCGTTTCCATGCCGAGGATCGCTTTCACCCGGATCATCAGAGGGTTGGTCGAGGCAGGCGAAACGAATTCCTCGTCGTGCGTCAGATCAAGGTTCTCGATGACCCGGCGTAACACATTGTCCGATTGAATGACGCGAGTCTGGCTCTCGGCAATCGACACGCCGCTGTCGGCTTGCGGCTGGCGATTGCTGAGGTCGTTCGCAATAACCGGCAGGTCGGCCGGATCGACCAGGATTTGTGTGACGGCTGTATAGGTTGGTGTCATCGTATTCAGCAGTGCCACGGCGATGATCACCGTCATGAGTCCGCTCAGCAGGATCAAGATTTTCCCGCGCCAGAGGCGCCGCAGCGCCAGACGGCCATCGAAGCTGCTCTTTGGTGTTGTCTCGACGATCACCGGCTCCCCGCGAACCTGGCTTCCGAAGTCGAACATCTGTTCCGTCTCCCGACTTGGCCGCTCCTGAAGCGCAAAGTCCGACCTGCCGTTCAAACTGCATTCGTCCCATTTCCGATCGGTGCCGTTCCGGAATGAGACGATCGCGACGCGAGAAACGACGAACACCCGAGGTTCCGCAGATCGCATGCCACAAGGAGCCCTACTATCGACGGAACACCCGAACCATTCTGAATCATCGTTTCCCAAAGATGGTTGATTTTAGCGGACCAAGCTTGATGAAGAAAAATCCTACGGCGTGTTGTCGCTTATGGCCGCGGTATAACTTAAGCCTAGTGCCTGTGTACAAAGTGTTGCCTCATGTCAGACCCTTTCTGCCGTGCTGAATGAGCGCGTCTCTGGCATTCTGATAGGCGGTGGCTCCCTGTTTGAGGAAGGCTGAGAAGTGAACCGCGTCCTGGGCGGCAAGGCCGTTCCAGCTCGCGACGTTCGCACGCGATATCGATGGGACGGCAGCAAAGTCTTTGGAGCTGATCCAGCTCAGAATCGCCGAGGCAGCTTTTTCGGGTTGAGTTGTGTCGATCAGAAGGCCGGAACGTCCCAACACCTCGGAGAAGACGGGTCCCGAGGGTGCGGCGATCGGCAGGCCACCGTGCTGTACTTCGAGCAATGGCAGTCCGAGCCCCTCTGCTTTTGAGGTCGAGAGAAGCAGGTGGCATTGAGCCGCCACGCGCCGGACCTCGGCGTCGTCGCAGTATCCATGTAACGTGAGGAATGGCGGTCGCGCTCCCAGGAAGGCATGGTCCCCCCACCCGACCCGGCCGACCACGTGGAGTTCGGCTGGTATGCCGGATGCATTCAGCGCCGCCGTGATGGCGATGGCCGCGGGGTAATCCTTGCGCGGTTCGATCGTGCCGATCGCAAGAATCCTAATCGGGGAGCCGGCTTCATAGGGTGGCCGCGCGAACAGGTCGCTCAACCCGAAGACGTCGTGAACGGGAGGTCTCAGGAGGGCGACCAGGGCTCGGCGCGAGCAGACCGCTCGTACCGCTTCGCCCGTGGTCCGTGAATTGACCAGGAAGGTGCGTCCGAACCGCAGGGCGAACGCGAAGCTCGGTGCCATGTAGAGCCGGCTTTTCCAGCTTAGATCCTCGGGTCGGGTGAGCAGGAAGGTGTCGTGGACATAGGTGATGCAGCGCTGCCGGTGCAGCGCGACGAAGGGGCTTGGCGGGAAACCTGGGAAGATGAACAGCGCGGAGCGGTCGCGAAGCATCCGGATCGGAAATCCGAGTTGCTGGGCGGCGATCATCCCGGCCAGGCCGGTGGAGCGGATCAATGTGACGGGATGTGGCTGCAGCGTCTCTGGACGGAACAGGTCGATGGCGACGCGCTCGATGCCGGTCACGTGCCCACGGAGATGCGTGTGATCCACGTAAATCCGGCATGCTGAATCGTCCATTGGCGGTGCGTCCAACGGCGGAGTCATCGTGACGCCGGCCTGGATCCGCGATGGTCGAGGGCCATGCGCAGAATCGCCGCGATATAGAGGACCCAGCGTAGCCAGAGCGGCATCTCGCGTCCCAGCACAGCCTGTTTCATGCGTCGCACGAACCGAACGAGTGGGGATGAGAGCGCCGGGATCGTCCCCACCCGCCCCATCGCAGGGATCTCGGCCATTGCGAACTGCGATAGCGTTTGAAGGGTAAACCGAAGACGCGCTGCGCCAGCCGAAGGCGGCAGGATATGACGCGCGACAAGGATGTCGTTCAATCGCATAGCTGCCGCGGCGTGGCTGTTTCGGCTTTCCAGGGCGATGCGTCCG
This sequence comes from Methylobacterium sp. Leaf113, assembly GCF_001423325.1. Classification (NCBI taxonomy): domain Bacteria; kingdom Pseudomonadati; phylum Pseudomonadota; class Alphaproteobacteria; order Hyphomicrobiales; family Methylobacteriaceae; genus Methylobacterium; species Methylobacterium sp. Leaf113. The sequence continues at coordinate 40,590 of NZ_LMNJ01000017.1, forward strand.
AGGAACCCGAGTTGCCGGCGCGCCGGTACATCGGCGATCAGATCGCGGAGCGCGGCTTCCAAGGCGATGGGTGCCACCGGAGCCAGACGTCCGGATATGCGGTCGATCACGGCCGTCGCGAGGCCGGTCGCATCGTAGCTGACTGTCGGAGTGCCACAGAGACCGGCTTCGACGGCCGTCTGCCCGAAAGTCTCCTGCCGGCTCGCGGTGATGTAGAGGTCGCACGCCCCGTACCAGCGCGCCAGCACCGTCTCTTCGTTGATCGGGCCGGCCACGATGAGGTTCGGAATGTCGAGAGATGCCGGGTCGTCGAGGCGGCCGACGGCGACGAAGCTGAGCCCCGGCCGTGCGATCCGTCGCAGGAGCGCGGCGAGTTCGGAGGTCCCCTTGCCGGGTGCATCGGCGATGGCGGCTGCGAACATCACCAGCACGTTCTCGAGCGGCAGCCTGAGCTGACGGCGGAGTCCTTGGCGATCCTGCGGCCGGAAAACGCCGGTCGGGAAGGCGAGATCGATCCGTGCGATCGGTGTGGTCTCCGGGGCGAGGTCACGGGCGGCCGCCTCGGTCCAGTCCGAGGCGGCGAGGAGGAGGGGCGCTGAGGCTTCGGCGAGGATCGCGTGTTTCTCGGCATAGACCCCGGCGATCCGGCTCCGCGCCAGTTGCGGATAGGCGGTGGGGGAGGGACAGCGAGCATCGCAACCCTCCGGAAGGATGGGGCAGCCGGAGGGCGAGGCGCATCGCCCTGAGAGCGGAAACAGGTCGTGGAGCACGAGAGCGACCGGGATTCGCTGTCCCAGGCGGCGCAGGATCGTGGTGCGCCGGGTCGCGCCGTGGAGGTTGCCGGCCAGGATCAGATCGTAGCCGCCCGTGAGCAGCCGGCGCTCCGTGTTGGGGAAGGCCTCGACCCATTCCGCGGCAGCGGGAGGCGATTCCGCCGTCAGTTGGTGGTCGCTGACACGGTGACCTGCGAGGGCGAGCGCGTCGGCGAGGCGCCTGTGGGCGATGCCGGCTCCGCCGCTATAGCCCTGGTCGGTCAGGATCGCCACGGAGAGGCCAGGCGCCATCGGTGGCGGAACATGGTCCGGTTCGCATTGCAACAGGACCGGGCGGCCGATGCGGTCGAAGCGGGCGCCGTGGCGGACCAGATGGGGCCAGAGCGCCACGACGGGGTCGGGGGCGGCCGGTTCGAGGCCGCCGGCGCGGTGGACCAGAGTTCGGGAGAGCAGGACCTCGCCGCCGCGGAAGGGCGCCAGGGGGCCTTCCGGAGGATTGGGGTCGGCGAGGGGGCCGGGTGCCGCCGCGAGGGCATCGAGCCCGAGGGGGGCTTCGTCGAAGACGATCCGCAGGCCGGCGACCACGTCGGCGCCGGTCAGGGCGAGGTGCAGGCCCAGGGCGAGCAGGGCGCCCGGCGCCAGCAGGTCACCGGGACGGAGCAGCAGCAGGGCCTCGGCAGAGGCATCGGATACGAGGCCCGGCAGCCGCGCCGCCGCCTCGTCCGGCGAGACCACGTCGTGGCACCAGTCCGGATAATCCTGAGCGTTGACAGAGGCTTGGGTGGCGAGCCAAGCGGGGCCGGCAGCTTGGCCGAGGGTGATGATGCGAAGGCGCGGCCACGGGCGGCCGTCCGGCAGGGGAACACGATCGGCAGGCTGCGACGTCCGGAACGGCCAGTCCGCAACCCCGTGGGCGGCCGGCCCGAAGCGAGCGGCAGCGGCGTCCAGGTCGGTCTTCGCGACCGCGTTGTCAGGCCGTCCGGTCACGCTGCGTCGATCATCCATCCGGTCCCACGGCATCTTTGCGGGCCAAGCCGAGGATGTGCGGGAACCCTGAATCTTCCGTGAGCACGCCTCGGTATACACCAGGGTCGCGTCGCGGTCGCGGGAGAAAGGACCGCGTCGGCGGTGACACGCACCCCGCCATACACAATACCACCCGGCTGCGTGCCGCAGTCTGACGCAAAAACCTTCATCGGACCCGCGACAGGAATTGACGGACCTGGCGAGCGGGACGGCTGCAATGGCAGGGCCGAATCGGTCCGTGGGTTCGGCTGTCGGCCCAGCGTCGCCGAATCGGATTGTCGACAGGTTTGAGTGGCAAGATATCGGCGTGGAAATCCTACGTCGCGAACGGGTCAGCCTTCCGCCCTCACGATGTCCATGCCGATCGTCGTTGCCCGGGACACGGTGTCCGGACCCCGCACCGCGGTGCCGAGGTCGGTGCAGAGGCTCGGGGTTCAGCGAGGTCGCCGATGCAGGATCGTCGCCCGGGCTCGGCCGGGCGACGATCCTGGGTTGGGCGGACGGTCGGGTGCGGGCGCCGACGAGGGCGCCCGCGTCCTCAGCGATGTGCGAGGTGGGCGACGAGACGCTCGGCGGCGGGGCCGGAGGAGGCCGGGTTCTGGCCGGTGATGAGCAGGCCGTCCGTCACGACGAAGGGTCCCCAATCGGCCCCCTTGGCGTAGAGGCCTCCGTTCCGCTTGAGCTCGTCTTCGACCAGGAACGGAACCACCTGGGTGAGGCCGACGGCCTCCTCCTCGGTGTTCGTGAAGCCGGTGACGGTCCGGCCTTCGACGAGGGGCTTCCCGTCGGGACCCTTGGCGTGGCGCAGGACGCCGGGGGCGTGACAAACCAGGGCCACGGGTTTGCCGGCCCCGAGCGTCGTCTCGATCAGTCCGATCGAGGCGGGGTCCTCGGCGAGGTCCCAGAGGGGCCCGTGACCGCCAGGATAGAAGACGGCGTCGAAGCCCTCGTGGCCGACGGCATCGAGCCGGCCCGTCTCGGCCAGCACCGCCATGGCCGCCGCGTCGGCTTCGAATCGCCGCGTCGTGTCGGTCTGGAAGCTCGGCTCGGCGCTCTTCGGATCGAGCGGCGGGCGGCCGCCCTCGGGCGACACCAGGACGATCTCCGCCCCCGCATCCTTGAACACGTAATAGGGGGCCGCGAGTTCCTCCAGCCAGAAGCCGGTCTTCCGACCCGTGTCGCCGAGGCGGTCGTGTGAGGTCAGGACCATCAGGATCTTCATCGTCGTTCTCCGGGTCTTTCGCTTGGGTGAGAAGAAGGTTTTCGATACCGGGTCGGTCGCCGGGTCGACGGACTTCGCCGGGTTCGGGAGGGCTGAGCGGCGTATCGTGCGTTTGCGATGCGTCCCGCGTCTGGATCTCGCGTCAGCGCCATTTGTCGGGGGCAGGATTCTCGGTTCGCGCCGCCCACCTCCTCGAACCAGGTCCTGCGGAGTTCAGTAGACCGGTCGTCTTTTTCCTGGGCCTGGGAATGGGGGTGTCCTCGATCTCGTTGCAACGCGATGGCTCAGGGCGAGGCGAGGCCAAGGATGCGTCGGGTCGTCCCCATGGCAGCCCCGAACGGTGCGTCGGTCCGAACGATCTTGGCCATCAGGCTCGCACCGAGCCAGACGTGGTACAGATCCTCGGCGGTCGTATGCGGTTCGCTCTCGACCGTGAGCGAGCCTTCCGCCACGCCTGCCGCGATGGATTGCGACAGCCGTGCGATGATCGAGGCCGTGCCGTCCTTCAGGGCGAGGCGCATCGGCTCGGACAGGTCCGAGACTTCTGCCGCAAGCTTCACCGCGAGGCACTTGCGCCGGTCGTCGATGCTCCCCTGTGTCGCCTGCCATGTCCGCCAATAGTTCATCAGGCGCTCGGCATGGTTCAGCCCCGGCTCCGCCAGTGTGATGTCGAGGTCGGCAAGATAGGTTTCGAAGTAGTCCGCCAGGAGGGCTTCGCCGAAAGCTTCCTTAGAGCCGAAGTAGTGGTAGAACGACCCCTTCGGCACGCCGGCCGAGGTCAGGATCTCGTTGAGCCCGACTCCGGAGAAGCCCTTCGCGCCGACGAGGCCATAGGCGGTGTCGAGGATCCCCCGACGGGTGTCGGTCTGTGCGGTGACGCGTCCCATGACCGTAAGATAGTCCGAATTAGACCGGTCGTCTAGTGGCGATTGGGTCTTTTTGTCGGGGACATCACCGGAGCGTATGCCCGACAATCCTGCGGCGTTCGGAGATCATCGCGGAACGTTTCATCGCGGGGGCCTGCTTCGACCACATCGTATCGGCAAGACCCGTTTCGATGTCTGAACAGGGCGGGCGATTGCCGGCTCGGGCTCGATGTCGGAATGACCATCGGTTACCTCATCGTGCGCAGCGCCTGATCCACGCTTCGTCCCCGAGCGGCATCCGGAGCCGAGGGCATCCCTTGCGGCGTCGCGCTGCGGCCTCGAACAACTGCGTTAGGGTGCGAGGCGACCGGTCGAGCTGACGCCCGCATCACGGACGATCTGAAGGCATCGACGGCGCTGCTCGGGATCGGCGATTCGGCAGTAGGCGTCGAGCAGTTCGAGGCATTCACGGCTGAGGGCGACGTCGTAGCCTTCGACCGGCATACCCGCTCCCAGCCCGCCAGAAACCGAACGTGGTACTGTGCTGAACGCGTCTGGCGAGATGCCGAGCTTCTCTGCAATCTGCTCCTGAAGCAGCCGTTTGCGGTTCGATGGAAGAAGTTTGCCTTCCGAACTTGCATCAGAAGAGGCGGACGAAGTGGCGTCGACGAGGTTCAGCTTACGGTCCACGTCCTGTCCCCAATCGTCTGCCCATGAGCTTGAGGCCTACATGCCACAGGCCAAAGTGTATGCAAACGCGTGGCCGTATCGTGTCGGGAGAGCGGGAAACACTTTATCCTGTGTTAACCAGCCGTAAAAATGCCTCATGATTCAGTGAACGGAGGAATTGACGCGGGTTGGAGGCGAGAGTGGGACGAGGTCAGTTGGGTGGCGCGAAGGTTTCGCAGGTCGGACTGCAGGATGCGATCGACGCCACGGACGTGATCGGCCGTTGGGATTGGGATATTCCCAATGACCGGGCCTTTTCAGATCCGACCGTTGCCCTGCTGTTCGGCGTCGACCCCGCTTTGGCAAAAGTCGGGACTCCCCTCGCTCGGTTCATGAGCGGAATGCATTCTGAAGATCGCGATCCGACACATCGCCTGATCGAACGATGCGCCAAGGCTGGGCGCTCATATCTGGCGGAATACCGGGTTTGTTCGGCCGACGGAAATCTGCGCTGGGTCCTTGCACGCGGTCGATTCGCGCTCAGCCAAACCGGCGCTCCACTGCGAGGCAGCGGGATCCTGATCGACGTGACACAGAAGTGGTTTGACCAGGCAGATCACGCCTCGGCTGCGGTCCTGCATTCCGATCACCCTCTGGAACGCGCAGCCGAGCACTGCTTGGCTGCCCACAAGGCCATCAATGAATTGCCCCGGTCGGTTCTCCACCTGCTGAGCGACGCACTCCTGCTGGAAGTCGGCAGCCAACTGGCGAAGCTCGAGGGCGATCAGCGCCGTGCGCGCATGAACTGATCGACCGCTGGCGCTACCAGCGCCGAAAGCGATCGAAAACCTGTGCGGAATGGGTTGCGACGCACGAGAACAGGGCGCCGGCGCGTCCGAGGTCGGTCCTGCCACATCCGCTTTGCGAACTGCTCCGGCGGGCGGAAGTCTTGTTTGCAGACGGGACAACCGACCGGCCAGCGAGGGACCTCGATTCGGTGCTCGAAGGATCTCGCCCCGCTGCAACCGGCTCAAGGACCTCCGGGCTAATTCATTGCACCGCGACGTCGTTCGTCCGTGAGTTTGGAGAGCGCACGCCCAACCTCCAGCAGCAGCATATCGCTCATCCGGTGTAGGAGGGGCTCGGGATACTCATGAATCGCTTCACGGGCCGCAAGGCAATGCTCTGCCGCGCGTTCCAAGGGGTGCTGAGCCTGACAACTCGCATCAGTACCTCTCGCATGATCACCGAGGCGAGATTGTGTGATGTCGATCAGCACACCGCTACCACGCTGAGGCCGTCCTGCCTCGTCTAATGCGATGCGTCCACGATCCAGAACCCAGCGTACCACACCGTCGGCCGAGCAAACTCGGTACTCGAACGCGCAGCAAAGGCCCGTTTCAGTGCTCAGTTTGATCTCGCGAATAAACCGCTCGCGGTCCTCCGGATGAACGCCGGCGAGGAACGTACCGAGAGAGGTGCCCGCTTCGGTCTCAGCGGGGTTGATGTTGAAGACAAGTGCTACGAGGGCGTCGGCATAGACGCGATCATTCGGAACGTCATATTCCCAGCGTCCGATAATATCGGATGCGTCAAGCGCCTGTTGCAGCATGATTTGCGACACCAGGGTCTCACGCGTTTGAAATCGCCCCACTCGCATCTCCGTGGTCGGATACAATGTGATGTTGCAGCATAATAAGAAAAAAACTAGCGAAAGCTATCCTCATCAAAATCTCGATGCGACATAAAAAGCTGTATGGTATCCTCCATGAAAGCGTTCGAGATGCGGTTTTGGGTTGTGGTGGAGAAGCGCCATGGGCCGTAAGCTGAGCCCGGCTGAAGCCGATGCGTTTACAAAAAACATCACGCGCTTGCCGGATCAGGAGGCGGAGGCTTCACCCTCGTATGGCTCGACCCTTCAATCCCGCATTGCAGATGCGCTCGGTCTGTCCGTATCAGACCTTTTCGATCGAGAGGCTCCCGACAATCAGGTTCCAGACGCCGGTCCTGGCGGGCCACCGGCCGAGACGGCGTTGAGCCGAGACTGTGCCGATCTAGTCGCGGTTTTCGCGCGTGTCGAAGACCCGGAAGAGCGCCAGCGCCTCCTGAGGATGGTTCGGGACGCGGTTGAAAGGAACAAGAACGGGAAGCTCTGAGGTCGAGCATTCGGTATCGGAAGTAAGCCTTTGAAACACGCGATTGAAATTGGTGATCGATTATATAATTTTACATCGCGTTCATATTAAGACACATCAATGAAACGCCCTTCCTTGCAACAGAATGGCAGCGTGCAACTTCGTTCTCTGTCTTTTGTTATCACGCTGAAGCAGGCTTGATCCTCAATGGAATACGACGAACGTTTCGAGGCCATGGCGGACGCATGCCTCAAAGCTCATGAAGCGGTCGCCGAGACAGGTACCCCGGCGATGCGCGCCATGACACGCGCCTTGCTGTGGCAGGTTGCACAGGAACTCGCTCAGAAAGACGAGCGCCGCAAAATGATGGACCGTTATGATGAGGCATCGGCGGAACGGCTGGACGCGTGATCGCCAGCGTGAGATCAATGCGGCGACGTACTTTTAACCGGCTACCGTCGAGCCATCATGCTTCTTCCACCGGGCCCTCGTCTGCCGAGGCAGATGCCACGTCGCGAACGGCTTGAAGGCATCGACGGCGTTGCTCAACATCTGTGATGCGGATGTACGCGTCGAGCAGTTCCAGGCACTCGCGGCTCAAGGCGGTGTCGGTCGACTGAAACGGGTTGGACGCGCTGTGCACGGCGTTCGGGGTTTCGCCTGGGTCCCGCAGCTCGGCGGCGGATATTCCGAGCTGTTGCGCGATGCGATTCTGAAGGTCCTGCCTCAGGTCGGACATGACTTGGACTGGTCCGTCGACGTCTGACTCGGGTGAGAAAGACCTTGCTCCCTCGCTGGCATCGAGCTTGCGGTCCATCGCTCATCCCCAGTTGCATACAAAATTTGGCACCGTCGATTTAGCTGACCGGACGCTCGAACGCGATGGTGCAAAAAGACCAGTACGAGGTGTGAACCTGATTTCATATGTTAATATTTTGTTTTTCAGTTTCGGTGCCAAGTTATGTCGGAGATTCACGAGGCCAGGATCATCTGATGGCGCGGCGGGATACATGCGCGGCTGAAACCCCACAGATCGCGCTACAAGACGCCATGGATGCGTCGGATATGATCGGGCGCTGGGAATGGGATATTCCCAATGACCGGTTGTTTGCCGATGCGACCGTTGCTCTGCTTTCGAGTGTCGACCCTTCGGTGGCGCGCGGTGGAGCTCCGCTGAGTCTGTTCCTGAAAGCCGTTCATCCTGAAGATCGGGTGAAAACGGCCGAGATCATCGCCAGAAGCGCGCTGTCGGGGCGCTCCTACGTGCATGAGTATCGCATTCATTCAGCCGACGGCGCCCTGCGCTGGGTTTTGGCACGCGGTCGCATCGAGTTGGATGAAACGGGCCAGCCCCGCCGCGGCTCCGGCTTCCTGATCGACGTGACTGAACATCACGCCGATGAAGCCGCTTGTTCCGCCGGGTTACCGGATCTCTCAGAGCATCCGTTGGAGGAGGCGGCCGAGCATTGCCTCGCGGCCCGTCAGGCCGTCCAGAAGCTCGCCGATCCTCTCCTGGAGAACATGACCAACATGCTTCTGCTGGAGCTTGGGCGACGCCTCTCGAAACTGGAACGTGATCAGCGCCGCGCGCGCATGAACTGATCGTCGGATCGAGCCGCTATCTCCCGACCAGCGCGCGCCTCCGCGGCGTTTGATATGCGTCGCCTTTCTTCAAAAGGATGTCGGGACGGTAAGCCGTCCTCCGCCGACCCTCAAACGTCACCGGGTCAAGACCACGGTGTTCGTGGCGCCCACGCCCGAAGGGGTGCTGGGACAGGTTACGTTGAACACGGCATCGTTGTAGTCCTTGTCGTCGACCAACCCGCCCATATCATTCCATTTGTAAGTGATTTTCCGGCCCGGCGTCTGATTGCAGTTGACCGTTGCATTGCTCGGGGCGCCCAACGAGCAGAAGCCGTTACTCAGTAACCCGCCCTGCGTCGTCGTCTGAAGACTGCAGTTGAACAGCTGCAGCGCATAGGCGGCGGATGACGGGGGAACGAGGTGCGAATAGAAGATGTGGCTGCTCCCCGGAGCGGCGCCATAGCCGTTGCGGCCATAGCTCGAGATCCCACCGGTCACGTTCTTCAGAGCGAACCCGATCTTCTGGCCGGTTCCGATGACGGCGGAAATATCCTTGGAACTGCTCCCTGCCGTGTTGGAAAATAGTAAGTTCAGATCGCTGTTGCTTGGAATTCCGTTGTTGGCTGGCACGACGTACCAGTAGATACTGTTCGCGTCGGCGGAATTGCTGGCGAAGCTCGACAGTGAGAACGCCAGCTTGTAGCCGGCACTGCGGGCCTCCGACAGGACCGTGACGGCAGTCTCGCTCGACACCATCGAGAGGATGGAATTCGGGACCCGCGCTTCAGCCGCCACGGCCACGCTGTAGACGGCCGCGCTCGCCGTGCTCGGCGTTGCGGTGAAGGTCACATTCGCTGCGGAGGGCATCCGCGCGATGGCGTTGGCCATGAAACGCGTCGCGGTCGCCTGAGCGGTCGAACTTGTCGTGGCCGATACGTAGACGGACGCGCCCGCCAAGGCGGCGCTGTCGGCCGCCGCCTGAAGCTCGGATCGGAGCTGGACCGCCCGCATCATGTCGAGCCCGCCGCCCGCAATCAGCAGAACGGGAACGAGCATGACCCCGAACCAGACCGCAAACGTGCCCCTGCAATCCGTCAGGAAACGGCAAGGCGTGTCGCGTGGCGAGGAAGCGACCGGCATCCGCATGCTCTCAACTGCCGTAGGTCACCGCCGTGCCGGAACGCGGGCGCGCCAGGGCGGAAACCGAGAAGGTCACGTTCAACGCAAGGGGAAAGGTCAGGGGTGATGCGTAACGAAAGCTCGCCTTGACAACGATCGCGCTGTCTCCGGAACTGGTCGTGACGGGCGCGGCATCGCTCGCGGCAGTGGCGATCGCCGAGACGATGCCGCAGCTGGTGTTCGTCCAGTCGACCTTCCGAACCGTGTTGAGGTAACTCACGCTCGCAACCGATGCCGCAAAGCCCGCGGTATCGAGGGGCAGCAGCGAGAGCTTGGCACCCTTGCAGTAATCCGCGACGTCCGAGGCCGTGACGCTCGCCTGCTGCGAAACGAGATCCGCCAGGTTGCGCGTGGCAGCAACGGCGAGCATCCGTGCCCGCGCCAGTGCGAAGACCTGGAAACTCCCGAGCATCGCGATCAAAATGAACGGAGCGATCAGGGCGAACTCGACGGCGCCGACGCCGGCTTCGTCAGACCGGTACCGCCTCGCCAAGGCGCGCATCAGTAGGGCTCGTTCTGAAACGACAAGGTCGTCAACAACAGAACATGCGTGTCGAAGCCTGCGCCCTTCAACATCCCCGATAGCGGCGCCTTGCTATAGCCGATCTGGAGAATAACGTCGGACCCGGAGCTGCCGGAATTGAAGCCGGTCTTGCTCAATCCCCCGGCGCTGGTCGATGTCGCGGGCGAGAGGCTGGCAAAGCTCGTACCCGACTGAACATAATAGACGATCTTGTCGCAAGGAATGACGGGAGACGCCTTCGCGCAGATCGCGGCCTTGAAGGTCGCCTCGTTCACCGACCCGATCCGGAGCAGCCGGCTCGCATCACGCGCCGCGTTGTCGAGGGTACTGAGCATCAGCAGGCACAGACCAACCTCGATCCAGGCGAGAACCATCGCCAGGAAGCACGGCGTGATCATCGCGACCTCGACGGCTGTCGCCGCGCGCGTGTCGCGGATGAAGTCAGCCCATAGCCGGCACCACCGATGTGATCCGGAGCGTGTTCGACGGGACGGGGCGTCGCATGGGCGATCCATCTGCGCTCTCCCAGCTCGACAAGCCCCGTCGCGGCGACCGACCGGGATCCGCGTGCCGATGTTCACTCGGAATGGGCGAATCGCGCCGGAGCCGGATCGGACGGCGTCGGGGCAAACGTAGAGCTGTAGAGCAGCTCGTGCTGCCCCAGCAGCGTCAGGATCTGCGCGCGCAAGCCCGCATAGGAGTCCTGCATCTGGCGGAAATTCGCGTTGGTGGCCGTCTGCATATCACTCAAACGGTCGAGATCGTCCGTCTGGCTCTCCGCTTCGAGGAGACGGCTGCTCTCCCGTAACGCCAGAGTTCGCACCTGACGTTCGATGGCCTTCAAGGCCGCGACCTGTCCAGCAATGTAGTCCTGCGCATCCATCAGCTGCTCTACGCTTCTTTGGATGGTTCGCCGGAACTGCACCACATCCGGCACGGAGATCAAATCGTTGGCGGGGATCATGAGGGCAAGACCTCGATCTGCTGCTGTTCGGCTCTCAAACCCGGTGAAGCGGGGCTCGCCAGGCGGTACGGCTGCCCTGATGAGGCTTGGCCCCCGGGCGGTGTTCTTGTGACGTCACGGAACGCTGGGTTCGTCCCGTCCGGCCAAAGCATGACCGGTGGAGCCCGCGACGATTCTCGCGGGCTCCGTTCTTGCGGGATCTCAGACCGGGAGGCGGCCTTCCTTCATGCCGAACTCAAGGAAGTGTTGCAGGGGATCCCAGCCGGCGGCGGCGACATCCGGGTTGGCTTCGAGGTAGGCGTTCGTGTGAAAGCCGGGTCCCGGATCGCGGCCCTCGTGCCATCCATACTCCTGGTAATGGATCAAGGGATTGGCCCCATTCGCGGCGACGTCGGGGTTCGCGGCCAGGTAGGCGGCCGGATCGAACAGCTCGTTGGGGGCTCGCCCTTCCTTGGCACCGAAGTCGAGGTAGTGCTGGAAGGCGTAGTCCCCCGGCTGAACGCCCGTCGCTGACCGTGCGGCGGCAGCGACGTCGGGATTGTGTCCCAGGTAGAACTCAACATCGAAGTCTCCCACAAGAGTCGGAGAACTTTCACCTTCGTACACGCTACGACCTTCCCGCTGGCCATGCTGAAGGTAATGCTCCAGGGCATTGGCACCCGCCGCCTTCACGTCCGGATTCAGAGACAGATACGTCTCAGGTGCGAAATCCGAACCCGGACTCCGGCCTTCCCGTTCGCCGTAGTTGAAGTAATGCTCCAGGGGATTGACGCCGGCCGCCGCCACGTCGGGATTTTCGGCCAAATACTCGCGCGTATGGAAGTAGGCGTTCGGATCACGTCCCTCGCGCCAGCCAAACGTCTCGTAATGGGTGTCGGCATCGACGTGGGCCCTCCACACATCCAGGTTGTTCGACAGGTACCAGACATCATCCACGAGTGAGTGGCCGTCGTTCTCCTGGATCGTACCATCCGTGAAGTGGAGCGTTCCGATACCACTGATGTCGTGATGCACGCCCTCCGGGTCCGTCAGGACGAGAGACTCGCCAGCCAAGGTGACGTGAGCATCGACGAAGGCGAAGCCAAACGTTGCCGCGGCAGCTGGAGCGACCCCTTGAAGAGAGACGCTGAGGGACGCCGAGTTCGACAGACCTTGTTCGTCCGAGACCGTGTAGGTGAAGATCTCAGTTCTGGTTTGCGCGCTGTTCCCGACGTTGTTGGCTCCGATGGCTTGATAGCTGTAGTGACCGTCTGCGGAGATCTGGAGAGTTCCATGGTCGGACACGACCGTGGCGGTACCCGTCGTCGGAACCTCAGCGGTCACGCCGTTTGCAAAGCGCACTGACGTCACGTGCAGGACATCGCCAGCATTGGGGTCAGTGTCGTTGGCGAGGACGTTGCCGGTCACCGCTGGTGCGTGCGTCACCGTCGAGATCGCCTCCGACACCGCCTGCGGGGCGACATTTCCGGGGCTGGTCGCATCGATCGTCATAGCGATGCGGCTCGTACTCGGCCCCACGTTGCCAGCCGCATCGATGATGTCGGCCGTCAATACGGTGTTCCCATCCGCCAGCGGGGCGGTGGGCGTGAAGGTGAAGCGTCCGTCGGTCCCGACCAGCGCCGTGCCGAGCACGGTGCCGTCAGACGAGATGGTGATGGTGGCGCCGGCCTCGGCCGTACCCGTGATGGTCGGGGTGGTGTCGKTGGTGGGCGTCAGGGCGTCSAACACCGGTGCGCCCGGCGGCGTGAGGTCGATGACCAGGGGGGTCGCTGCGGAGGCGGGCGAGGCGTTGCCCGCCGCATCCACGGCGACCGCCGTGAGGCTGGCCGTGCCCTCGGGCAGAGCGGCCGGCGTCAGGCTGAAGCTGCCATCGGCAGCGGCSACGGTCGAGCCGATCTGGGTCGTGCCGTTCGAGACGATGACGGTCGAACCCGGCTCGGCCGTGCCGGTGATGGTCGGGGTGGTCGAGCCGATCTGGGTCGTGCCGTTCGAGACGATGACGGTCGAACCCGGCTCGGCCGTGCCGGTGATGGTCGGGGTGGTGTCGTTGGTCGGTGCCAGTGCATCCAGCACCGGGGCCGTGGGAGGCGTGGTGTCCCCGTTGCCCGGCGTGGCGGTGACCACGAGGGTGACCGGGGTGGAGCCCGCCCCCACATTGCCGGCCGCATCGGCGGCATTGCCCGTCAGGACGTTGTTGCCGTCCGCCAGCGGGATGGTCGGCGTGAAGGTGAAGCGTCCGTCGGTGCCGGCGAGCGCCGTGCCGAGCACGGTGCCGTTGTCGGAGATGGTGACGGTGGTGCCGGCCTCGGCCGTACCCGTGATGGTCGGGGTGGTGTCGTTGGTGNNNACCAGGGGGGTCGCTGCGGAGGCGGGCGAGGCGTTGCCCGCCGCATCCACGGCGACCGCCGTGAGGCTGGCCGTGCCCTCGGGCAGAGCGGCCGGCGTCAGGCTGAAGCTGCCATCGGCAGCGGCCACGGTCGAGCCGATCTGGGTCGTGCCGTTCGAGACGATGACGGTCGAACCCGGCTCGGCCGTGCCGGTGATGGTCGGGGTGGTGTCGTTGGTCACGGTCGAGCCGATCTGGGTCGTGCCGTTCGAGACGATGACGGTCGAACCCGGCTCGGCCGTGCCGGTGATGGTCGGGGTGGTGTCGTTGGTCGGTGCCACGAAGGCGGTGATGCTTGGAGCGTTTGGCGCAACGCTGTCGATGGTCAGAGCGACCGCAGCAGAGGGCGCCGAGACGTTGCCGGCGAGATCCTGTGCGGTGACGGTGATGCTGTTGGTGCCCTGAGCCAGGTCGGCGACTGGGGTATAGCTGAACACGCCGTTCGCGCCGGCGGTGGCGGTGCCCAGAACGGTGCCGTTGTCCGAGAGGGTGACGGTCGAACCCGCCTCGGCCGTGCCCGTGATGGTCGGGGTGGCGTCGGTGGTGAGGCCGGCCGCGGTGGTGATCACCGGTGCGCCGGGAGCGACGCTGTCGATGGTGAGAGCCACGGCGGTCGACGGTGCCGAGACGTTGCCGGCGAGATCCTGCGCCGTGACGGTGATGCTGCTGGCACCCTGAGCCAGATCGGCGGCCGGGGTGAAGCTGAAGACGCCGTTCGTGTCGGCGACGGTGGCGCCCAGCACGATGCCGTTATCCGAGATGGTCACGATCGAACCGGCCTCGGCCGTGCCCGTGATGGTCGGGGTGGCGTCGTTGGTGAGGCCGGGTGCGATGGTGAGGGTCGGCGCAGCCAGGGCGAGGCTGTCGATGGTGAGAGCGACCGCGGCCGAAGGCGCCGAGACGTTGCCGGCGAGATCCTGTGCGGTGACGGTGACGCTGTTGGCGCCCTGAGCAAGGTTGGCGGCCGGGGTGAAGTTGAACGCGCCGCTGGTGTCGGCGACGGCGGTGCCCAGAACAAGGCCGTTGTCCGAGATGGTCACCGTCGAACCGGCTTCGGCCGTGCCCGTGATGGTCGGGGTGGCGTCGTTGGTGAGGCCGGCTGCGCTTGTGATGACCGGTGCGTCGGGGGCGAGGCTGTCGATGGTGAGAGCCACGGAAGCCGAGGGCGTGGAGACGTTGCCGGCCGGACCCCGTGCGGTGGCGGTCAGGAGGTTGCTGCCTTCCGTGAGCGGGGTGGTGGGGGTGAAGCTGAACACGCCGTTCGCGCCGGCCAGCGCCGTCCCCAGCAAAATGCCATTGTCCGAGATGGTCACCGTCGAGCCGGCCTCGGCCGTGCCCGTGATGGTCGGAGTGGCGTCGTTGATGAGGCCGGCCGGGGTGGTGATCACCGGTGCGCCGGGAGCGACGCTGTCGATGGTGAGAGCCACGGCAGAGGGCGCCGAGACGTTGCCGGCGAGATCCTGAGCCGTGACGGTGACGCTGTTGGCACCCTGAGCCAGATCGGTGGCGGGCGTGAAGCTGAAGACGCCGTTCGCGTCGGCGACGGTGGTGCCCAGAACGATGCCGTTGTCCGAGATGGTCACGGTCGAACCGGCCTCGGCCGTGCCCGTGATGGTCGGGGTGGCGTCGTTGGTGAGGCCGGCGACGGTTGTGATGACCGGTGCGTCGGGGGCGAGGCTGTCGATGGTGAGCGCCACGGCAGCAGAGGCTGCCGAGACGTTGCCGGCGAGATCCCGTGCGGTGACGGTGAAGCTGTTGGCACCCTGAGCCAGATCGGTGGCCGGGGTGAAGCTGAACGCGCCGTTCGTGTTGGCCAGGGCGGTGCCCAGCACGATGCCGTTATCCGAGATGGTCACCGTCGAACCGACCTCGGCCGTGCCCGTGATGGTCGGGGTGGCGTCGTTGGTCAGGCCGGGCGCTGTGGTGAGGGTTGGCGCATCAGGCGCAACACTGTCGATGGTGAGAGCCACGGCGACAGAGGTTGGCGACACGTTGCCGACGAGATCCTGCGCGGTGGCGGTCAGGACATTGCTGCCTGCCGTGAGTGGGATGTTGGGTGTGAAGCTGAAGCCCCCGTTCATGCCAGCGACGGCCGTGCCGATCAGGATGCCGTTGTCCAAGATGGTGACGGTGGCACCGGCCTCGGCCGTGCCCGTGATGGTTGGGGTCGTGTCGTTCGTGGGGCCTGCAAACGCTGTGATGCGCGGAGCGAGAGGAGCCACCGTGTCGACCAGCACCGTCACGGGTGCGGCCGGCGAGGCGGAGCCGCCGAGGGGCGTTGCCGTGACCTCCAGCGCATTGGTGCCGTCCGCCAGCGGAACCGTGAGAGTCACGCTGAAGAGACCGCCGGGACCAGCGGTGCCGACGCCGACCGCGCTCCCGTTGCTGGTGATCGTAATCAGGTCGCCAGCCAGGGCCGTACCGGTGATGACGGGCGTGTCGTCGTTGGTCGGCGCCACGTAGTTGACGAGTGGGGCGCCGGGCACCCTCGTGTCGATGACGACCGGCGTCACGACCGAGGGAGCCGACAGATTGCCGGCGCCATCCTGCGCCGTGGCGGTGAGGTTGGCAGGTCCGTTCGGCAGAGGCACCGTCGGAGTCAGGCTGAAGCTGCCATCGGCGGCGGCGATGACGGTACCCAGCACGAGTGCGTCGCTACGGACCGTGACAGTCGCCCCTGCCTCGGCCGTGCCCGTGATGGTCGGGGTGGCGTCGGCGATGGTGCCTGCAAAGGCGGTGATGGTCGGCGCACCGGGCGCAACGCTGTCGATGGTCAGAGCCACGGCAGCAGAGGGCGCCGAGACGTTGCCGGCGAGATCGCGCGCGGTGACGGTGACGGTGTTGACACCCTGGGCCAGGTCTGCGGCCGGGGTGAAGCTGAAGAGCCCGTTCGTGTCAGCCACGGCGGTGCCCAGCACGGTGCCGTTGTCCGAGAGGGTGACGGTGGAACCTGCCTCGGCCGTGCCCGTGATGGTCGGGGTGGCGTCGGGGGTGAGACCGGCCGCTGTGGTGATCACCGGTACGCCGGGAGTGAGGCTGTCGATGGTGAGAGCGACGGCGGCGGAGGCTGCCGAGACGTTGCCGGCGAGATCGCGGGCGGTGACGGTGACGGTGTTGACACCCTGGGCCAGGTCTGCGGCCGGGGTGAAGCTGAAGATGCCGTTCGTTCCGGCCACGGCCGTGCCGAGCACGGTCCCGTTGTTCGAGATGGTGACGGTGGCGCCGGCCTCGGCCGTGCCGGTGATGGTCGGGGTGGCGTCGTTGGTGAGGCCGGGCGCGATGGTGATCACCGGCGCACCGGGGGCGAGGCTGTCGATGGTGAGAGCCACGGCGGCAGAAGGCACCGAGACGTTGCCGGCGAGATCCCGCGCGGTCACGGTCAGAACATTGCTACCCTGGACCAGATCGGCCGCCGGGGTGAAGCTGAACACGCCGTTCGTGTCGGCCACGGCCGTGCCGAGCACGATGCCGTTATCCGAGATGGTGACGGTGGCGCCCGCCTCGGCCGTTCCTGTGATGGTCGGAGTGGCGTCGGGGGTGAGACCGGGCGCTGTGGTGATGGTTGGCGCGCCGGGGGCGAGGCTGTCGACGGTCAGAGTCACGGCGGCAGAGGGTGTCGAGACGTTGCCGGCAAGATCGCGCGCGGTCACGGTCAGAAGGTTGGGACCCTGGACCAGATCGGCCGCCGGGGTGAAGCTGAAGAGGCCGTTGGGTCCGGCCACGGCGGTGCCCAGCACGATGCCGTTATCCGAGATGGTGACGGTGGCACCGGCCTCGGCCGTGCCCGTGATGGTCGGAGTGGCATCGTTGGTGAGGCCGGCTGCGGTGGTGATCACCGGCGCACCGGGGGCGAGGCTGTCGATGGTGAGAGCCACGGCGGCGGAGGGCGCCGAAACGTTGCCGGCAAGATCGCGTGCGGTCACGGTCAGAAGGTTGGGGCCCTGGACCAGATCGGCCGCCGGGGCGAAGCTGAAGACGCCGTTGAGGCCGGCCACGGCGGTGCCGATCACGGTGCCGTTGTTCGAGATGGTCACCGTCGAACCGGCCTCGGCCGTGCCGGTGATGGTCGGGGTGGCATCGTTGGTGAGGCCGGCCGCGGTGGTGATCACCGGCGCACCGGGGGCGAGGCTGTCGATGGTCAGAGCCACGGCAGCCGAGGGCGCCGAGATGCTGCCGGCGAGATCGCGTGCCGTGACGGTGATGCTGTTGGCACCCTGGACCAGATCGGCCGCCGGGGTGAAGCTGAACACGCCGTTGGGTCCGGCCACGGCGGTGCCCAGAACGGTTCCGTTGTTCGAGATGGTGACGGTGGCGCCGACCTCGGCCGTACCCGTGATGGTTGGGGTGGCGTCGTTGGTGAGGCCGGCGGCGGTGGTGATCACCGGTGCGCTGGGGGCGACGCTGTCGATGGTGAGAGCCACGGCGGCGGAGGGCGCCGAAACGTTGCCGGCAAGATCGCGTGCGGTGACGGTGAAGCTGTTGGGACCCTGAACAAGGTCGGCGCCCGGGGTGAAGCTGAACACGCCGTTCGGTCCGGCCACGGCGGTGCCGAGCACGATGCCGTTGTCCGAGATGGTGACGGTGGCGCCGGCTTCGGCCGTACCCGTGATGGTCGGGGTGGCGTCGTTGGTGAGGCCGGCGGCGGTGGTGATCACCGGGGCGCCGGGGGCGACACTATCGATGGTGAGAGCGACAGCGGCAGAGGGCGCCGAGATGTTGCCGGCGAGATCGCGGGCGGTCACGGTCAGGACGTTGCTACCCTGACCCAGGTTGGCGCCCGGGGTGAAGCTGAACACGCCGTTCGGTCCGGCCACGGCGGTGCCGAGCACGGTGCCGTTATCCGAGATGGTCACCGTCGAACCGGCCTCGGCCGTGCCCGTGATGGTCGGGGTGGCGTCGTTGGTGATCCCTGCTGGCGTTGTGATCACCGGTGCGCCGGGGGCGACGCTGTCGATGATGAGAGCGACGGCGGCGGAGGCTGCCGAGACGTTGCCGGCGAGATCGCGCGCGGTGACGGTGAAGCTGTTGGCACCCTGAACAAGGTCGGCGCCCGGGGTGAAGCTGAACACGCCGTTCGGTCCCGCCACGGCGGTGCCGAGCACGATGCCGTTGTCCGAGATGGTGACGGTGGCGCCGGCCTCGGCCGTGCCCGTGATGGTCGGGGTGGCGTCCGTGGTGAGCCCTGCTGCCGTTGTGATGACCGGGGCGCCGGGGGCGACGCTGTCGATGGTGAGAGCGACAGCGGCAGAGGGCGCCGAGATGTTGCCGGCGAGATCGCGGGCGGTCACGGTCAGGACGTTGCTACCCTGACCCAGGTCGGCGCCCGGGGTGAAGCTGAACACGCCGTCCGGTCCGGTCACGGCGGTGCCGAGCACGACGCCGTTGTCCGAGATGGTGACGGTGGCACCGGCCTCGGCCGTGCCCGTGATGGTCGGGGTGGCGTCGGTGGTGAGGCCGGCGGCGGTGGTGATCACCGGTACGCCGGGGGCAACGCTGTCGATGGTGAGAATGACGGCGGTGGATGATGCCGAGACGTTGCCGGCGAGATCGCGTGCGGTCGCGGTGAAGCTGTTGGCACCCTGAGCCAGGTTGGCGGCCGGAGTGAAGCTGAACACGCCGTTCGGTCCAGCGACGACCGAGTCCAGCACCGTGCCGTTGATCGAGATGGTGACGGTCGAACCCGCCTCGGCCGTGCCTACGATGGTCGGGGTGGCGTCGTTGGTGAGCCCAGCTGCGGTTGTGATGGTTGGCGTACCGGGCGCAACCGTATCGATCGTCAAGGCAACATCGTCGATTCCAAAACCGAGCTGTCCAAGTGAAACATCTAGAACGCTCCCTCTGAACACCCTGACTTCAGTCAGGTTTTGCCATGCGGAGCTGAACTGATACCGAGTCTCCCCCAGGAGCAGGCCGAGACTGACCAGGTCCCCGGAGGCAGCCGAAACAACCTCGACGCCGTTTCTGTATCCGACGAAGACAACACCGGATAAAACACTCAAATCTGCTCTGATCGACAAAGCATTTAAATCGAATAATGTCCCGGTTTGGCGCGAGATCGACAGATAACCCGAGATTGAGCCGGTTTTCAGGCTCGCATCCGGCTCAAGAAGTTCGCGGTTGACGGCAAGTGTTCCCGTTGTGGCTCCAGAGGCATTCCGCTGAGCATAAACAAATCCATCGATCGTCAGCGAGCTGCCTGATCTGCCGGAGGATGCTTCAAACGTTTGGGTGCTTGCCATAGCTGTTCTCTCTAGGTGCGCCCGCGGATCCACATCCAACGGCTGGTTACACTTCAGACTGGACATGCCTGACGAGGACGCGGTGTCGTTCCCGTCGGCCATTCGCAAATATCAACCTACATACGAACAATTCTCACGCAAGTATGGGTCGGCAGAGCCCGGGTGCGAAAACGACCGGCAGCAGCGGTTCTCGCTTTGCAAGCTTAATGATTGCCTAATGATCCCGATAACGGCAGAAATTCAATCGGATTTCGGGAAGTTTCCGCGGTTCTGACAAGAAAATTTAGGATATTTTTAAGAGCCTGAAGATCGTCTTAGGTGATATGAGGCGCGCAACCAGCCCGAACGACACCCGGCGCGTGGTTCGAACTTAGCGTCAAAGGCGAAAAGCTTCGCCTTACGGCTGATCAGCTTAGAGCAAACAGGCGAACTCCGATGCGACTTCATCAGAATGCGGAGCTGAGAACGGCCCTTCTCCGCTGCCGGCGCGCGTTCTTCGGCGTCGGCGTCATGAGCGGCATCATCAACATCCTGTACCTGACGGGATCGTTCTTCATGCTCGAGGTCTACGACCGGGTCATCCCGGCCCGCTCGATCCCGACGCTCGTCGGGCTCGGCCTGCTGACGCTGACACTGTTTCTGTTCCAGGGGCTCATCGAGACCATCCGGGCGCGGGTCCTGGCCCGGATCGGCAGCTCGCTGGACGAGGCTTTGTCCGGGCGGGTCTTCGACATGGTGGTGCGCCATCCTCTCGAGGCACCGGCCGGCGGAGACGGACTCCTGCCGTTGCGGGACCTCGATCAGATCCGGAATTTCTTTTCGAGCCTCGGACCGACGGCGATCTTCGATCTGCCTTGGATGCCGATCTACCTTGGGATCTGCTTCCTGTTCCATCCGCTGATCGGTATCGCGGGCTTGGCCGGCGCTCTCGTCCTGGCGGCGCTGACCCTGCTGACCGAAATCCTGACCCGCCGGCCCCAGCGTGAAGCCACCCAGCATGGGGCGAGCCGTAACGCCCTCTCCGAGGCCGGGCGCCAGAACGCGGAGGTGCTTCGGGCCATGGGCATGCAGAAGGAGTTCGCGCAGATCTGGAACGCGGAGAATAACGCGTACATGCGGCGTCAGCGGCGCGTCGCCGACATCGCGGCGGGTCTCGGGACCACCTCGAAGATCTTCCGCATGGTGCTGCAATCCGCGGTGCTGGCGCTCGGGGCCTACCTGGTCATTCAGGGGCAGGCCACGGGCGGCATCATCATCGCCTCATCCATCCTCGTTTCGCGGGCGCTGGCACCGGCCGAGATCGCGATCGCCAACTGGAAGGGCT
Source organism: Methylobacterium sp. Leaf113 (assembly GCF_001423325.1). Taxonomy (NCBI): domain Bacteria; kingdom Pseudomonadati; phylum Pseudomonadota; class Alphaproteobacteria; order Hyphomicrobiales; family Methylobacteriaceae; genus Methylobacterium; species Methylobacterium sp. Leaf113. The sequence goes on from NZ_LMNJ01000017.1 coordinate 61,480, forward strand.
TTGTTGCGGCCCGGCAAGGCTGGGTGCGCCTGCATGACATGCTCGCGCGCTTCACCCCGGACAAACCGGCCCTCGCTCTGCCGGCTCCCGTCAGGTCCCTGACGGTCGAGAACGCATCGATCCTGCCGCCGGGCGGAACGCGTGCGATCGTCACCGACGTCAGCTTCGGCCTCAAGGCGGGCGAGGGCGTCGGCATCATCGGCCCGAGTGCATCCGGCAAATCCACCCTGGCGCGGGCGCTCGTCGGCGTCTGGACGCCGATGCGTGGGGCGATCCGTCTCGACGGCGCCACCCTCGATCAGCGGTCCGGCGGCAGTCTCGGCCGTCACGTCGGCTACCTCCCTCAGGACGTCGAGCTCTTCGCCGGCACCATCGCGTCGAACATCGCGCGGCTGGCGCCGGACCCGAATGCCGAAGCCGTCGTTGCGGCCAGCCGGAGCGCCGGCGTGCACGAGCTGATCCTTCGGCTGCCCGAGGGATACGAGACCCGCATCGGCCCCGGCGGGGCGGGCCTCTCGGCAGGGCAGCGCCAGCGGATCGGCCTCGCGCGCGCACTCTACGGCGATCCTTTCCTGGTCGTTCTCGACGAACCGAACGCCAACCTCGACGAGGCCGGCGAAGCGGCACTCACGCAGGCGCTCCTCGGCGTGCGCATGCGCGGCGGCATCGTCGTCGTCGTCGCTCATCATCCCAGTGTCCTGGCCGCCGTCGATCTCGTGCTGGTCATGGAAGAGGGGCGGGCACGGGCCTTCGGCCGCAAGAACGAGGTGCTGAAGACGAATCTTCGCCCGACGGCTTTTCCCAACGTGCGCGCTCCGAAGCGCACCATCACCGCAACCGCGAATCCGGCCGAGACGAACCTGAAGGCTTCCGCATGACCTCGAGCAGCATGACTCTGAACGGCGTGACGGCTGGGTCGCTGCCGACGCGCGGCGCCGGTCTCCGGCCCTCCGAGGCCGACCAGTCGATCGGCCGGCACTTGACCGTGGTCTCCGGCATCATCGCCGTCCTCGTCTTCGGCATCGGCGGATGGGCGACACTGACCGAGATCCACGGGGCCGTGGTGAGCCCGGGGCAGCTCGTCGTCGAGAGCGACGTCAAGAAGGTCCAGCACCCGACAGGCGGTGTTGTGAGCGAGATTCATGTCCGAGACGGCATGCGGGTCTCCCTCGGGGATGTCCTGATCACGCTGGACGAGACCCAGATCCGCGCCAACCTCGACATCATCCTGAAGGCCATGGACGAATTGACGGCCCGGCGTGCCCGCAACGAGGCGGAGCGCGATGGCCTGACGACGATCGATTTTCCCGACGCGCTGACACGGCGCAGGCGCGAGGAGCCAGCCGTCGCGCAATTGATCGATGGAGAGCGCCGCCTCTTCGAAACGCGCCGATCCGGCCGGGAAGGCCAGAAGGCCCAGCTACAACAACGTATCCTGCAGATCCGCCAGGAAATCACCGGTCTCGCCGAGCAAGCCGCCGCCAAGGCCCGCGAGATCGCCCTCATCGGAGACGAACTCGTCGGTGTGCGCGAGCTGTGGGCGCGGAATCTCGTGGCGGTTTCGCGGGTGACGGCTCTGGAGCGCGATGCGGCTCGCTTGGGCGGCGAGCGCGGGCAACTGGTCGCCGCCCAAGCGCAGGCGAACGGCAAGATTACGGAGACCGAGCTGCAGATCCTTCAGATCGATCAGGACATGCGGAGCGAGACGGGCAAGGAACTTGCCGATATCCGCGGCCGCTGGTCCGAGTTGTCGGAGAAACGCGTCGCCGCCCTCGACCAGTTGAAGCGCACGAATCTGCGTGCGCCTCAGGACGGCGTTGTGCACCAGATGACCGTTCACACGGTGGGTGGCCTGGTCGTCCCGGGCGAGCCCGCGATGCTGATCGTGCCCGATGCGGACACGCTCGCCGTCGAGATGCGCATCCAGCCCCAAGATATCGACAGCATCCACCTCGACCAGAAAGCCGTGCTGCGCTTCGCCGCCTTCAATCAGCGCGTGACGCCGGAGATTGGTGGAATGGTCAGCCGCATCTCCGCGGATGTCAGCCAGGACACGAAGACCGGCATGAGCTACTACACGGCCCGGATTCGTGTGCCCGACACGGAACGGGATCGCCTGGGCAAGGCACGGCTCGTACCCGGCATGCCGGTTGAGAGCTTCATCCAGACCGGAGAACGTTCCGTCCTATCCTACCTCGTCAAACCTCTGACGGACCAGATCGCGAAGGCCTGGCGGGAGCGCTGAACGACCCGTCGCGATGCAGGCCCGAAGGCTTCGTCCTCCAGGCGCGAACGGGACATCACCGGCTGCCCGGTCGCGCCCACGAGCCGCCTTGGACGGCCATGCCGATCATCGGTCCGGTTATTTTCCCGCCTCGATCTCGCATATCACGCGGGCAAGCTCGGAGAGCAGGTACCGGGCGCGCGGGTCCTTGATCTTGTCGAAATGCTCGTTGAACAGAATCCCCTCAGGCGTCGGTGAGGCTTGGCCTCGACGGGCCTCCTTGTCAGGCAAGGCCTCTCCGCTGCGCGTATCGTAGAAGTAGTTCACGTCTACGTTCAGGGCTTGCGCGATTCGCTGAAGCTTGTCTGCTGCGATCCTGCTGCGTCCACTCTCGTATTTCTGGATTTGCTGGAACGTTACACCCAGGCTCTCGCCGAGATTGGCCTGGCTGAGCCCGACCGAGCGGCGCAGTGACTTGATGCGATTGCCGATCGTGTCTGCGCTGCCATCTTTATCTGCGTCTGACATCGTGTGTTACTCGAAAGAAGTCTGGATCACCGAGAGGGGCGCCAGCACGACAAAGTCACGTCGTGCCGTTTGACTGCGCTCATGACACGGATCGTCATCTCGTGCGCGCGACAAGCCCGCGCAATATCGAAGTCCTGGACATGAGTACGAGCGCCCACCGGCGCTGCGACCTGACCGTTCTCGTTCGAACGGCCAGGGTGCGGCGCCGGCGGACAGATTCCACCAAGGACGTGGCGGGGATCGCGCGCCACCTGTGTGCCATCGTCTGCTTATCAATGAATCATGAACACAAGCTTGGGGCAATATCACAACGCCGTGTCGTGGATCGCGCGAATCCTCGATTCATGACTCTCCCGCCGGTTGCTGACCAGGACAGTCGGCCGAGGTGGGCATTGCATGCGGCCCGCTCAGGACGGCACCGCCACACGAACAGCGTCGAGACATCGCCGGCGATGCGACGGGGTCGCGATGCGCGTTGAGGCTACGAGCAGACCGGTGCGGTCATGTGTGAACACCGTGACGATGAAAGTCGCGCCGTGGCCAGCAGGGACGAGCGCCGGTTTCGGGCCGATCCGCCCGATCAGGCATCGAGCAGAGATCGCCGCTCGCAGGATACAGGGCAGTGCGTCCTCTCAGGCTGCTGGTCGTGTCCGACTCCGACCGGCCGCATCATGCCCTTGATGACACTCGGCGGCATCGGTTTGCCGAAGATGAAGCCCTGGACTTCGGAGCAGCCTTCCCGTCGGACCCAGTCCAGCTGCGCCTGCGTCTCGACACCTTCGGCGGTGATGGTTGCGCCGAGGTGCCTGCCCAGGCCCACCACGGCACGGACGATGGCTCCGGACGTCGACGCGCAGGCATCCTGGATGAACGAGCGATCAATCTTGATCTTGTCGAACGGGAACTGACAGAGGTAGCTGAGCGAGGAGTAGCCGGTCCCGAAATCGTCGATCGCCAGTCGGACACCGATCCTGCGGAGCCGATGCAGGCAGGCGATGACCCTCTCGGCGTCTTTCACAAGCACGCTTTCGGTGATCTCCAGCTCGAGGCGCTCCGGCGCGAGACCGGACCGGACCAGGGCGTCGAGGACGTGCTGGTGGAAGTCGATGTGCTGGATCTGAACCGCAGAGACGTTGACGCCGACGCGAAGATCGGAGGGCCACGATGCTGCTTCCTGACAGGCATCGCGCAGCGCCCAGGCTCCGAGTTCGACGATCAGGCCGGTCTCCTCGGCGAGCGGAATGAAATCGGCCGGCGAGATCATCCCCTTTGCCGCGTGCGGCCAGCGCAGCAAAGCCTCGAAACCGCGGAGCGTATCACTCGCAAGGTCAATGATCGGCTGGTAGTGCAGCGCGAAACCGCCGTTGCGGACGGTGTCCTTCAAGTCGATCTCAAGCAGATTACGGGACGCAACCGCCATATCCATCCCTGCCTCGTAGAAGCGGCACGTGTGACGACCCGCCTCCTTGGCCCGGTACAGCGCAATGTCCGCGTTCTTGAACAGGAGGTCGGCACGATCCCCGTCGTCCAATCCGATGGCGACACCGATGCTGACACCCACATTCGTCAGGTGCCCGTCGATATCCACGGGCTCGCCCACGATCTCGATGAGACGCTGCGCGGCCGCTCCCACGCCGTGCGGATGGCTTCGACCCAGCAGGATGATCGCAAACTCATCGCCTCCGAGACGCGCCACGATGTCGCCCGGCTGAAGTGAGCGCCGCATGCGGTCGGCCAGGGTACACAACAGGGCGTCGCCGGCCGGATGCCCGAAGGTGTCGTTGACCGTCTTGAAGCGATCGAGGTCGCAGCAGAGAACGGCGACCGCGGTCCCTTGCCGCTGCGCATGGACGAGTTCTTGGGTCAGCCGTTCCTGGAACTGCCGACGGTTGGGCAGGCCCGTCAGGGCATCATGCCGGGCCATGTGCTCGATCTGTGCTTCGGCGCGCTTTCGCTCCGTCGCATCCACGACCGTACCCTCGAAGCAGGATGGGCATCCTTCGGCATCGCGGACCAGCCACGCGGTTTCGGAGACCCAAATCGGTCGGCCGGTCGCGTGACCCGTGACCTCGGAGACAAAGTCATCGACCCTGCCATGCGTCAGCAGAAGGCGCATGAACGCGTGCGTCCGGTCGCCGTCGACGTACCAGTCATGGGTGAAGCCGGTGCCGGGCGCCGTCGCGCACGCCGAGTCACCGTATCCGTGAAGTTTCGCGAGAGCCTGGTTCGCCCGAACGAGCGTGCCATCGAGATTCGCACGATAGACGCCGACCACGGCGTTCTGGAAGAGCGTCTGGTACTCGGCCTCGGCGAGGCGAAGGGCCGCCTCGCGCCGCCTTCGCTCCGTGATGTCGGTGAAGGTCCGAACCAGTCCGCCTGTCGGCAAGGGCACCGATCGCACCTCGATCGAGGTGCCGTTCGGGCGTTCCCGCTCATAGGTGACGGCCGCGGTTCCCAGGGCGGCGCTCTCCAGCAGGTGTCGGAGTTCGCCATCGACCTTGCGGAACTCGCCGCGGTCAATCTGATGCTGCTGCAGGAGATCGAACCGGGCCCCCTCGTGGAGCAGCCCCTCCGAAACGCCGAGCAGATCCCGGGCCTTCTGGTTGTGCACAAGGACGCGATTGTCCGCACCGACCATCAGGATGCCCTGGTCCATGTTCTCCAGCGTCACACGAAGAAGCGTGCTGACTCCGCGCAACTGCTCCTCGGATCGCACGAGATCGGTGATGTCGACACAGACGCCGAGGAGAGCGACGACCGCACCGGTTTCATCGTGTTGCGGCAATCCGCGCGAGATGACGGTCCGGACCGTGCCGTCCGCCCTGACGAGGCGGCGCTGCCGGTCGAAGGGTCGAAGGACCATCCCGTTGCCCCCAGCATTCCTGGGATCGAAGGCCGCAAACATGTCGCGGTGTTCGTCGGGATGCAGGACATGAAGGAGGTCATCGAGAGTCAGCTCGCCGTCGGACACATCCTGTCCCACGAGCCTGCCCATGCTGGGCGACCACGTCGCCTTTCCGGATTTCAGATTGTACTGCCAATACCCGATGCCCCCGACCTGCTCGACGAGAAGCTGGTAATCCGCTGCTTCCCGCAGCTTGGCTTGTGCCGATTGCAGCGCCTCCAGATCCCGTCCGATCTGGTTCCGGGCCTCGTGCAGGCGCAGATGGGCAACCACGATGTTCGCAAGATCCTGAAACTGCCTGACCTGCTCGGGGGAAAAGGACCGCCGCTGGGAATCCATGAGACACAGGGTTCCGACGCGAATTCCCTGATGCAGAATGAGGGGCGCTCCGGCATAGAACCGGATGCCGAGCGGACCCGTGACCAGAGGGTTTTCCGCGAATCGAGGATCGGCCAGTGCATCCTCGATAATGAGGGCATCATCCGAAAGGATCGCATAGTTGCAGAATGCGATGTTCCGCGGCGTCTCCTTGACGTCGATCCCGCACCGAGCCTTGAACCACTGACGATTCTTATCCACCAGCGAGACGAAGGCGATCGGGGCCGAGAATAAAGCCTGTGCCGTGCGACACACGGCATCGAAATGTGTTTCGTCAGGCGTATCGAGCACCTTGAGATCGCGCAGGACTGCAAGCCGTTCGGACTCATTCTCCAATAACGGATACATTCAGTGCCTTATTGGACAGCTTGACCGCCCGTGTGCGGTTTCTGGCAGGAGATGACATTCCCAGGATCAAGCCAGACCGGTTAACGATCCATGCCTCTTCGCCCTTGAAATTCAACCATCAGGCGATTTATTCTAATTTGGGAATCAACGCTGCCTTGGGGGATGCGACCGGCGCCAAGCCCGAGGATTTTGACGTGAGACAAGTGCGGATGCTCCCCGGAACAGCAGATTGATGGCGGTCCCCGCCGCACCGCCTGAAGTCCGGTGCGGTTCGCATTTTAGTTGATCTGTTCGCCTTCAAATAACAGTTTGGGAGCGACATAGGCAATCGAGAACCCGATCCCACCCAAACGATGCGAGGGAACCGGATGACTGCAAAAGCGTGGGATCACATCGAACCCGATAGTGAAGATGCCTTTGGATTTATTGTCGTCGATGAACATAGTTACAAAGGCTGCGTCATACAGGATGCTACCGATCTTGGCGCAAGATTGATCCTGATAAACGCGGAAATGATTCCGATGAATTTCGTTCTTTGTTCCTTGTCTTTCGATAAGGCGGTCCTATGCGCGTCAGTCTCGCGAACCGATGAGTCGATCGATGTCTGGTATGACTGTGACGATTGCGATGTGATGTTCAATCGTCACGACCGGCGAGCCACCTGATACCGTTCTTGCGGCTGTCGAAACTGTGGTCTTCGACGACGGGGCCGGTCAAAGCTCGACGAAAATGCCCTTGATCGCCGGTAGTATCGATGGCCTGACCGGCATGCTTTGAATTGGGCCGATCGAGAGAATCAGTCGGTTCACCGTGCTGCTGTGGGCGGCCGGATGGCAGAACGGGTCCTGGGCGACCTCGAGGGGCAAGCTCAAGACCGCGTGCCATCGTCACGGAAGTCTTTCCGCGCGATGCGTCGCAGATCGTGAACGGGGTCCGGCCAACGACCGGCAACCCATCCGGCTGCGTGTCTCCTTCGGCCGATGGCACCCGCGACTTGCCGGATCTGGTCTTCCGGTTGCTCGTGGCGACCGCAATGCAGTAGTTTGTGCCTCTCGGTCCGAAATATCGGGCAAGTCAAAGGCTTGCGAAATGGCATACAAACGAGGCGGTGAGATTTAATCCGCGCCGGTCGGATAATTTAGTGCGGTACTTCGTCGTATTCACAAATTCGTGAATAAGAGAATCCTATTAAGGCGTAGATTTTTTCTGACATGTGTCCACCCTTTCCAGCAACAATCCATTGCGGGAGGATCGGATGCAGTCGATCGCTGAGGCGGCTCCTGCTTTGAGGGCCGCCGGGCTCGTTGGCGTCTGGAATACCGATGTCGTTGCCGGGAAATCGATTCTCGATGCGGGTGCGGCTGCACTCCTTGCTGGCAATATTGGACTGGCCGGCCGACCAATTCCACTGGAAGTCGCACTCGGAGCGACGCACCCCGACGATAAAGCATGGCTGTTCGCGCGCATTCGTCGTGTACGCCAGATGGGCGGAGTTTTCTCGGCCGAGTTCCGGGTCGTGACAGCGACGGGCGATGTGCGCTGGGTTCTGAATCGCGGCACGCTCGCACCCGACACCTCAGGGGCGATGAAGGGTTTGGGGGCCTATATCGACACAACCGACAGCCACAATACCCGCTTCGTCTCAGCGGGGTCCCTGGCTCAGGTCGGCGAGGATCCCCTTGCGCATGCAGCAGATCGCTGCCTCGAAACGCATTCGGCCCTTGCCGCAGGCGGATATACGAATTTGCGCCGTATCACCGAAACGCTGCTCCTCGGGATCGGGCGAGCGCTCGCGCAGCGTCACACCTGATCGGGTGAGACGGACGTTCCTCCTCGGCCGGTCCAGATCCGAACGTGCGGCAGGAGACTGGCGCGTATCAGGGGGCAGTTGCGAGCTTAGTGCTTGGTGGAGGGACCAGGGGCTGCAAGAGGCTTGAGGTGCAGGAAACTCCGCTCCCCCGTCGCAGCCTCGGCCACATGGTCGATTTCATTCAGGAGGTCGCTCACGGTCTGCTGGTTGGCGGGCTTGAGATAAACACGCCGCCCAGTCATACGCCCGGCGATGAGTTGGGCCTCGGTCAACGCATCGAAGTCCGGACGCCCGGGTCGCTTCTTGGTCACTGGGCTGCTCTCCGTGCGGGGGGAAGGAAGCGCTCGGCTTCGGTCTTCCAGGCATCGCGCTGTTCGGTGACCTGAGAAAGGCAGGATCGCAAGGTTTCGATCTCCGCGTGAAGCTCACCGGCATCGACCGCGAGTTCGACACACTGGTCCTGAACCTCGGCAAGCATCTGGCGCAGCTCGGCATTCTCGATGCAGAGAGCCAGGAAGTCGGCATTGCGCTGGCCGGTATCGCTCATTCCGCCTCCCGTTCCGCGTTGAGCGGAGCGGCGCGTTTAGCGCAACCGGCGGGTGGCTTCCAACCCCTAACGCGCCCGAGGTCGCTCACCTCGGCATCAAGGCCGCCATCAGCGCGGCTCACATCGCCGCCTTGACCCTCGAGACAGGGAGGGATGCCGGCGCTGTCCGCCGGAACGTCGTCGGCGAGGCCCCGGCGGCATCCGTGCAGCGCCAGAAGCCGGAGGTTCATGGATCGAATCGAAGGCCGCGTGGGAGCGGCAGGGGAAAACCGCGGTTCACCTTCGTTCGAGAAACACGAAGACGACTCTTCGAGGAGCCCCAGATCCTTGCCGGAGGCCACTTACGGCAGCGGTCACTTTTGATGTATCAGAACGAATGACAAAGGCAGGAAAAATCATCCTCTCTGTCATCGTCCTGGCAGCCGGAGGGGCTTCCCTAAGCGTTGCCGTTGGAGCGCTCACCAAGAAGCTGTCTCCCTGGCAAGTGTACGCCTGCGATTTTCGGCTCATCAGCGCAGCAACATGCGACCTGCCGATGGCTGCACACACCACACGCGTCTCGTCATCGCGTCAGGACGCTGACCGTGAGAGGCGCTTGGCTTACCGGGAGCGCATCGTCGCCTGTGAGCACCAGAAGACGGCGAAGAGGCGTAACGGCGAACCCGTATCGGCACGGAAATGCTGGAACGAGTCCCCAGCCCCTCTTGTCAGCGTCTCAAGCCGGTGATGCCGAAAGCGTCCTTGCCCCTGGCATGGTGTTTCGAAGCCGTTCAAAACAAGACGCTTCCTGATCTCCCTCCGGCATCGGGCAGGGCGACCGAAGCACACCGGAAATCGTCCTGCTTCGGCCAGAAGGCAGCACGGAGGGCGAAGCGGAGGCGAACACCCCCGAGGGCATCGGAACCCCCGTGCGGAGATCTGTGTCGGCGACGACGGCGTTGATCGCCGGGGCCGTCAATTCATGAGGGTACGGAGCCGGTCATGGGCTGGCTTCGAGAGGCGACGTCCGAGCTCCAGCAGGAGCATGTCGATCATGTTCTGCAGAAGAGGCTCCGAGAGTTTCTGGATGGCACTTTGCGCTGCGAGGCAAAGCTCGGCGGCCTCCTCCAAAGGATGATCTGAGCCATCGGACATCCCAGCCGAACACGCGGCTTCATCCGCCCGGTTTTGCGTGATGTCGATCAGGATGCCGGTTCCTCGCCGGGGCCGGCCTGTCTCATCCAGCTCGATGAGACCGCGAGCCAGAACCCACCTCATGGCGCCGTCGGCCGAGCGAACGCGATACTCCTGCACATAGGAGCGCCCCACCTTTGCGCTTCTCGCGATGACTCCCGCGGCTTCCGCCCGGTCATCAGGATGAATCGCCTTCAGGAATAGGTTCAGTGGCACACCGACGCGCGCCGCAGCAGGTTCGACGCTGAAGAGCAGAGCAACCGTTGCGTCTGCGTACAGACGATCGTTGGGAATATCCCAATCCCAACGTCCGATTACATCCGACGCATCAATCGCAGCCTGCAATTGTATCTGCGAAGCTTTGGCCATATCTGCCCCGGCTTGCCGCACCACTGCCTCCAATGCACATGATTTCGTCGTTCACCACAACGTGAAACCTTTTTCAGCCCGGTTAACATGCGATAAATCGTCTGCGCCCTGTGGCCACGATATGGCCACGCTTTCTACATACGGTCTAAACTGAGAGGCCCGCAGTTCGACATTCTGGAGCCTATCATTGGGGACGGGACGTGGTCCGTAAGCCGAACCGTATAGAAGGCGCGTCGTCCGGCTTCCCTGACGCGAGCGAGGAGCCAAGCGCGATACGGCCCAGCCGCAGCCAACTGCTTCAGCAGCGGATCGCAGAGCAACTCGGGCTTTCGCCGGAAGCGTTCAGCACGGCACCTGTGCCGGCTTCCGGTGCGCCAAATGGTTGTCCTCCTTCCGGAGCCTTCGAGATCGGCCTCAGCCATGAGTGCCTCGAACTGCTCGAAGCCTACTCTCGGATCAAAGACCCAGAGCAGCGCCGTCGATGCCTGCAAGCTGTTCGCGAAGCGGCTGATGGTTCGGCTGTTGCAGGCCCGGTGACAAAGTCATGATGGCCCGAGCTGCCCGGAACAAGCGATCCCGACCGTTCCGGTGACGCTGGCAATCCGCGCAGGGATTCCCCCCCGGATTTTCGGATGATGAAGCAGCCTTCGGGCAGAGCATCGACGTCGGCCCGGCTCTGCGGACCGGCCGGAGCCAAACGGCGCACTCGTCCTCGCCGATGTCGGGCATCTGGTCGAACGCGGACCGGTCGGACAATTGGGTCGGGTCATCCGTTTCGCGCAGTGCTCGGCTGAGCGTCGGCGGAGATTTAAATCGCGCACGATCGGCTCTCGCTAATGTGAGATGGTTTTTCCCTAGGCGCGTCGGGGGCCTTCGACCGCCATGCGCGGCACGACACCTTGATTTTCGAGGCTCGCGGCTGATGTCGCTCGCGATGCAGGATCATTGAAGCGCGTCCGTCTCGCGACGAGAGCCACGCCTCCAGCGGCCGTCGGCGACAGTCCGGCGGTCCGATCCGTCCGGCGACGCCGGTCCTGCGCCAAGGGGGATGCTGATGAACACGACAACGATCGACAAGACCGACACCGACTCCTACCCGATGGCGGGCCAATGCCCGTTTGGAGGCGACCGCGTCGGCGGGGCCTTCGGCAGCCGTCCGGCCTTGGAGAACTGGTATCCGCATCGGCTCAGGGTCGAGCTCTTGCACCAGAACGGGCTGGCGGCCGATCCTCTCGGGCCGGATTTCGACTACGCTGCCGCCTTCCGGACGATCGACCTCGACGCGCTCAAGAACGACATCAAGCAGTTCCTCACCTCGTCAGTGGCATGGTGGCCCTCCGATTACGGCAATTACGGCCCGCAGATGGTTCGAATGGCCTGGCATTCGGCCGGCACCTACCGCATCGCCGACGGGCGCGGCGGGGCCGGCACCGGGATGCAGCGCTTCGCGCCGATCTCGAGCTGGTGGGACAACGGCAACACCGACAAGTCGCGCCGCCTGCTGCAGCCGATCAAGCACAAGTACGGCAACGCCCTGTCCTGGGCCGACCTGATGGTGCTCACCGGCAATTGCGCCCTGGAGATCATGGGCTTGCCGACCTACGGTTTCGCCGGTGGGCGCCTGGACGCCTGGGAGGCGGACGACGCCACCTATTGGGGGCCGGAGGTCGTCGAGATGGGTTCCGTCTCGAGCTTCGACGAGATGGTCAACCGGGACAAGCGCTGGCGCGGCAAGAACGGCGATCCGGACTACGACCTGGAGAACCCGCTCGCCGCCTCCCACCAGGCGCTGATCTACGTGAATCCCGAGGGGCCTTACGCGAACGGCGATCCGCAGGGCTCGGCCAACGACATCCGGGTGACCTTCACCCGGATGGCCATGAACGACGAGGAGACCGTGGCGCTGATCGCCGGTGGCCACGCCTTCGGCAAGAGCCACGGCATGACCCCCGCCAAGGAGATCGGGCCGCCGCCCGAGATGGCGCCGATGGAGGCGATGGGGCTCGGCTGGCACAACCCGAACGGCACCGGGGCCGGCAAGGACACGATGACCAACGGCATCGAGGGCAGCTGGACCCCCGATCCGACGCAATGGGACAACGCCTACCTGGAGAACCTCTTCAAGTTCGACTGGGAGCAGACCAAGAGCCCGGCCGGCGCCCTGCAATGGACGCCCAAGGACCCGAACGCGCCGCGGACGCCCGATGCACATGTCGCGGGGCAGTCGCATCCCCTGATGATGATGACCTCCGACATCGCCCTCAAGGTCGACCCGGAGTACCGGAAGGTCTGCGAGAAGTTCCTCAACGACTTCGACGCCTTCACGCAGGCCTTCTCCAAGGCGTGGTACAAGCTCACCCACCGCGACATGGGCCCCAAGCACCGCTATCTCGGCCCGGAGGTAACGATCGAGGACGGTCTGCTTTGGCAGGACCCGATCCCCGATGCGACCTATGCCTCCGTGGGCGAGTCCGAGATCGCCACGCTGAAGCAGACGATCCTGGCCACGGGCCTGTCGGTCTCGGACCTCGCCTTCACGGCCTTCTCGGCCGCCTCGACCTACCGCGACAGCGACAAGCGGGGCGGCGCCAACGGTGGCCGTCTCGCCCTTGCCCCGCAGAAGGACTGGGCCGTCAACCGCCGGGCCGCGCCCGTCGTCGAGGCGCTTCGCGGCGTCATGGCCGCATTCAACGACGCGCGTGGCGACGGCAAGCGGATTTCGCTCTCCGACCTGATCGTGCTCGCCGGCTGTGCCGCCGTGGAGAAGGCCGCTGTGGATGCGGGGATTGAGACGCGCGTGCCGTTCACGCCGGGCCGTGTCGACACCACGCAGGCGCTCACCGACATCGAGATGTTCGAGTGGCTGAAGCCAGTCGTCGATGGCTTCCGCAACTACGTCGATGACGGGTTCGGGGCGATGGCACCGCGCCTGTCGCCGGAGGAGATGTTCCTCGACAAGGCCAACCTGCTGACGCTGACCGCGCCGGAATGGGTGGTGCTGACCGGCGGTTTGCGGGCTCTGAACGCCAACCACGATGGCGCGAATCGGGGCATCTTCACCGACCGTGTCGGCGTGCTGACGACGGACTTCTTCCACACCCTGACCGACACGAACCTGGTCTGGGAGAAGACCGACGCAGCCGGCACCACCTTCACCCTGAAGGACCGCGCGAGCGGGCAGGCCAAGTTCGAAGCGACCCGTGCGGACCTCATCTTCGGCTCGAACGCGCAGCTGCGCAACATCGCCGACGCCTATGCCGGCAGCGACGGCCACCAACGGTTCGTCACGGACTTCGTACGGGTCTGGGACAAGGTGATGATGCTCGACCGGTACGACGTGAAGGGCCACCGGCGTGACGGGGCCATGGCGGCCTGATCACGACGAGCGCAGCAAGTCGCGCCCCCGTTTCCCCATCCGGTGAGACGGGGGCGTTTTAAGATCAAGCGTCTGTGAAATCGGTGTGTTGTCTCAGCCGCTTACGTTCGTAAGAGTGGGTTCGAAGATTTCATCCTGAATATCGTGTTAAATCATCGAATGATTGGAAGAATTATAGATTATCCATATTTCGATTTCTCCAGAGATGCCCCATTCGCATCTGCCTTGATCGGCGGCGAAACCCAAGACCCGGGCGTTCGTCGATTCTGACCGTCATAGGAAGGGCAAGGCGATCTGTCTTCGAGACAATCTCGATAAGGGGAGGAGGACGTCGAGGCTCCCCCAAGCCAGGCTCACGCCAGAGATGACCTGAAGCTTCCGCATCCTGGCTGTCAGCACCGCCACGAGGCGGGTGGTGCAGTTCGCAGGAAGGTTCAGGAGCACGTTCGGTTCAGGAACGGGCAGACTTTGCAAACACCAGATGAGAAGTTTTAGCGCCGATTTATTAATCGGCCGATGCTCTCTGAGCCGGGAAGACCGCCTCCCATTGGAAAGCTGGTCGGAGTGGCAGGATTTGAACCTGCGACCCCCACGTCCCGAACGTGGTGCGCTACCAGACTGCGCTACACTCCGACAGTGCCGACGGCTTGGGCCGGCGACGAGCGGACGTATAGCGAGCCCCTTGCAGACCCGCAAGCGCTTCCTTGCGGGAAATCATCCGATGGTGGCGAGTCCGGTCCGCGCCGCCCAGTCGGTCGGCAGGCGGAGCCGGCGGACGCCTTGGTTCGGCAGGGGGATCGCGACCGTCCCAACGGCGTCCGGTCCCAAGGGAAGGTCGCACAGCGACCAGCCGGCAGGGCCGGATCGCATCCACCGGACCGCGCCGGCGGCCGGGGGAACGCTGACGCTGAAGTGGTCGAGGGGCAGCGAGAGACCCGTGCCGAGGGCCTTCACCACAGCCTCCTTGCGGGTCCAGCAGCGGAAGAAGGCGGCGTCCCGGTCCGGCGCGGGCAGGCGGGTCAGGTCGGTGATTTCGTCGGGGTGAAAGTGGGGGCGGGCGATGGCCAGGGGATCGCCGATGGGTCGGATCGCCTCGACATCGACGCCGATCTCCGACTCGGATGCGATTCCGATGAGGGCATGCCGACCCGAATGCGACAGGTTGAAATGCAGCGCGGGCCGTCCGGTCCGGATCAGGTGAGGCTTGCCGGTGGCGCTGGTGGCAAAGCGAAGGTCCAGTGGCGGCGCATCGAGGGTGTGGCCCAGGACCAAGCGCAGGGCCGCGTGGCTCTGGCGGTAGCGCTGGCGGTCCTCGGCGCGGCGAAAGCGATCGGCCCGCGCCTGCTCCTCAGGGGACAGCAGGCCGGTGCCCGGTTCGGCATTGTCCGGGTCGAGGTGGAGATCCACCCGCCACACCGTGGGGCCGGAACAGGGGCCGGGCATCGCCTCGACCCAATCGGATGCCGGGGCAGGCGGCACACCGATCGCGGCGGGGGAAGGTCGATGCTGGGGGCCTCGGGGCATGTCCCCATCGTGAACCAAGCGACGCCCGCTGCCCAGCCGCTTCTGACGAGCGCCCACGCCGCGTGGCCCCGCCCCTGAGAGGGACCGGGACGCGGGATATCGTTTTTGCGATGGGTTCAGTCGATAGGCCCAGGCGCCGGGACAGAAGCTTCAGGCGCCGCGATCGCTACGCGTAGACGTTGCCGCCCGATTGCGGGAAGCGCTCGGCCAGCGCACGGCGCAGCTTCTCCAGGGCACGGTTCTCGATTTGTCGCACGCGCTCCTTCGAGATGCCGAGGCGATGCCCGAGGGCTTCGAGCGTGGCCTGGTCCTCGGCGAGGCGGCGCTCCTTGAGAATGCGCAGCTCACGCTCCGACAGGACGGTCAGCGCTTCATTGAGCCAGATCAGGCGGCGCTCTCCGTCGACGGTCGCCGACACCGTCTCGTCGGGCAGAGCAGCGCCATCGACCAGGAAGTCCATGCGCTCCGAGGATGCCTCGCTCTCTTCGCCCACGGGGGCGTTGAGCGACATGTCCGGACCGGAGAGGCGGGCGTCCATGAGGGCGACGTCCTCGCGCGAGACGCCGATGGCGGTGGCGATGCGGCGGTGGATCTCGTCGCCGACATGCTCCTCGGTCGATTGCATCAGGCGCGCCCGGAGGCGGCGCAGATTGAAGAACAGGGCCTTCTGAGCGGAGCTGGTGCCGCCCCGGACGATCGACCAGTTGCGCAGGATATAGTCCTGGATCGACGCGCGAATCCACCAGGTCGCATAGGTGGAGAACCGCACCTCGCGCTCGGGCTCGAACCGGGCCGCTGCTTCCATCAGGCCCACATGGCCTTCCTGAACCAGATCGGCCATCGGCAGACCGTAATGGCGGAAACGGCCGGCGATCGCGATCACCAGACGCATATGCGCGGCGATGAGCCCATGCAGCGCGCGCTCGTCGCGTTCATCCTTCCAGCGAACGGCAAGCCCACGTTCCTCATCGCGTGCAAGGAAGGGCGCCTCCATCGCCGTGCGTATGAACTGCCGCCGGATCCCTGCGATATCCGCCATCCCCGCCTCCGCCTCGATGAAACGTGTGTTTCCGACCACAAGGCACCGGAACCGATCCCAATCGGAACCTGAGCCTTCGCGTGGTAACGCGACAACAAGAGGTGGGTGGGTTGGTTCCCGGCCGGTCCCCTTCGAACACGCGGTCGTGAGCGACCCGGCGGGAGCTTCGGGGCCGCTAGGGACGATCAAAGGCTGGGAGTAACGGAAGCGACCATGAAAAAAGCCCGGCACTGGCGCGCCGGGCTCGAAATCGTCATTGAGGAACCCCGATGGCGCGAGGCCATCGTCAGGCGAAAACTTGGACGATCAGGCCGCCTCTTCCTGAAGGTCGTCGCTCTCGGCCTCGCCTTCCGCCTCGGCTTCGCCCTTGGCGCGGCGCGGGGACTTGGCGAGGCTCTGCTCGATGAGCTTCAGCGCCTCGGTCTCGGTGATGCGGTTCACCGACGAGATCTCACGCACGACCCGGTCGAGGGCCGACTCGTAGAGCTGGCGCTCGCTGTAGGACTGCTCGGGCTGGGCCTCGGAGCGATAGAGGTCGCGGACCACTTCGGTGACCGACAGGAGGTCGCCCGAGTTGATCTTGGCCTCGTATTCCTGCGCCCGCCGCGACCACATCGTCCGCTTGACCCGGGCGCGGCCGGTGAGGAGGTCGAGGGCCTTCTTGACGAGTTCCGGTTCGGCGAGCTTGCGCATACCGACACTGTTGGCCTTGGCGGTCGGAACGCGCAGGACCATCTTGTCCTTCTCGAACGACACGACGAACAGCTCGAGCTTGTAGCCGGCGATCTCCTGCTCCTCGATGGCGGTGATGCGACCGACACCGTGGGCTGGGTACACGACCGCTTCGCCGGTCTTGAAGCCTTGGCGGCCTGCCGTCGTCTTCTTGGCTGTGGTCATGCGAGAAGCGCCTCCAGAACATTGCGCGGCCTTGAACGCCGCGCCGAACCCTGTAATCCGGGGTGGGTCACCCGGCTTAAGCCCCTTGTCCGGTGGATCGGCATCGACGATGCACAACCAGCCGGTTCCCGGGCAAGCCGATGCGCGCGCAACGAGAAATCGTCCACCGAAAGCGGGAGGGCTTTCGGAGACCGATCGCATGCGACCCCAATCCACATTGGAATGTGAGACCCATCAGGTGATGGCCGGAGGCAGCACGTCGAGCACGAACGACGGCAGGCCTTGTCAATAACACAAACCGACCGCCGAATCAAAGGATTGCCGGCGAGACGCAGCGTCGTTGGAGGCGGGACGCACACGCTCCACAGCCTCCTGGCGGCGTCCGTGCGCCGCCTTATCGATCGGCCCGTTGCCGGCCCGGCCCGCTGTCACGCGGGCATTGGCGAGACGATCGCGGCGATCAGTCGCCGGTGCCGGGCTTGGCCGAGAAATGCGCCTCGAACTTTCCGGCAACGCCGTCCCAGGTCTTGGCGTCGGCCGGAGCGTCCTTCTTCTGGGTGATGTTCGGCCAGCTGCGCGCGTAGTCGGCGTTGACCTTCAGCCAGGTCTCCAGGCTCGGCTCGGTGTCCGGCTTGATCGCCTCGGCGGGGCATTCCGGCTCGCACACGCCGCAATCGATGCACTCGTCGGGGTGGATGACGAGCATGTTCTCGCCCTCGTAGAAGCAGTCCACCGGACATACCTCGACGCAGTCCATGTACTTGCACTTGATGCAGTTGTCGGTGACGACGTAGGTCATGGGGCCTTCAGTCCTTGATCCGGCGGGCATGTCCCGATGCCGGCGCATGGTCGCTCGCGCAGATCGATGCACGGATGTCTTGCTGCAGGGCGAGATGGGGCTGCAGGGTGACGGAGTTGCCGGATCGCGCGGGCACGAGGAGTCGCGCTGGCTCTAGACCCTGTCCGGAGGGCTGACAAGCGCAGTGGCGCCTCGGTGCCGCAACCGCGCTGCGGTGTCGCTCCGCCGCCACGCTCCCTGGAACCTTTCGACCGATCGCCGTCGGTCCGCCCCTCAATCCGGCATGTCGCCGACCACAATGTCGCCGACCACTTCGTAGAGCTGCTGCGCCTCGGGTGCCGGTCCGCGACGCTCACCGAGGTCACGGATGCGGGCGATCACCGTGGCGTGGGCGGCCGCGACCGTGACGACGTCGCCGAGGCCCACCGCCGTGGCCGCGGAGGCGGCCCGCTGCCCGTTCACCCGGACGTAGCCATCGGTCACGAGGCGCGCGGCCAGGGTTCGGGTCCGGGCGAACCGCGCGAACCACAGCCATTTGTCGAGCCGCTGACGTCCCGGCTTCATCCGAGTCCGGGCAGGGTTCGCGACAGGAGGCTGCGGTTTTGCGGCGAGGGCGGGCGTTCCAAAGGCCTGCTTGTCAAAAACCTGCGTTCCAAAACCCGTGGCGTTACGAGGGATCTCGGCAGGGTCGCGCCGGCGCGCCGACCCGAGCCTGCCGAGCGTGTTTCACTCAGCGCTTGCGATCCGGCCCGGCCTCGAGCTGGGCTTTGAGGGCCGCGAGCTTGGCGAAGGGCGAATCCGGGTCCGGGGCGCGCTCGCGCCGCTGCGGACGCGGCTCGTCGCGGGGAGCGGCCCGCGGCTCGTCGCGGCGCTCGGGCCGGACCCGGCCGGGCTCGAAGCGTTCGCGCCGCTGCGGCCGACCGTCCGGGCGACCCTCGCCGCCGGGGCCCCGGCGATTGCCCTCCGGACGCTCGCCGGGGGCGCCGGCGCGCGGACGGTCGCGTCCCTCGCCGCCGCCACCGGGGCGACGGTTGTCCGGGCGGGCGTCGCCGGCGGCGCGGTTCGGAGCGCCGCCGTCGCGGCCCGGGCCGCGCGGGCGGTTCTGGCGCGGATTGGCGTTGCGTTGGTGGCGCTGGAGGCGCCAGACCTCGACGGTCGCCACCTCTCCGGCCGCATCCGCCGCCGTGGCGTCCGCGTCGGGCGAGGTTTCGATCTCAGTCTCGGCCGTGACCGCTGCCGACTCGGCCGGGGCCACTTCGGTCTCGGTCTCGGAGGTTGCGTCCTCCGCCGGATGCTCGGCGCTCTCCGCCACGCTGGCCGCATCGGCGACCGGCTGCGGGGCCGGATCGGGTTGATCCTGCGTCGCGTCGTCTGCGGCGCGGGTGTCCTCGACCGAAGCCGCGTCCTGCGCCGTGTCGTCGGACGAGGCTGCCTCATGCGGTGCCTCGGTGGCGTCCGGCGCGGTGGCGGCGCCGGAATCCTCGGTCGAGCCGGGCAGAATTTCAGACGGCGCGTCATGGTCTTCGTTCGGAGACGCGTCTGTGATGGAAGATGCTTCGGTGCCGGCAGACGCCTCGGAATCCGGTGAGGTCTCGGCGCTGGCCTCGCCCTCGGGCGCCGCTTCGCCCGCGGCCTCGGCCGGGGCGTTCTCGTCCGTCACCGTCTCGTCCGTGGCCGTCTCGTCTTTCGCCGTGTCGCCGGCCTCCGCGACCGTCGGCTTCACCGGCTGGGTCGAGGCCGCCGGAAGCAGCGGCACGGTGATGGCCGGGCCCGGACGGGTCTCGGGGGCGTAGCCGAGGGATTTCAGGATCGAGGCGAAGTCCTCGCCCGAGCAGCCGACCAGGGAGGTCATGCCCACGGTCGCCACGAAGGCGTCGCCGTCGGCCGTCCCCACCGGGGCGTCGCCCGGCGTGGTGCCGGGCCGGTAGGCGATCGCCGGGCGGATGAGATCGGCGAGGCGCTCCAGGATGTCGACGCGCACGGCGCGCTCGCCGCAGACGCGGAAGCCGGCGGCGCGGTAGAGGCCCTTGGCGATCTCGGGGTCGACCTTGATCGAGGTGCGGCCGGAGCTCGCGAGGTGGGCGATCTCGTCGAGGCCGCGCTGATCGAGGCCGCCATTCTTCAGGGCCCAGAGCTGGGCCGCGAGGGTGCGGGGCGCCGGCTTCAACAGGGCCGGCAGGAAGATGTGATAGGCGCCGAAGCGGACGCCGTGGCGGCGCAGAGCGCCGCGGCCGTCCTGATCCAGGGTGCGCATCTCGTGCATCACCTTGGCGCGCTCGAGCACGCCGAGGGATTCCACCACCTGGAAGCCGATGCCCTTGGCGAGGCCCGTGAGATCGGCCGCCGTCTCGATCTCCATCAGGGGACCGAGGAGCCGGACCACGGTGGCCTTGAGCCAGGCGACCAGCCGGGCCTCGACCTTGTCGCGCGCGGGGCCGGTCAACTGCTCGTCGGCGAGCAGGCGCACATGCGGCTCGAACAGCTTGTCGCCGGGCGTCAGCTTGGCGACCGGGTCGCCGGTCCAGCGGATGACGCCGTCGTGGCTCAGCACGAGGGAGGCATCGGCAGCCGACGAGAACCGCTCGGCGCGGGCCTCGATCTCGCCGCCGAGCGCCTTCTCGGCTGCGCTGCGCAGGGTCTTGGCCTCATGTCCTTCCGCACCGGGATCCGGAACGAACTGGAAGCCATGCAGATGGCCGACATGCTGGCCCTCGACGGTAACGTCCCCGCCGGCGGTGATCTCAGCTTCCAACATCGTATTCTCTCTCAGGCGCCGCATCAGGACGCTGGTGCGCCGATCGACGAAACGGCTCGCAAGGCGCTCGTGCAGGGCGTCAGACAGCCTGTCCTCTACCCGACGCGTCTCGCCCTGCCAATGCACCGGATCAATGAGCCAATCCGGACGGTTCGCCACGAAGGTCCAGGTTCGCCCCTGCGCGATGCGTTGGGACAGGGCGTCGATGTCGCCGTCAGTGCGGTCGATCATGGCGACGTGCTTGGCGAACCAGTCGTTGGGAATGCGCCCTGCCATGCCGCGCATCAGGAAGCGGTAGAGCTGGGCGACGAGGTCCGCGTGGGTCTGGGGATGGACCTTGCGGTAATCGGGAACGCCGCAGACGTCCCACAGGCGGCGTACGTTGGCGGGACTGTTAGCGAGGTCGCGGATGTCGTCCTCGCGGGCCAGGATCTCGAGGGCCGACTGGTCCTCGCCCATCGGCGCGCGGGTGAGCCCCTTTTCGCGGGGATGCTCGTCCAGGCTCTCCTGAAGGCGCTTCAGGGACCCGAAGTCGAGGTCCGGGTTGCGCCATTGCAGGACCCGCAGGGGCTCGAAATCGTGATTCTCCAGGGCCTCGATCATCTCGGGCTCGAACGGGGCGCAGCGCCCGGTCGAGCCGAAGGTGCCGTCCGAGAGGTGGCGCCCGGCGCGGCCGGCGATCTGCCCCATCTCGGGGGGCGTCAGCTTGCGGAAGCGGGTGCCGTCGTACTTCCAGTTCGCCGCGAAGGCGACGTGGTCGACGTCGAGGTTGAGGCCCATGCCGACCGCGTCGGTGGCGATGAGGTAATCGACGTCGCCCGACTGGTAGAGCTCGACCTGGGCGTTGCGGGTCCGCGGCGACAGGGCGCCGAGCACCACCGCCGCGCCGCCGCGCTGGCGCCGGATCAGCTCGGCGATAGCGTAGACCTCCTCGGCCGAGAACGCCACGATGGCGGAGCGGCGGGGCAGGCGCCCGAGCTTCTTCTCGCCCGCGAAGGTGAGCTGCGACAGTCGCGGCCGGGTCGTCGTGTGGACGCCGGGAATCAGCGACTGCACCAGGGGCAGCATGGTCGAGGAGCCGATCAGCAACGTCTCCTCGCGGCCGCGCTGGTGCAGCAGGCGGTCGGTGAAGACGTGGCCCCGGTCCATGTCGGCGGCGAGCTGGATCTCGTCGATGGCCACGTAGGCGACGTCGAGGTCGCGCGGCATCGCCTCGATGGTGGAGATCCAGTAGCGCGGCCGGTCCGGCTTGATCTTCTCCTCGCCGGTGACGAGGGCGACCTTGTCGGCGCCGACCTTGGCGACCACCCGCAGGTAGACCTCCCGCGCCAGCAGGCGCAGGGGCAGGCCGATCATTCCGGTCGGATGGGCCAGCATGCGCTCGATGGCGAGATGGGTCTTGCCGGTATTGGTCGGCCCGAGCACCGCCGTGACGCCGCGTGCGCGGGCCTGCGGGGAGAGGGAGGGGCGGATCATGAGTAAGGGGCGGTCCCTTCGGCGAGGCCGGCAGGCTCAAGGATGGGGAAACCGCCGCGACGCCGTCAGGGGCGGCGCTGTCGTGGCGGCTGGCCCTCATATGGGTCGCCATAGCGTCGGCTGCCATCCCGGCCATCCCGGCCATACCCGCCATTCCCGTCCGGGCCGGGCAGGCCGAGGCTCGGATAGATCCCGATCTCCACGGGCGGCTGTACCCGCTGCGGTGCGACATCGGCGCAGAGGGTATCGGGCACGGCCGTCAGCGGCCCGCGCCGGGGCGGGCGGTTCTCGATGACCTGGGCCGAGGAATAAGCGTCTCCGCCGCAATCGGGGCCCGTCGACAGGATCGATTGCGCGTTCGCGCCGGAGGCCCCGAGCGCCAGGGCGGCGCCGACGAATCGCGCGGCGAGGCTGTGGCGTCCGGTCACTGGGCCAAGCTGGCTTGAGTGGCGGACTTCGAAGCGGCTGCGGCGGTGCTGCTGCCCTGCGGTCCGCCGGTGCGGGTCCAGCGTGTGGCCTCGATGATGTTGGTGCCGACCGTGGTGCGCACGGCGATTCGCACCGGCAGCAGCACGCGGGTGCCCTCGACCGGGGCCAGCCAGACCGACATCTCGCGGTTGTCCTCCATGAACTTCACCCCCGGCCGGTCCGGCCGGTGGCCGGCGATCGGGGTGTAGCGCGCGTTGCAGACCAGGACCGGGCCGCTGTAGCCGGGTTTGGCCACCGCGCGGGTCTCGCCGTAGCTCAGCGCCACGTCGAATCGGGTGGCCCCGTCGAAGATCGGCAGCGTCCGGTTGCAATTGGCCGGGTCCATCGGATCGGCCCGACCCTGCACCGGCATCATCAGGGCGCTGGCCGGGTCGATCACGCCGCGCTTGTTGGCGGCGGTGATCGGCACCCGGTCGCCCATGTCGATGAGGGGCGGAGTGATCTCCGCCTGGGTGACGGTGCCGCGAGCGAGCGCCATGCGCACGGCGATGCCGGAATTGGAGGTCTTGGTGGCGATCGCGAAGCTGCTGGGCTGGGGCGCCGACGCGATGGCGCCGCTGGCGCGTGCCGAGCCCATGCCGCCCGTCACCACGCCGACGAGGCCGGTGAGCCGGGCCGAGACGTCCATCCGGTAGCCGGATCCCTCGAACACCCCCGCCACCTGGGCATTGCCGATGGTGAGGCCCGCCAGGGCGATGTCGTAATCCACCGTCACCGTCGAGGCGGCGGCGGCCTTCGGCCGGGCCTGCGCGGGCGGCCCGACAAGCGCCACGGGGAGAGCCACCGCGAGGGCCAGCGCGCTGACGCCGACCAGCCGGGCGCCAAGCAGTCGGACGTCAAGCAGCCGGGCGCCGAGACGAGGAAGCGGGGCAGGGCGCTGTCGGGTGCCGCACATGGCTGGAAACTCGGGTTCGCTGTCGGTCCCCGGCCGAACGCGCCCGGGACATCTGGCCATCATCGTCCGCTCTCATGGTTAACACATCGTTCGGGCGGGTGCAGCGGAGGCGTCGGTGCCGGCTTGCCCGGCCCGGGCGGAGCGTCGAAAAATCGGCCCACGCCTTGACGTCACGGGGCACTCTCCCCTATAGGCTCGCGCCTTCAATGAGAACGCCGCTCCACCGGGCTTGGCGTGCGAGAAGCCGCTTGCCGCGACGCGGCCGGGTTTCCCGCCAGCCTGTCGGACATGCGGAACGAGACGGGAAATAGAACAATGTCGCGCCGTTGCGAACTCACGGGCAAAGCCGTGCAGACCGGCCACCTCGTGAGCCACTCGAACCGCAAGACCAAGTGCCGGTTCCTGCCGAACCTGTGCCAAGTCACGCTGCAGTCGGATGCCCTCAAGCGCCGCGTGCGCCTGCGCGTCACGGCCCATGCGCTGCGCTCGGTCGAGCACCGCGGCGGCCTCGACGCCTTCCTGATCAAGGCCCGCGAGATCGAGCTGTCGCAGACGGCCCGCCTTCTCAAGCGCGAGCTGCACAAGAAGCTCGCCGAAGTCGAGACCCCCGTCGCCGCCTGAGGCCTCCGGGGCGTCGAATCGGTCGGGGAGCGCTCCCGACCGCGCCGCCTTCCGCCAGATCATCGAACGGCCGCCGCACGCGACAGCGCGTACGGTGGCCGTTCGCGTTGGAGCACCGGTTTCCCGTCGATGACCGTCCTGTCGCTCGTCGCCCCGATCTTCGGCCTCATCCTGGTGGGATGGATCGCGGCACTCGCCGGCTTCCTGTCCGACAAGGTCAGTGACGGCCTGTCGGAATACGTCTTCTCGATCGCGGTTCCGGCTCTGATCATCGCGACGCTGACCCGTCCCGGGCTTACTGGCGAGATCACGCCCTCCTACTGGGTCAGCTATTTCGGCGGGGCCGCCCTGTCCTGGGGAATCGGGTCGGCGCTGAGCCTGCGCCGCAAGGGCGTCGAGCGCCGCGGGGCGATCCTCCACGGCTTCGCCGCCAGCCAGTCGAACACCGTGTTCATCGGCGTGCCGATGATCCTCCAGGCCTATGGCGAGGAGGGGGCCTTCCCGCTCTTCATGCTGCTGGCCGTGCACCTGCCCCTGATGATGGGCTGCGCCACCTTCCTGATCGAGGCGGACGGCGAGACCTCCATCCTGCGGCGCCTGCGGGGCCTCGCCCTGGTCCTTCTGCGCAATCCGATCTTCCTCGCGCTCGTCCTGGGCCTCGGCCTCAAGGCCATCGGGGTGGCACCCACCGGCATGGCCAAGGCGCTGGTGGATTCGCTGGCGGGTACGGCCTCGACCTGCGCGCTGATCGCCCTCGGCGCCGGCCTCGTCCGCTACCGGGTCCTCCACGACATGCCGAGCGCCCTGGTGATCACCAGCCTGAAGCTTGTGCTGCATCCCCTCGTGGTCTGGGTCCTGGCCTTCCACGTCTTCACCATGCCACCGGCCTATGCCGGGGTGGCGACCCTGTTCGCCGCGATGCCGGTGGGCATCAACGCCTACCTGCTCGCCGCCCGCTACAAGACCGAGACCGGCGTGGTGGCCGCCGCCGTGATGCTGTCGACCCTGCTGGCGACCTTCACCACGATCGCCTGGCTGACGCTCCTCGGCCACGCCTGACGGCGCGGCGGAGCTGCTCGGGTCGCGCCGATCTTGACCGCTGTCCCGCCTGTTTGTACCGATCGGTACAGGACCGGGAAAGCCGCGGTCCAGCCGTGCCGGAGCCTTGCCGATGTCCGAGACCCTTGCTGCCGAATCGCGTCCTCCACTGCCGCCCTTCACGCGGGACACGGCGATCGTGAAAGTCCGCGCCGCCGAGAACGGCTGGAATGGCTGCAACCCGGAAAAGGTCGCCCTGGCCTACACCGCCGACAGCCGGTGGCGGAACCGCACCGAGTTCTTCAGCGGCCGGCCGGCGATCGTGGATTTCCTGCGCCGCAAATGGGAGCGCGAGCACGAGTACCGCCTGATCAAGGAGATCTGGGCCTTCACCGAGGACCGGATCGCCGTCCGCTTCGCCTACGAGTTCCACGACGCGGCGGGACAGTGGTTCCGCGCCTACGGCAACGAGAATTGGGCCTTCGACGCCAACGGCCTGATGCGCGAGCGCCATGCCAGCATCAACGACCTCTCGATTCGCGACACCGAGCGCCAATTCCACTGGGACCGCGCCGCCCCGCGTCCCGGTGACCATCCCGGGTTGAGCGCTCTCGGCCTGTAAGAGACCGGTACCGGTGTCGATGTCGGGAGTAGGATCGGGGGCATCGTCGCGGGCGCGTGCACGGGAGGCCGCGATCCCGGTGCTGGCGGAGGTGTTTCGCGAGCACGGCTACGAAGGGGCCAGCCTGGCCTTGCTCGGCGCCCGCACCGGACTCGGCAAGGGCAGCCTCTATCACGCCTTTCCGGGCGGTAAGGCCGAGATGGCGGAGGCTGTCCTGGACGCCATCGAGGCCTGGTTCGAGACGCGTCTCTACGCTCCCCTGCGCGACGAGTCCGATCCCGAGGCGGCGATCCGGCGCATGCTGTCCGAGACCGAGGCGTATTTCCGCTCCGGGGGCCGCGCCTGCCTCGTCGGCGCCTTCGCGCTGACCGAGGGCCGCGACCGCTTCGGCGACCGCATCCGGCGCTACTTTGCCGTCTGGTGCGATTCGCTGGCGGCGGCCCTGCGGCGCAGCGGGTTCACCGAAGCGGCGGCGAAAGGCTTGGCCGAGGAGACCGTCGCGGCCATCCAGGGCGGTCTGGTCCTCGCTCGCGCCCTCGACGACCCGGGGGCATTCGGTCGGACGCTGGATCGATTGCGCCTGCAATTGATCCCCGAGGACGGGGATAGGGGCTGAGGGCAGGGCGGTCGGCTTCGCGATTTCGCGTGCGCCAAGCGATTCGCAGGTGCCAGCGCGACGCGGCCTTTCTTCCCAGCGGATCTCGGGCCCGACCGAGATCCGTCGAGCTTGTGGGGATGTTCGAACTGGGGGTGGTCGGGTGACCCTCAGCCGGTTGAGGGTCACCCGACCACCCCCACTCCTCACCTCTCCCCACAAAGGGGGAGAGGGACGCGGTCTGCCTGCAAGACCAGATGTGTGAATCCGGTCGTATCGGCGGGCCACCCTCCCCCGCAGAGGGGGAGGGACGAGCCGGCGCCCCCGACGAACGCCTTAGAGCATCCGGGATCAGCTGCCCGGGGTCAGCTTCAGGATCTTGCCGTCCGGGCCGTCGGTGACGGCGTAGACCGCACCATCGGTGCCGACGCGGACATCGCGGATGCGGTCCTCCAGGGGAATGCGCTCCTCGCTGACGACCTTGTCGCCGTCGAGCTTCACCGCCACGAGGCCCTGGCTGACGAGGCCGCCGATCAGGAAGGCGTCCTTCCAGGCCGGGAAGGCGTCACCGTTGTAGAGCGCCATGCCCGAGGGGCCGATCACCGGGTCCCAGTAATAGACCGGCTGGGCGGTGCCGCCCGCCTGGGTCTTGCCCTCGCCGATCTTCTCGCCGCTGTACTCGAGGCCGTAGGTGACTTCGGGCCAACCATAATTGACGCCGGGACGCGGGCGATTCAGTTCGTCGCCGCCGCGCGGCCCGTGCTCCACGGTCCAGAGCCGCCCCTGCGGATCGAGGGCCGCGGCCTGCACGTTGCGGTGGCCGTAGGACCAGATCTCGGGCTTGGCCTTCTCGCCGCCCGTGAAGGGATTGTCCTTCGCGGCATTGCCATCGGTGTCGATGCGGAAGACCTTGCCGAGACCGCTGGTGAGGTCCTGGGCCTGGACGCGGGTGACCTTGTCGGAGCGCTCGCCCACGGTGACGAAGAGCTTGCCGTCCGGGGCGAAGACGAGCCGCGAGCCGAAATGCTTGTCGCCGTCATAGCTCGGCATCTGCCGGAAGATGACCTTGACCTCGTCGAGGCGGGCGGCGCCCTTGTCCTCGACCAGTTTGGCCCGCAGCACGCTGGTGCCGTTGCCCTTGTCGCGCGGCTCGGCGTAGCTGAGATAGATCAGACGGTCGGCGACGAAGCTCGGGCTCAAGGCCACGTCGAGCAGGCCGCCCTGTCCGCGGGCATCGACCTTCGGCACGCCGGGAATCGACGGCCCGGCGGTTCCGTCCTTGGCGACGATGCGCAGCTTGCCGGCCTTCTCGGTCACCAGCATGCGTCCGTCCGGCAGGAACTCCATCGCCCAAGGGCTGTCGAGGCCCTTGGCGACGACCTCCGTCTTCACCTTCGTGGCGACCTCGGGCTTGGGGGCGCGGGTCTGGTTGGGCAGCAGCGGCTTGTAGGGCGCATTCGGCGCCTCGGTTTCGGCGGGGCTGTTGCCGGTGGCGGAACTGGTGGGCGCCGCGAAGGCGTCGCCGCCGATCCGGGGCTGCCGGGGCTCGGCGCCCGCCGGCTCCTGCGCGTGGACGGCCGCGCCGAGGCTGAGAAGGGCTGCGGTGGCGAGCAGGCTGTGCGGGATGCGCTTCACGTCGGATGGTCCTCCATGCCGGCACGTTGGCCGGCTCCGGGTCGAGCCCCCTCGGGCAGCGGCCGGGCCGCCGCCGTCGGGATGCCTGGGACATGGGGCGACGGACACGCTTTGGCGAGGGTCGCGGCCCCTCGGGCCACCGTCGCGGGGTGCGGAACAGGTCCGGCCGGCCTCATCGGGCTCGACATCTGAAGGGTCCCGACGAAGAGACCAGGTGGACAATCTGCAGAGTCCAGGGGAGGGCAGCCCTGCATCGGCCACGGGACGCCTTGACCGTTCCCCGCCGCATCGCCAACTCTGGCCTTCGACGATCCGTCTCGCGGCTCGATGTCGCGACGCGAGGACGGCGGATGAGACGTTTCGCGAAGAGCGGAACCGGAAAGGAAGTTTCCCATGGCGACGGTGAAAGTGACCGACGCGAGCTTCGAGCAGGACGTTCTCCAGTCCGCGGAGCCGGTCGTAGTGGATTTCTGGGCCGAGTGGTGCGGCCCGTGCCGTCAGATCGGTCCGGCGCTCGAGGAGATCTCGGCCGATCTCCAGGGCCGGGTCAAGATCGCCAAGGTCAATGTCGACGAGAACCCGGGCATTGCCGCCCAGTACGGCATCCGCTCGATCCCGACGCTGCTGATCTTCAAGGACGGCCAGCTCGCGAGCCAGAAGGTCGGCGCTGCTCCGAAGGGCGACCTGTCCCGCTGGATTCAAGCGAGCGCCTGAGCGCGGCGTGCGGGGCCGGTCCGGCGCCGCGACCCACGGCCTGAACGGACAAAGCCCGGCCGCGAGGCCGGGCTTTTTTGTGGGGCGTCGGATGACCGAACGCCGATGCTGGCCCAAACGAAGAAACCCGGCCTTGCGGCCGGGCTCCCTCGTTTCGAGACCGTAGATGTCGGCTTAGTACGAGCCGAACTTGTAGTTCAGGCCGGCGCGGACGACGGCGAACTCGGCGCCGCTGTTGCGGTTGGTGAAGCCGGGCTGACGGTAGAGAACGTTGTTGGTGTCGACGGCGTAGACGCCGGCGTTGCGGTTGTTGTTCTCGAGGTTCACGTACAGGCCTTCGACCTTGAGCGTGACGGCCGACGAACGGAAGAAGTTCAGGAACGAGTCGGTNGGCGAACTCGGTGCCGCTGTTGCGGTTGGAGAAGCCGGGCTGGCGGTAGAGGACGTTGTTGGTGTCGTAGGCGTAGACGCCGGCGTTGCGGTTGTTGTTCTCGAGGTTCACGTACAGGCCTTCGACCTTGAGCGTGACGGCCGACGAACGGAAGAAGTTCAGGAACGAGTCGGTCGGGAGCGCGTACTCGATGCCGCCGCCAGCAGCGTAGCCGGTGCGGAAATCGTCGTTGCCGCGGAAGCCGCCGAAGTTGCGCTCGTTGCTGCCGGCGCCGTAGGCGAAGCCACCGGTGCCGTAGAACAGGACGCGGTCGAAGGCGTAGCCGAGGCGACCGCGGACGGTGCCGAAGTAGTCGAGGCTGGCGGTGCCGCGCGGATCGACGAAGGTGACGCCGGCGATCGGAGCGAAGCCGGGGGTCAGGACG
The DNA here is from genome assembly GCF_001423325.1 of Methylobacterium sp. Leaf113. Taxonomy (NCBI): domain Bacteria; kingdom Pseudomonadati; phylum Pseudomonadota; class Alphaproteobacteria; order Hyphomicrobiales; family Methylobacteriaceae; genus Methylobacterium; species Methylobacterium sp. Leaf113. Next base: position 91,052 of record NZ_LMNJ01000017.1, read on the forward strand.
AAGTTGTTCCGGCTACGGCCGAAGTCGACGTACTGGGCGTCAGCTTCGATACCGACGACCACGCCCGAACCCGGGGTGAACTGGTAGTTGTAGCCGATCTGACCGCCGCCCGTCGCCGTTGAGCGGAGCGACGAGGTTCGGGAACACGTTGTTGTAGACGTTGGTGCCACGGTCGGAGGCGTCGAAGCCGTAACCCGCGTTGAAACCGGCGTAGAAGCCGGTCCAGGTGAACACCGGCACCGGCACGAACACCGGCGGAGCGGCGCGGCGCGGCAGGTCAGCGGCCGAAGCGGCTGCGGTGAGGGCCGTGAAGGCCGCGAAAGACGTAAGAAGCTTTTTCATTATTCTGATCCCCAGCGAAGTGCCCGATCGAGGGAGAACCTACTTCAGTTTCCACAGCCAAGATGTAGCGCCGCGGTCACACCGCAGAGTTGATGTGAGCGCCGGTGGGACTGGAAAAGGTTAGGGAATTCAGGTCGGCGGCGTTCCGTTCGCAGTCAGGACGGCGCCGACGAGGTAGAGCGAACCGCAGATCAGAATGCGTGGCGGTTGCTCGAAGGCGATGTCGGAAAGACTCTCGAGAGCGGCTTCGACACTTGAGGCCACGGCCGCGTTCAGGCCCACATCCGTGGCGATGCTGGCGACCTCTTCCGCCGGCCGGGCCGCCATCTGTCCGGCGATCGGGACCGCCACCAGGGCGCGGGCCAGACCGACGAAGTTGCGCAGGAACCCCTCCGCGTCCTTGGTCCCGAGCAGGCCGACGATGAGCACCAGCGGGACGTCGGAGCGCTCGCCGAGATCCGCCATTGCGGCGGCGAGGATGCGCCCGCCATCGATGTTGTGGCCGCCGTCGAGCCAGAGTTCGGCGCCGAGCGGCACCAGATCCGACAGGCGCCCGCGGTTCAGCCGCTGCAGGCGCCCCGGCCACTCGACGGCGTTGAGCCCGGCCTCGATCGCGGCGGTGCCGATATCGCCGAAGCCGGCGGCCCGCAGAGCCGCGATGGCGGTGCCGGCATTGGTGAACTGGTGCCGGCCGTTCAGGCGCGGCTTCGGCAGGTCGAACAGGTCGGTGTCGTCCTGGTAGACGAGGCGCCCGCGCTCGGCATGGACCGAGAAATCCTGGTTGCCGACGCGGATCGGGGTGGCCCCCACCGCTTCGGCAAGCTGGCACAGCACCGAATCGGCCTCGGCGTAATCCTGCGCGGCGATGATGGCCGGGCATCCCTTCTTGAAGATGCCGGCCTTCTCGGTGGCGACCGCCTCGACGGTGTCGCCGAGATATTCGGCGTGGTCGCGCCCAATGGGCGTCACCACGGCCGCCGCCGGCCGATCGATCACGTTGGTGGCATCGACCCGGCCGCCGAGCCCGACTTCCAGCAACAGCACGTCGGCCGGATGCTCGGAGAACAGCAACAGGGCGGCCGCGGTGGTGATCTCGAACACGGTGATCGGCTCGCCCTCGTTGGCGGCCTCGCAGCGGGCCAGGGCGTCGGCCAGCTGATCCTCGGGGACGAAGTGTCCGCCCCCGATGGCGCCGATACGGATGCGCTCATGGAAGCGCACCAGATGCGGCGAGGTGTAGACATGGGCCGCCAACCCGGCGGCCTCGAGGATCGCCCGCATGAAGGCGATGGTCGAACCCTTCCCGTTGGTGCCGGCCACGTGGATCACCGGCGGCAGCTTGCGCTCCGGGTGGTCGAGACGGGCCAGCAGCCGCTCGATCCGCCCGAGCGACAGGTCGATCGTGCGCGGGTGGAGGGCGAGGAAGCGCGCCATCAGCGCGTCGGAGGAATCCATGATCGAACGTCGTGTGGCGGAGGGGAGGGGATCGCGGAGAAGGAATCGTGGCGACGGACTCGCGGCGTGTGCCGCTTCAGGCGGGTTCCGCAACCGGGGCGGCCGCCCGGACCGGCGGCGACCCGGGCTCCTGGTTGGTCAGGAGGCCGCACAGGGTCGCGATCGTGTCCTTCAGGGCGTGGCGGTGGACGACCTGATCGACCATGCCGTGGTCGCGCAGGTATTCCGCCCGCTGGAAACCGTCGGGCAGCTTTTCGCGGATGGTCTGCTCGATGACGCGCGGGCCGGCAAAGCAGATCAGCGCGCCGGGCTCGGCCAGATGGACGTCGCCCAGCATCGCGTAGGAGGCGGTGACGCCGCCGGTGGTCGGGTTGGTGAGCACCACGATGTAGGGCAGCCTGGCCGCGTTGAGCCGGCGCACCGCCACGGTGGTGCGGGGCATCTGCATCAGCGAGAGGATGCCTTCCTGCATGCGGGCGCCGCCCGAGGCGGAGAACAGGACGTAGGGGGTGCGCTTGTCCAGGGCGGTCTCCGCGCCGCGCACGAAGGCTTCGCCGGCCGCCATGCCGAGGGAGCCGGCCATGAAGGCGAAGTCCTGCACCGCCAGGGTCATCGGCAGGCCCGAGACGCGGCCGAAGCCGACCTTGAAGGCGTCGGTCATGCCGGTCTTGGCCCGGGCATCCTTGAGCCGGTCGATGTAGCGCTTCTCATCGCGGAACTTGAGCGGATCGGCGGCGACCTCCGGCAGGGGCACGTCGATCCAGGTGCCCTCGTCGAACATCATCTTGAGGCGCGCCTGGGCGCTCATCTTCAGGTGATGCTCCGAGCCGGGGATGACCCAGTGATTGCTCTCCACCTCCTTGTGGAAGACCATCTGGCCCGTATCGGGGCACTTGACCCACAGGTTCTCCGGGGTCTCGCGCTTGAACAGGGTCTTGATCTTGGGGCGAACGACCTCCGAGATCCAGTTCATCGGTTCAACCATCATGCGACGGTGTCCTTGTGCGGGCTCGAAGCGAGCGAGCCGGAAGGTCTCGTGAAATTGCGTCAGGCGCGGGGCGCGGAGCGCACGCCCTCGGCCAACTCGCGCACCAGGGCGCTGACGGCCGCGACCGTGCCGCCGTTCGAAGCGCCCTCGGCGTCGAGGGTGGCCCGCATGGCGTCGACCAGGGCGGAGCCGACCACCACCCCGTCGGCCCCACGAGCGATCGCCGTGGCATCGGCTCCGGTCCGAACCCCGAAGCCCACCACGATCGGCAGGTCGGTGTGGCGCCGGATTCGGTCGACCGCCGCGGCCACCCGGTCGAAGTTCGGCGTGGCGGTTCCGGTGATGCCGGTGATCGACACGTAGTAGACGAAGCCCGCGGTGTTCGCGAGGACGGCGGGGAGCCGCTTCTCGTCGGTGGTCGGCGTCGCGAGGCGGATGAAGGCCAGCCCCTTGGCCAGCGCCGGCAGACAGAGTTCGTCATCCTCCTCCGGCGGAAGGTCGACCACGATCAGGCCGTCGATCCCGGCGTCGAGCGCATCGTCGAGGAAGCGCTCGACGCCGTAGGTGTGGATCGGGTTGAAATACCCCATCAGGATCACCGGCGTCTCGGTGTTGCCCTGGCGGAAGCGCCGCACGAGGTCGAGGGTCCGGGCCACGCCCTGGCCGCCCTTCAGGGCACGCAGGCCCGCCGCCTGGATCGCGGGGCCGTCCGCCATCGGATCGGTGAAGGGCAGGCCGAATTCGACGATGTCGGCTCCGGCGGCCGGCAGGGCTTCGAGCACCTTCAGCGAGGTCTCGGCATCGGGATCGCCCGCCATCACGTAGGTGACGAGAGCCGCGCGGTTCTCGGCGCGGCAGCGCGCGAAGGTCGCGGCGATGCGCGCCTGACCGGGATTCACCGAACTCGTCATCGTCATGACACCCACGTCGAACGGTCCTCGGCGCCGCGGCGGGGGCGGCTCGGGATCAAGCCGCCGCGCCTACACCATCAGGACCGGCCCGTGAAGCGCACCGCCGCATCGCATCGCATTCGATCCCGATCCGCAACGGTTTCTTAACGGCCTTTCGAAAGCCCGCCTTCAAGTTCCTCCGGCATGGTCCCTCGCGGCAGGGGTCGGTCCTGCCGGAGGCCGGTCCCATGACGCTGCAGGATGTCCCGCTGCAGATTTTCGCGATGCCGCCCTGGGTCTGGCAGACCGTGGGCCTTGGTCTCGCATCCGGCGGGTTCGGCTTCGCGGCGGGCTGGTGGGGCCGCGCGCGCCGGGGTGCCCCCGGCCCAACCGTTTCCATCGAACGCCCTGCCTTCGCCCGCGACGGCAGCCGGACCGAGCAGCTCGAGGACCGGGTCTGGCGCCTGTCGGAGAGCGAGGAGCGCTACCGGGCGCTGGTCGAGGCCAGCACCGAGATCATCGTGCAGCGCGACGCGCAGGGGCGGATCACCTTCGCCAATGGCGGCTTCGGGCGCCTCGTCGGTGCCGAGCCGCTGTCGCTGGTCGGTACGACACGGACCGCCGAGGTCCTGGAGACGAACGAGGGCGTGCGAAGCTCGGATGGTATCCGCCGCGTCGAGATGCGGCTGGTCCCCTTCTCCGGCGCGCCGCGCTGGTACTCCTTCATCGAGATGCCGATGCCGGGGGGCTCGGGCGAGCCCCAGTGGCTGCGCGCCGGCACCGATATCACCGAGCGGGTCGAGGCCGCCCGCTCCCTGGACGAGGCGTTGAACCGGGCCGAGGCCGCCAACGTGGCGAAGTCCCGCTTCCTCGCCACCGTCAGCCACGAGTTCCGTACCCCGCTCAACGGCATCCTGGGCATGGCCGATCTCGTCCTCGACACCGGCCTCGACCCGGAACAGCGCACCTATGTCGAGGCCGTCCGGACCTCCGGAAAGGCTCTGCTCAGCCTCATCGACGGCATCCTCGATTTCTCGCGGATCGAGGCGGGCCGCCTCGATCTCGCCGCCGAGCCGTTCGATCCGGGCGAGATCGCCGAGGCCGTGGTGGAGCTGCTGGCGCCCCGGGCCCAGGACAAGGGCATCGAGATCTCCGTCGACATCGCCGACGACATCCCGCGCCTGGTGGTCGGCGACGCCGACCGGGTCCGCCAGATCCTGATCAACCTCGCGGGGAACGCGATCAAGTTCACCAATGCGGGTGGAGTCGGCGTCGAGCTGCGCCGCGAGGCCGGCGACCTCGTCATCGCGATCTCGGATACCGGTCCGGGCATCCCGTCCGAGCGCATCCCGATCCTGTTCGAGGAATTCGAGCAGGGTGACAGCAGCGCCAGCCGCCGCCACGAGGGCACCGGCCTCGGTCTCGCCATCACCCGGCGCCTCGTCAACCGGATGGGCGGGCGCATCGACGCCACCTCGCGCCTCGGCCAGGGCAGCACCTTCTCGGTGACGTTGCCGCTCCCCGTCGCGGCGGCGGATCGCGAACGGCCTCCGAGCCTGTGCGGGCGCCGGGTCCTCATCGTCGCGGCCTCGCCCTTCCAGGCGCCATTCCTGGCCCGGCGGCTCAGCCGCTCGGGTGCGTCCGCCCTCGTGGTGCCGAACCTCGATGCCGGTCTCGATGCGATCGCGGCCGCCGCCTTCGATGCGGTTCTGGCCGATCGCACCCTCGGCGACGCGGCGGTGCGCACGCTGGCGCTCGAGGCCCGGCGCTGCGGCGTGCGCTGCAGCCTCGTCCTGCTCTCGCCCTTCGATCGCCGCGAGTTCGGCACCCCCGCCGCCGCCGGCTTCGACAGCTATCTGGTCAAGCCGGTGCGCGCCCGCTCTCTGTTCGATCGCCTGCTGGCGCCCGCCTCGTCGCAGGCTGAGTTCGTCGCGGCGACGCGGCGCGGATCGGAGGAACCCGGCGCCGCGATTCCAGCGCGTCTGCCCGCCACCGCGCCCGAAGTGCCGGCAAATCCTGGCGCATCCGGTCCTGTCGCATCCTCTCCCCCGACCGCCGGACCGCGCGTGCTCCTCGCCGAGGACAACCCGATCAACGCCCTGCTGGCGACCAAAGCCCTCCAGCGCCTGGGCGCGCAGGTGGTGCTGGCCCATGACGGGGAGGAAGCGTTGGCCCGCATCCGCGAGGCGACCCCCGACACCCCCTTCGATCTGGCCCTCTTGGACATCCGGATGCCCGGGATCGACGGCCTGGAGACGGCCCGGCAGATCCGCGCGATCGAGGCCGCCGGGGGGGCGCCTGCCTTGCACCTCGTGGCCCTCACCGCCAATGCAGGCCGGGACGACGAGCGCATCGCACGCGCGGCGGGCTTCGACGGGTTCCTGGCCAAGCCCCTCGACCTGCGCGCCCTGCCGGGCCTACTGGAGCGCCGCGCGGCGGCTGCCTGACCGCGACGGTTTTCGCTTATCGTTGGCGGATCGACCGTTAAGCGAGGACCGCGCCGCGCAATCACGTCACGGTCGGGAGCGATCCTTTAGCGCCGAGGCACCGGTCTCGTCGGAGCGTTGACACGCCGGGCGGGGCGCGCGAACACCGCGCCATGGCCGATCACCTTTCCCCGGATTCTCGTTCTCCGGATCTTCGTTCTCATGATTCTGCGCCCCCGGATGCAGGGACGCGCAGCCACGACCGCCGGGTCGCCTGGAGCGTCGTCGCGCTCACCGCCGTGACGGTGCTGATCGGCGCCCTCACGGCCGCGCCGGTCCATCACCCCGCTTCTCACCCCGTCGTGGCCAACCCGAGCCAGGACGCGACCTGCGCCGAATGGGGCGACGGCTGCCGCGTGTGCCAGCGCGCCGAGGACGGGATCGCCTGCTCGCTGCCGGGGATTGCCTGCACTCCGAAGGCGGAGCAGAGCTGCCTGCGCCGCGTCGGCGGCTGACGGGGCTTTCGTCGGCTCTGTTCTCGGCCGGGTACGTCCGATAACCGACCGGGCCTGGCATCGGCCGCCATGAAGGGATCTTGCCTGATGCGGGAGGCTGCCTCGTGAAGGCCCCGCCGGTCTTCCGCTTCGCTCCGAGCCCGAACGGGCGCCTGCATCTCGGTCACGCCCGCTCGGCCCTCCTGAACGCGGCGCTGGCCGAGAGCGCCGGGGGACGACTTCTCCTGCGGATCGAGGACATCGATCCCGTCCGCTCGCGGCCGGAGCTGATCGCGGCGCTTCGCGACGATCTCGCCTGGCTCGGCCTTCGCTTCTCCCCGCCCGAGCGCCGGCAATCGGCCCATCTCGAAACCTATCGGCGCCAGGTCGACGGGTTCGCCGCTCGGGGCCTCGCCTATCCGTGCTTCTGCTCGCGCGGCACCATCGCGGCCGCAGTCGCGGCGGACACCGCGCGGAGCGGACAACCGGCGCCCCGCGACCCCGATGGAGCGCCGCTCTATCCGGGACTCTGCCGCCACTTGCCGCCCGGGGAGGCCGCGGCGCGGCGGGCGGCCGGCGAACCGCATACCTGGCGCCTCGACATGGCGCGTGCGCTGGCGGCCGCCCCCGGTCCCCACACGATCACCCACGTCGCGGTCGAGACCGTTCCGGGCGAAGGTGCGCCGGCGGGGGAGGGGAGGGGCCCTGGATACCGCGTCGGACCGGAGCATCGCGAGACCGCCGATCCCGCCCGCTGGGGCGATCCCGTGATCGCCCGCCGCGACGTGCCGACGAGCTATCACCTCGCCGTGGTGATGGACGATGCCGACCAGGGCATCACCCACGTCGTGCGCGGCGCCGACCTGCGCGCCAGCACCGACCTGCACGTGCTGGTCCAGGCGCTGATCGGCGTGCCGTCGCCGCGCTATCACCATCATGCTCTGGTGCTGGATTCCTCCGGCGAGAAGCTGGCGAAGTCCCGGCATTCGCCGTCCCTGGCGGACCTGCGCGCCGCTGGGGAGAGCGCGGCCGAAATCCGCCGCCGCCTCGGCTTTTCCTGACGCGAAGCCCTGCGTTTCGATCTCGCGTGCGAGCCGGCCCGGCGGCGCCGGCCTCAGCGCATCGCGTCCCGCTGCGCCATCGCGGAGGCCGTGCGCGACTTCTGCATGGTGCCCTCGATCTGCTCGCGTTGGCGGGTGAATTCGGCGAGCATACGGCCGTCGAGCTCACGCCCCCGGGGCACGCGGATCTTCATCGGATCGACGAAGTGGCCGTTGATGATCACCTCGTAATGGAGGTGCGCGCCCGTCGACAGACCGGTGGATCCGACATAGCCGATGACTTGGCCCTGCCGCACCTTGGCGCCGGGGGTGACGCCGCGGGCAAAGCGGGACATGTGGTTGTAGGTCGTGACGTAGCCGTTGATGTGCTGCAATTCGATGCGGCGGCCGTAGCCCGAATCCCAATCCGCCTTCAGCACGGTTCCGTTGCCGGCCGCCACGATCGGGGTGCCGATCGGGTTCGCCCAGTCGACGCCGGTATGGAGCTTGGCGTAGCCGAGGACCGGGTGGCGCCGATAGCCGAAGCCCGAACGCATGATGCCGTCGGCGATGGGCTTGCGGATGAGGAACTTCTTGAGCGAGCGGCCCTGTTCGTCGAGGTAGTCGATGGTGCCGTCGTCCGGGGACTGGAAGCGATAGACCTTGCGTGCCTCGCCGGCGAGGTTGAGGGCGGCATAGAGCAGTTCGGGCCGCTCGAGGGAGCCCTGCGGACCCTCGTCGTCGAAGGTATAGAACACGTCGAGGCTGTCGCCGGACGAGATCCGGCGCTGGAAATCGACGTCGTAGCCGAAGATCTTCACCAGGTCGTCGACCGCGCCCCTTGGGAGGTCGTGCCGGGCGGCCGTCTCGTACAGGCTCTGGAACAGGCGTGGGCCGGTGCCGCCTTCCTCTTCGCCGTCCTCGGTGGCGTCGGCCGCGACCGGCGCCGTCCGTGACGGGGCGTCCTCGGTCGGCGGCGCCACCGAGACGAAACCGCCCCGGTCGTTGATGGCGGCGATGCCCTCGATTCCGGTCTCTCCGTACAACACCACCCGCGTCACCTGGCGCGGGTCGCCGGGCTTCGGCCCGGGCGCGATCTGCACGCGGAACTGCTGGCCCTCGGCGAGGTCGGCGGTGCGGGTGCGCCCCCCGAGGGCCGCCACGATGCCGCGGACTTGCTCGTCGGTGGCCCGCGCCGCGCTCTTCAGCACGGCCTCCAGGGTCTCGCCGCGCTTGAGGGCGAGGTCGCGCTCCTCCACCAGGGGCGCCTCGCTGCCGGCCCCGGTCTTGCTCAGGCTGGTGACGTTCTCGGGCACCACGAGGACGTCGATGGACTTGAACGGCGAACTCTCGTCGGAAAGGCGCGCGGCGGCGTCGAAGCTGTTGGCGGCCAGGCCCTGCTGAAGGGTCCGCGACAGCATGATCTGCGGCGCGATCGGGATCGCGGTCCGGCGGCCGGCCTCGGCCGAGAGGCGGCGCTCCTCCTCGATCTGCGCCGCGACCTCGTCGTCGGACAGGGCCGGCGCCCCGGCCTCGACCTCCATCCCCACGAGATCGCGCTTGATCACCGAGACCTCGGCCCCGGGTGCGTCGCCGAGCCCCGGCTCCGGCGCGCGCTCCAGCGGCTCGTCGGTGCTGAGCTTCATCGGGTCGAAGCGGGGCATCTCGGTGGCGAAGACGCCGGTGGTCATCGACAAGGCGGTCGAGACGCGCAGGAAGGGCCGGACCTTGATGATCTCGCGATCCCCGAGGCGGACCGTCACCGGCGAACGGAAGCTCTGCTTGGCCGAGGCGATCATCAGGTTGCGCACCAGCCGGTCGCTCTTGCGCGCCACGTTGGCGGTGCCGTCGCTCAGAGCCGGCCGGACCGCAGGGGCGGCGCGCTCGGGGATGGCGGCGAACGAGATGTCGCTCTGGAGAGAGACATGGATGGCGGCGCCGATCAAACCGGCCCCGGTCAGGCCGGTGAGCGCACTGGCGCAGAGCCAGCGCAGGTTGACGTCGCGGCGATCGATCCGTGGTGCGTCGGGGCCGAGAAGGTCGAGGGCCGGGAGGCTGCCGGTCTGCGCGCGGGCGCGGTTGCGCCCGGGACCCGTCTGCTGGCCGGCACCGTCGCGCGCCTCCGCCGAACCGTCCGGGTGCCCGATCTTCAGACGGCCTCGCTGCAACGCCATGGTCCTCGAAACTGGCGGCCCGGATCATCCGGGACGGGATGCGGGCGCGCGACCGATGTCGTGGTCCAGCATGTCGAGATTGAGGCACGTTTGCGGGCGGGCGTCACGCTTGCGGACGGGGACCTGGGTCGGGCGCCGCCGATGGTTCCCGAAAAGCTGTTGACAGGCTCATGGGCTATGGGTATACCCCATTCATCGGCGAGCGGCCAAGGCGATTGGCGGCTTGCTTTTGCATCTCCTGACTGTTGATGGGTTGTCGCCTGGTGATCTGGGCGG
>NZ_LMNJ01000018.1:0-51459 GCF_001423325.1 Methylobacterium sp. Leaf113
CACGCGGGCGCCGGCCACGACCTCGCCCGTCACCGTCACGGTCTGCGACACCGCCTTGGTCACCGAGACCAGCACCTGGGGCTGGATCGCCTTGCCGGCGAGTTCGGTCTCGATCAAGGCCTGCACGTCCTGGGGCCGGCGCCCGGCCACCTGGATGCGCCCGGCATAGGGCACGCTGATGGCCCCGTCGCGCGGCACCACCTGCTCGGGGATGAGGGCCGACTTGGAACCGGCCGAGAAGCGGTCGGCCACCAGGGGCCCGGAGAACAGGCCGCCCGAACCCGCTTCCCACACCGACACGGCCACGTAGTCGCCGACCCCGATCACGGGTTCGAGGGAGGGGCGCCGGTCGCCGAACGAGGCCAGCAGGCTGTCGAGGGCGCGTCCGCGCAGGGCCTCGATGGTGGCCGCCGACAGGTCGACGATCTCGTAGCGCGCGAAGGTCCCCTCGCTCGTGGCGATGTCGGCCCCGTCCACCACCGCACCCGTCGTCGGACCGGCGGCCGGTAGCATCGACGAGCAGCCCGACACCGCCAGGGCAGTGCCCAGGGCGGTGCAGAGGGCCAGAGGCAGTGCGCGCATGCAGGATCGCCTGTCGGTTTCTCTCACAGGCTGCCTAGACCATCGCCGAGGTTCTGTCCGTGGCGGAGGGGTCACAGTCCAACGGCGAGCGCCCGGACCCAGCCTCTCATCCCCGCTACCCACGCCTATCCCAAACAAATCGTGCAACGAGTAACATTTGAAAGGACAGGGCAATATACGTTCTCACCTCAAGGCGCAGGATCGATTTGCGAAACCTGAATTCCTGGCCCATCGGACGCTATGGCATCGCCGTTTGACTATACGCCTCCAGGCCTAGCGGATGCGGTCGCAGGGCCGGTCAAGCGACGACATATCTTCTATGTCCCGGGATACGACCCGGAGGGCAGCAGCCGCTACAGGATGCTGTTCGTCCGGGAACTGGCACGTTACACCAAGCGCTTCGCCGAGCCCAAGCGCGCGATCTCGCGCGCAACCCTCAGTGCGGACGGGACGGTGCAGAGCTGGCGGGTGGCGGCGCAGCCCGAGACACAGGGGGCTGAGACCACCTACGACGTGCTGATCTGGGACGATCTCGTCCGGACGGACTTCGGGCGGCGGCGCCCCCTCAGCGTCGCCCTCCTGCTGATGGGCACGCTCCAGACCCTTGCATCCGGTCTGATGATCCGGTTCTACCGCCTGAACTGGAAATACGGGAACGTCATTCTCTATCCCCTGGTGATGGTTCTCATCCTCGCTTTGTGCACGCTTGCCATCGCGACCTTCGTGCATGCCCATCTGGGGACGGCCTTCGGACACAGCCTCGGATGGCCGCTCTGGATCACCATGCCGGCGGGGCTTCTCATCGCCCTCGCGTGGATCAAGGCGATGGAAGCGTTCCTCAACCGGATCTACTTCTGGCAGCTCCTGAACGACTGGGTCTTCAACTGGCAGCATGGCCAGGGCTGGAGACCGGATTACGAGCAGCGCCTGGACGCGTTCACCGACCATGTCCTGGCGCGCTGCGCCGGGTTGGTAGCAGGGGACGAGCCCGACGAAATCCTGATCCTCGGCCATTCCTCGGGAGCCATGACCGCCGTCGAGGTTGCGGCCAGGGTCCTCGCCCGCAACGGGCGCCTTGGCACGGGGTCCACGACACTGGCCCTCGTGACCCTCGGCTCCGGACTCCCTCTCGTGGCAATGCAGCGCAGGGCCCAGCGCCTGCGCGATGAGATCACGAGTCTCGTCACCTCGCAGCGCCTGGTCTGGGCCGACTTCCAGGCACCCCAGGACTGGATGAACTTTCCGGGCTTCAATCCGGTGATTCATCTCGATCTCGACCTACGTGGTCGCCTCGCAACCAATCCGCTGGTGCGGTCTGCGCGATTCCGCGAGATCATCAGCGCCGAAACCTACCGGAAGGTGCGATGGCGCCCGTTCCGAATGCACTTCCAGTTCCTGCTCGCCAACGACCAGCGCGGCTATTACGACTTCTTCGCCATGACGCTCGGCCCGCAGCGCCTGCGCGAGCGCGTGCTGAGCCCGGTCCAGCCCGGGCTCTGCCCCGTCGCGATTGCGTCCTGACGCACCGCGAAAGCAGCCCACACCCGACCCGCGCAATCGCGCCAGAGCCTGCTAAGAGGCGGTTTCGTCAGGACAGTAAGGATACGCGATGGCGTCTCATCAGGCTCCGCCACAGACCCGACGTCCCAAAATCCTGATGGTGATGGGCGTCTCCGGCTCGGGCAAGAGCACGGTGGCAGCCCGCCTCGCCGAGCGCCTCGGCTGGGCCTTCGTCGATGGCGACGGTTTCCACAGCCCCGAGCACGTGGCCAAGATGCGGGCCGGCCACCCCCTCGACGACGATGACCGCGCCCCCTGGCTCGCCGCGATCGGGGCCTGGATCGATACCCGGATACAACAGCGTACACCCGGAATCGTAGTCTGCTCGGCCCTGCGGCGCGCCTATCGCGACATCCTTGTTCGCGGTCGCGACGAGGTGCGGATCGTTTATCTGGAGGGCGATCGAGCCCTGATCGAACGGCGTCTCGCGCAACGGCAGGGGCACTTCATGCCGCCGGCCCTCCTCGATACCCAGTTCGCGATCCTGGAGCCGCCGGGACCGGAGGAGAACGCGACGGCGGTCGGCATCGACGCGGCCCCCGAGGCCATCGTGGCAACGATCCTGGCCCGTCTGGACTTGGGGGAGGGCGGTCAGTCCTCCTGAAATCTCAACCCGAGCCTTGCCATGCCTGCTTCCCCCGACGCGCCCTCCTCTGTCGACGCGCCTCCCGCCGCGATCGCCCTGGTCATCTCGGATGTGGACGGCACGCTCGTCACCTCCGACAAGCGCCTGACACCGGCGACCCGCGCGGCCCTGCGCCGGCTGACAGCCGCGGGCATCGGCTTCACCATCGCGTCGAGCCGGCCACCGGTGGGGTTGCGATCCCTGGTGGCGGAGCTCGGCCTGACCCTGCCGATGGGGGCCTTCAACGGTAGCACCCTGGTCGCTCCCGACCTGACGATCCTGTCGGAAACGCTGATCCCCGCTGAGGCAGCCCAGGACGCGGCACGACGTTTCGCGGCGGCCGGCCTCGACACCTGGGTGTTCGCGCACGGGGCCTGGAACCTCACCAACCCGTACGGCCCGTACACGGACCTCGAGCGCCGAACACTCCGGACCGAGCCGAACGTGGTCGCGGATCTCGTGCCCCTCCTCGACCACGCCGCCAAGATCGTCGGCGTCAGCGCGGACGCGGCCCACCTGGAGGCCTGCGAGACCGAGATCGCCAAGGCGCTGGCCGGACGCGCCGAGGTCCACCGCTCGCAGGCCTACTACCTCGACGTAACCCCGCCGGGTTCCGGCAAGGCAGCCTTCGTCGAGGCCATGAGCCGCCATCTCGGCCTCGATCCAACCCGGATCGCGACCCTGGGGGATGCCGGCAATGATGTGCCGATGTTCAGGCGCAGCGGATTTTCGGTGGCGATGGGCAACGCATCGCCTTCGGTCCAAGCCGCGGCCAGTGCCGTGACGGCCACCAACGACGCCGACGGCTTCGCAAAGGCGATCGCCGATTTTATTTTGCCGTGCTGACCTCAAACGCAAGCCAACGACCGAGCAGATCCACGAGATCATTGGCAACATTGGAGAATCACTTCGGACACACTCAGTCAACCGAGCGTGAGCCTGTGTCGCGTGCGCCACAGCACATGGGGAAACGGCTACGCTCACCCCTTCGAAGCCGCTTTCCGGCCTCAATTGGCCCGGACCCTGACCGTCCAAGAAAAAGGACATCCGGGTCTCCGTATGAACCAGCGCTTCCTGATCCTCGCCGTCGTCGCGGTCGCCATGCCGTGCCGGCTCTTCGCGCCCGGCGAGGCGGCTGCGCAGGGGTCGGTCGCCCGCGACAACATCGATGCGCTGATCGAGGAGCAGGCCAAGGCCCAGGGGCTCCCATCCAGCTTCGTCCATCAGGTGGTGAAGCGCGAGAGCAACTACAATCCGAACGCCAAGGGCGGCAGCGCTCTCGGCCTCATGCAGATCAAGCACGCCACCGCGCGCGGGCTCGGATACCAGGGCGACGCGGCCGGCCTGTTCGACCCCCGGGTGAACCTGCGCTACGGCATCGCCTATCTGGCCGGCGCCTACCGCGCCGCCAAGGGCGATATCGCCCGCGCCTACGGCTTCTACAATCGCGGGTACTATTACGCCGCTAAGCGCCTCGGGATCGAGACCAACGTTCCCGACGAGGTCGAGGCGCCGAAATCCGGCGAGGCCTTCGGAAACGCCTTCGCGCGCGCCGACAAACCGGCCATCATCGCTGCCAACACCGCATTGGCCTATGCGCCGAGCCCAATCGCGAACGGGATTCCGACCGACCTCGTCGAGGTACCGCTGCCGCCGCGCCGTCCGGCCTCACTCGCCGGGCTCGATGTCGCCGCCCTCGCACCAGCCGAAGCCGCCCCGTCCATCTCCTCCGCAAGCCCCGCCGCTGCCATCAGCCCTCATCCCGGCATCGCGCCGGGGATGACCCAGGCTGGAGCACAGGTGGAGGCCGCCTTCAGCGAGGCCATCGAGGTGCCGCTGCCGCCTCGTCGCCCCTCGGCGCTCGCCCTGGCTTCGGTCGGCCGGACAGTCGTGGTGGCCAAGAAGGTACCCGTGGCCGGAACGGTGCTCGAGGCCTCGGCGCTGCCGGTCGCCGCACAGTAAGTCGTCCCGCCGGGCCTCCCTGTTGGGCCTTTTTTGGTTCGGTCCGCGTCTCGGTCTCTCCGAGACTGGCCGATCCCTTCCCGTCCCGGCCTTGCGCCCATCTGGACAGGGTGCGCTTCCGCTGAGTGGTTCCCGGGCGGATTATCGACGTTTCCAACGGCTCCTTGACCGCTGACCGCTTGCGCCGGAGCACGGCTCGCCTCACATGGTGCAATGCAAAGTGGCGCGGGTCGGTTAGCTTGGTCGGATCCGATCGGCATCCCAGGATCGCTCCACGGGAGACACGCATCCGGTTGTTGGGGTTGATGTCTTCAAAGCGCCCGTTTGGCGCGTGATCGTTCCCGATCCGCGGATAAGCGTTTCGAAATCAACATCGTGTTGTGGCAATCTGCGCTCGGATGAAGGTCCGAAGCGCGAATCGAGGAAGCGGACGACGGCATGGCCGGGGCGGTAGAACAAGAATCGACCTTCCTGGCCGACCTGGGCCGGCGGGTTCGTCATGCCCGGACGGTGCGTGGCCTGTCGCGCAAGCTTCTCTCTCAGACCTCCGGGCTGTCGGAGCGCTACATCGCTCAGTTGGAGAGCGGCCAGGGCAACGTCTCGATCATTCTGCTGCGCCGGGTCGCCAACGCGATGGGCGTACGCCTCGACGACCTGATCGCCGGGCAGGAGACGCTGCCGGACTGGCACGTGATCCGCGACCTTCTGGGCAATGCTTCGCCCGAGCAGATCGCTCTCGCCAAGGGCATCCTGTCGGGCCAATCTTCGTCCAGCGGCGACTCGCCGCAGCCACGCGTCGCCGTGATCGGTCTCCGGGGGGCGGGCAAGTCGACCCTTGG
The DNA here is from genome assembly GCF_001423325.1 of Methylobacterium sp. Leaf113. Taxonomy (NCBI): domain Bacteria; kingdom Pseudomonadati; phylum Pseudomonadota; class Alphaproteobacteria; order Hyphomicrobiales; family Methylobacteriaceae; genus Methylobacterium; species Methylobacterium sp. Leaf113. The sequence continues at coordinate 5,569 of NZ_LMNJ01000018.1, forward strand.
CCGCCGGGTCGCCGATCGACTGGGATGGACCTTCGTCGAACTCAATGCCGAGATCGAGCGCGAGAACGCGCTCTCGGTGAAGGAAATCTTCGCGATCTACGGGCAGGAGGGCTATCGCCGACTCGAGCAGGCCGCCTTGCGCAGGCTCACCGAGCACCCCGGCCCCCTCGTCCTCGCGACCAGCGGCGGCATCGTCGCCGAACCTCTGACCTACGATCTGCTGCTCCAGGCCTTCTTCACCATCTGGCTGAGGGCGCGCCCGGAGGAGCACATGCAGCGGGTGCGCGACCAGGGCGAGCTCACCACCACCGGTGACCATCCCTCGGCGATGCAGGAACTGCGCGCCGTGCTGGCCAGCCGCGAGCCCCTCTATGCCCGCGCTTCATCCGTGGTGGACACCTCCGATGTGCCCGTCGACGTGATGGTGGATCGCCTCGCCGAAGCGATCGAGGCCCGGTTCGGCAATCTGGATCACCGGCGCAGCGCCTGACGAGTCGCCTCCTGCTATGAGAAAGCGGGTGGACTTGATCGGCTGTGCCGGGCATCCCAAGCTAGGATGAGCTTGTCAGAGGCCGGTTTCGTCTGCCGGCCCCACGGATGACTGCAAAAACGTTCCCGGAGCGCCTGGAACGGGAGCACGGTCTGCCGGCCATGCAGCGCCAACTCGCGAAAGCCGGCGCGCGGTGCGCTCCGATCCGCCTCGACGAGACCGGTCCAGAGGAGGACCCGATGTCCGCCAGCCCATCACCCATCCCCCAGAGGGGCACCGAGCCGCTCGCTGTCTGCGATCCGATCTGGGCGCGCCTGCGCGGCGAGGCCGAAGCGATCGTTCGCGAGGCGCCGCAACTCGCTTCGTTCATCGTGGCGACCGTCCTCAACCACACCTCGCTGGAAGGCGCGGTGGCGCACCGCGTCGCGGCGCGGCTCGGGCACGCCTCCCTGCCGGCCGAGCTCATCGCCCACGGCTTCTTCGAGGCGATCACCGCCGAGCCGAGCCTCGGCCAGGATTTTCGCGCCGACATCGCAGCCGTGCTGGATCGGGACCCGGCCACCAGCCGCGCGATCGAGCCGGTCCTGTACTTCAAGGGTTTCCACGCCATCCAGGCCCATCGCCTGGCTCACTGGTACTGGACGGCCGGCCGGCGCGACCTTGCGCTCTATCTCCAGAGCCGGTCCTCGGAGGTGTTCCAGACCGACATCCACCCGCAGGCCCGGATCGGCCGTGGCATCTTCCTCGACCACGCCACAGGCCTCGTGGTGGGCTCCACGGCAGTGATCGAGGACGACGTCTCGATCCTGCACGCCGTCACCCTCGGCGGGACCGGCAAGCAGGGCAGCGATCGTCACCCCAAGATCCGTCATGGCGTGATGATCGGCGCGGGCGCCAAGATTCTGGGCAACATCGAGGTGGGTGCCTGCGCCCGGATCGCCGCCGGCTCGGTGGTGCTTCGCGCAGTGCCCGCCAACACCACCGTGGTCGGTGTCCCCGCTCGCGTGGTCGGCACCGCCGGTTGCGCCGAACCCTCCCGGGCCATGGACCAGCTCGTCGCCATGGACCAGTTCATCCACATGGCGGACGGCATCTGACGGCAAAGCCGGCCGGCGATTGCGGCGGCTTGCCCATCCCCCGGCGGCATGGCAAGCGGGGGCCAGCCCGGCCGAAGGCCGCGACCGGCTGGTCTTGCAGGCCGCCGCGCGCCGTCACACCGCCCGGATTCCCGAAATCTCAATGCGAGAGGCGACCAGCGTGAACAAGACCGACATTGTGAAGGTGCAGGATTACCTCCGCCGGACCTTCGCCAACACCAACATCCGCCTCGTTCCCCGTCCGAAGAAAGATGATTCGGCCGAGGTCTATATCGGCGAGGAGTTCCTGGGCGTGGTCTCGGTGGACGACGAGGACGGGGACCGCTCGTTCAACTTCGCCATGGCGATCCTCGACATCGACCTCGAGGATTGAGGCCTGCATTCCTGCCGGCGGGCGCTTCGGGGCACACCAGCCTGTGAGTGGATTTAACCCTGACGGCAGGAAACCCTTAACGTTTCGTAAACGACACGGCACAATGCGCGCTACATCGCCTCTCGATGGTGGAGCGTTCGCGTCATGACCCTGAGTCCCTCAGCCCTCGAATCTCTTCAGACCCTCTGCGTCGGACTCGCCCTGTCGGGCCTGCTCGCCAGCGCGTTCGAACTCTTCACCGAGCGCCGCGCGAGCTTCAGTCTGCTCGAGCGCGGCGGCGTCACGGCCGTGGCAGCCCTGCCGATGCTGGCCTTTGGTGCCCCCTTCATCATTCTGCGCAACACCGTGCGGGGCCGTCGTCTGGAACGCCGGCCGATTCCCTTCGTGATGATCGCCACGATGATCGCCTGCGGCTGGAGCCTGATGTCAGGCCGCATCGCCCTCGATCTCGCCCACCTGATCGCCGGCGTCTGATCGCCAGACATCCCGGAAGCGGTCCTTCATCCGAGCTCTCAGGATTTTCGAGTAAACACAGGTCTTCTCAACAAAAAAAGCCGCTCGCGCGAGCGGCCTTTTTTGCGTCGAGCGCTGAGGCCGCGCCGTCAGCGGTTGGCGGTAGCCACAGGCGACGCGCCGCCGTTCAGGGTGACCCAGGCAAGGCCATCCTGGCCCTCGCGCTTGATGAAGGTGTAACCGGTGCGCGGGCCGGACAGGACCGCATTGGTCTTGTTGTCGAGGATCAAGTCGCCCCGATCCGTCCGGACCATGAGGACCGCGTGCCCCTCGCCGATCTCATCGATCACCACGGTCATCCGCAGGGCCCGACGCGGCAGCCCGCGCTCCACCAGCATCCGCCGCTTGAGAAGCTGATAATCCTCGCAATCGCCGAAACCGTCATCTGGATAGTCCCAGCGGTCGACCACACCCCAATGGGCGAGGTCGGTGATCGGCTTAATTCGGGCGTTCACCCGCCGATTGACCCGGTTGAGCAGATCGCGAATGCGCGGCGTCATGGTGATGGTGGTCGGTTGCGTCGTGTCGACGGCGCACTCGCTAGGCATCCGACCGCAGAGAGCGGTCCAGGCCGCGACGGGTCGGGCGGGAGCGCCCTCTTCGAGGGCAGAGGCATCAGGCAGGGCCGCGACGGTCTGGGCTTCGGTGCTGGCGCCACCGAGCAGCAGGATGGTGCCGACGAGACCGAACTGCACCGTGCGGGCAAGGCGTCGCCACACGACGCCACAGCGCTCTTGCGGCTGTCCCTCGACGCTTCGCAGTATCGCGTGCCGCATGCCGGTCGCCCCGCCATCCCCTGGTGGAGCGACAAGGTTTGCACGGGAACGAGCCGGCCTCAATCGAAAAGTTAAACCCGAGTTAACACGGATGCTTCTGGGTTGGTTCCGTACAATCCGGCAAGGACTCGGCATGACATCGGCAGGCTCGGGTGGCCTCCACTGGGCCTTCGCCGATGCAGCCATCTTTCCACGATCTTGGATCGCAGGTCCGATCTTGGATCATGGACTTCACATCGGAAAGCCCAGATCTCAGCGGTTCGCCGTCGTGACGGGCGAGGTCACCCCGCCAAGCGAAACCCATGCCACCGCATCGGCTGACTCGCGCTTGATGAAGACGTAGCCGGTCCGATGCCAGGCCAGGATCTCGCTGGTCTTGTTGTCGAGGATGAAATCGCCGCGATCGGTGACCAGAGCCAGCACGGCATGCCCTTCGCCCTTCTCATCGATGACCACGGTCATCCGCATGGCCCGGCGCGGCAGGCCTGCCTCGGCCAGGAGCTTGCGCTTGAGGAGCTGATAGTCCTCACAATCGCCCGCGCCATCCTCGGCGAGATCCCAGCGGTCCTGCACACCCCAGTGCTCCATGTCGGTCACGGCCTGCAGAGACTTGTTCACCCGGCGGTTCACCGCGGCGATGGTGGCCCAGGTGGCTGGAGTGAGACTGATGCGGTTCGGCTCGTTCGCGTCGATCGCGCATTCGGAGGCGTAGCGCTGGCAGAAGGCGGCCCAGGCCGCGAGGGGCTTGGCCGCGCTCAGGGTCTGGGCAGAGGGGGAGGGGGCAGGCAGCGCAGCCAGGGTCTGGGCACCGGCGGCACTCACCGTCGTCGCGGCGAAAGCCACGAGAAGTGCCAGCGCGATCGTCTTCGTCCTGCCCATGGCGCCGCCCTCAAGTCCAACACCGCCATGGTGCCGCCCCGGGACCTGTCCGGCGCTGAAGTGGATGCGTGCAATTTTATCGATTCGCGGCCGCAAACGCGGCGCTCGCGTATCAGGCCGAACGCACCGTATCGGCGATACCGTGAAACACCGCGTTCGCCCCAAGGGATCCGTAACCGTAACCGGACCCAGCACTGTCGCGCAGCCTGCGGGGCAGCCGCGCCGTGACACCCGGTGATGCCCTTGCTATGCCCCGACCCTCAAGCAAGCGGGCCTTAAGCCCCAGCGGGGCATGCATGCGCCTCGCGGGGCCGGAACCAGGCTCCGAGCCCCTGAAGCGGATCCGAACGTCGCCATGAATATCTTCGCCACCTTCGAGGTCCGCGTCCGCGCGGCCGTGCAGGGCCTCATCCAGTCGGGGCACCTGCCCGAGGGCCTGGACCTGTCGCGCGTGGTGGTGGAACCGCCGCGCGACGCGAGTCACGGGGACCTCGCCACCAACGCCGCCCTGGTGCTGGCCAAGGAGGCGAAGACCAATCCGAAGGCGCTCGGCGAAACTCTGGCGCTCGCCCTGCGGTCCGACCCTGATGTCACGGAGGCGACAGTCGCCGGCCCCGGCTTCATCAACCTACGGCTGGCCCCGGACACCTTCCACGATGTCGTCCGGGCGGCCCTCACGGAGAACGAGGCCTACGGGCGCGGCACCATGCCGGGCGGCAAGGTCAACATCGAGTACGTCTCGGCCAACCCCACCGGCCCGATGCATGTCGGCCATGGACGTGGCGCGGTGTTCGGCGACGCGCTGGCCAACCTCCTGGTGGCGGCCGGCCGTGACGTGACGCGCGAATATTACATCAACGATGCCGGGGCGCAGGTGGACGTGCTCGCCCGCTCCGCCTTCCTGCGCTACCGCGAGGCGCTGGGCGAGCCGGTCGGCCCGGTCCCGGAGGGACTCTATCCGGGCGACTACCTCGTGCCGGTGGGGGCCAAGCTCGCCGAAACGCACGGACGCGCCCTCCTCGACCAGTCCGAAGCCGAATGGCTGCCCACAGTGCGGGCTTTCGCCATCGCGGCGATGATGGAGCTGATCCGTGCCGACCTCGCCCGGCTCGGCATCCACCATGACGTGTTCTTCTCCGAGGCCACCCTCAAAGAGGAGGTGCCCGTCCTTCTGGCGGAGCTGCGGGCCAAGGGTCTCGTCTACGAGGGCCGCCTGCCGCCGCCCAAGGGTCAGTTGCCTGAGGATTGGGAGGATCGCGAGCAGACCCTGTTCCGCACGGTGGATTTCGGCGACGACGTCGACCGGCCCCTGCTGAAGTCGGACGGCTCCTTCACCTACTTCGCCTCCGACATCGCCTATCACCGCACCAAGATCGCCCGCGGCGCCACCGACCTCATCGACGTGCTCGGCGCCGACCACGGCGGATACGTCAAGCGCATGCAGGCGGCCGTGAAGGCGGTGAGCGACGGCCGTGCCACGCTCGACGTGAAGCTGTGCCAGCTGGTGCGCCTGCTGCGCGCGGGCGAGCCCGTGAAGATGTCGAAGCGGGCCGGCGAGTTCATCACCCTGCGGGAGGTGGTCGACGAGGTCGGCCGCGACCCGGTGCGCTTCATGATGCTGTATCGGAAGAACGACGCCACCCTCGATTTCGACCTCGCCAAAGTCGTCGAGCAGTCGAAGGAGAACCCGGTCTTCTACGTGCAGTACGCCCATGCGCGCTGCGTCTCGGTGTTCCGCCAGGCCGCGCAGGCGATGCCGGGCGAAGATTTCTCACGAGCCGGGCTGCTGGGGGAGGCCGACCTCTCCCGCCTCACCGATCCGGGCGAAGTCGAGATCATGCGTCTGATCGCACAATACCCGCGCGTCATCGAGGCGGCGGCCGGGGCCCATGAACCGCATCGCGTGGCGTTCTACCTCTACGAACTCGCCTCGTCGCTGCACGGTTTATGGAACAAAGGCAAAGACTTGCCGCAATTACGGTTTATTAATCCTGACGACCGAAACTCCACACGGGCTCGATTGGCCCTCGTTGAGGCGTTGCGGGGCGTTGTTGCTTCCAGCCTCGCGGTGTTGGGCGTCACCGCGCCGGACGAAATGCGGTGAGGTGATCTCGGCGTGAAGAGGGATGCTGCCATGACGACGAACGCTTCGCGGGCGACGGTCGATTTCGACGCCTTTGCGCGGGATCTGCAGCAGCCTCAGGAATCGGCTCAGCCGCAGGCCGCTGCGCAAGGCCAGCCGCCGGCCCAGAATCAGGCGGCCAAGCCCGATCCACTGGCGGAACTTGCGCGCATCGTTGGCCAGGACGATCCGTTCCGGGCTCTGCTGCAGGCCCGGGACTCCCGGGCCGATGCTGCGGCCGCCCGTGGCCGCATCGAGCCGAGCTTCGTCGAGCGCCCGGTGCGGCCCCAGACTGCGCCTGTCCAAATCTCTCAAGGGCACCTCTCTCAGGGGCACGCCTCTGAGGTCCGGGCATCACAGGCCTCCTCATCACAGCTCCCCTCTTCGCAACCGGCCTACCCGGTCGCGGCGCAGGCCTCACCGACAGACGCCTTCGACCAGTATCTCGCCTCCGTCGATCACGGCGGCTATGCGAACCCACAGGGATCGTATCCGGACGCGAACGCGGCCGAATTTGCTCCCAACGACGCCGACGAACGGGTCCGCCCCCTGGAGCGGCCGCGCAAGCGCAGCCGCCTCGTCTCCGTCGGTGCCGGTCTCAGCGTTCTTGCCCTCTGCGTCACCGGGGCCCTGGCCTGGCGCGGCCTGCACGGCAGCTCCGGCAACGGAGGAAGCGTTCCGACCATCCTGGCCGATACTGCGCCCTTGAAGATCGCGCCGCAGAAGGCCGATGGCGTCGAGATTCCGGATCAGAACAAGCAGATCTACGAGCGCACCGCCAAGGACGGCCAGATCCGGATCGTCAACCGGGAAGAGCAGCCCCTCGACGTGGCCCAGGCCGCCCGCTCGGCCCTGGGGTCCGGCGAGGGTGGAGCGACGCCGGGCAGCGCAGCGCCGACGGTGCAACCGCCAGTGCAGCAGAGCGGCCTCTCCGACTCTCTCGGCGAACCTCGCCGGGTACGCACCGTCTCGGTCAAGCCGGACACGCCACCGCCGCCGCCGCAGCGTGAAGCAGCCGCAGAAACGTCGGCGCCGCAATCGGTGATCCCGACCATGACCCTGCCGGGTGCAACCAGCGACGGCGGTGCTGCAAGCCCGTCCCTGCGCCAGCGCGCGACGCGACTTCCGCCGCCGGTGGCCGAGGCACCCGCCGCGACACCGTCCGAGCCTGCATCGGCGCAAGCCGCAGCCCCGGCGCCTGCCCTTCGCGCCAAGGCACCGCAGCGCGTCGCCGCCGTCACGCCGGAAGCCACCTCCGCCATCGCGGCCCCGCCGCCCGTCGCGGCGACGGCACCGGTCTCGGGCGGCGGCTATACCGTCCAGCTCGGCGTACGCACCACTGAGAGCGAGGCTCAGGCCGCCTTCCGCCAGATGCAGGGCAAGTACAGCCAGCTCTCCGGTCAGCCCGCGCTGATCCGCCAGGCCGAGGTCAACGGCAAGACGATCTACCGCGTCCGCGTCGGGCCTCTCGGCAAGACCGAGGCGACAACCCTCTGCACGCAGCTCCAGGGCGCCGGCGGCCAGTGCTTCGTGGCCAAGAACTGAGGTCTGGCACCGGATCGGTCGAGAGCCGGGCGCAGAGTCTGACGCCCGGCCCGGTCGGCTCGCAACTGTAACCGCCCTGTGGCCCTCGCGACACGCGCCCATCCTCCCGGGGCCACACCCCGTTCCGTTCGATGCTGTCCGGCGCCATCGTGAACCGATCGCCCCGGTGCTGATTCGTCGCCAACTTCGCTTGCCGCCGTGCCGGCTTCACCCACCGAGGATGCGTCCCCGATCATGACCTCTCGTGCCCTGATCCTCGGTTGCACCGGCAAGATTCTCTCGGTTCAGGAGGCCGCCTTCTTCCGGGACGTGGCGCCCTGGGGTTTCATCCTGTTCAAGCGCAACATCGGCTCGCCTGCGGAGGTCCGGGCGCTCACCGACGCCCTGCGAGCCACGGTCGGACGCGCCGACGCACCGATCCTGATCGACCAGGAAGGTGGCCGGGTCCAGCGCATGGGGCCGCCGCACTGGCCGGCCTATCCGGCCGGACGGCGCTTTGGCGGGCTCAACGGCTCCGCCGCAACCATCGCGCATCTCGGCGCCCGACTCATGGCGCACGATCTGGCCAGCGTCGGCATCAATGTCGATTGCGCCCCCGTGCTCGACGTGCCGGTGGCCGGCGCCCACGATGTGATCGGCGATCGCGCCTACGACACCGCCCCCGAGCGCGTGGCCGAGATCGGCCGGGCCGTGGCCGAGGGCCTGATGCAGGGCGGCGTCCTGCCGGTGATGAAGCACATTCCCGGTCACGGCCGCGCGGGCTGCGACAGCCACAAGGGCCTTCCCGTGGTGGAAGCGGATCTCGCCACCTTGAGCGCGCAGGATTTCGTGCCGTTCCGGGCACTCGCCGATCTGCCCATGGCGATGAGCGCCCACGTGGTCCTGACGGCCCTCGACGCCACCCATCCGGCGACGCAATCCGCCATCGTGATCCGCGACATCATCCGCGGAGCCATCGGCTTCGACGGCCTGCTGATGACGGACGACCTGTCGATGCAGGCGCTCCAAGGCAGTTTCCGGGCCCGCACGGAAGCGTGCTTTGCCGCCGGGATCGACGTCGGGCTGCACTGCAACGGCGACCCGGACGAGATGCGCGGCGTTGCCGAGGGCGCCCCGCTCCTGGCCGGCGAAGCCCTGCGCCGGGCGGATGCGGCCCTGGCCCGCCTCCCAGCCAGCACCGACGCGTTCGACGTGCATGAGGCCCGCGCCCGCTTCGAGGCGGCCCTGGCGCTGGCAGCCTGATCACGAGACTTCCCCCGATGTCTGGTCTATGCACCGGATGCGGGCCGAGATCTTGCATGCCCGCGATGCGGCGATCGGAACGGACCGAGAGTCACCCGCACTTCTTGTGCTCCGGGTGCCCGATCCTTAGGTTCGCCCTCAATCGACACACGAGACGGCGACGCGCAGCGTTCAGGCTGCGGCGCGGGAGGTTGCCATGGGCAGCATGAGTATCTGGCACTGGATCATCGTCGCCGGCATCGTGATGCTGCTGTTCGGCCGCGGCAAGATCTCGGACCTGATGGGCGACGTCGCCAAGGGTATCAAGGCCTTCAAGAAGGGCATGGCCGAGGACGAGACGCCGACCACCACAGCGGTTCCGCCGCCGAGCGCGGGCGAGCCGGTGCGTACGCTGCCGCATCAGGGCGAGCCGGCGACCGCCAATACGGTGGCGGCCGATCGCAAGGTCGTCTGACGCCCGACACGAAGAGGGCGCTGCGGCCGATCAAAGGTCTGGCGGAACGCGCCACGACCTGCGATGGGCAGCGCGCCGTTGATGGGCAGCGCACGGCCGCGGGACAGTCGACACCATGTTGGACATGAGTTGGGGCGAGGTGATGCTGATCGGCGGCGTCGCCCTCATCGTCATCGGCCCGAAGGATCTGCCCAAGGCCCTGCGCACGGTCGGTCAGATCACGGGCAAGATGCGGCGCATGGCCGGAGAGTTTCAGTCGCAGTTCAACGAGGCGATTCGCGAGGCGGAGTTCGACGAGATCCGTCGCGAGGTGGACGGCGTCAAGAAGTCCGCCAGCACGATGGGGCCGACCTTCAACCCCGTCCAGACCATCCGCGACGAACTGAAGGGTGCGGTCGACGGCCGGACCGAGACGAAGGTGACGTCCTCGCCTACGCAGGGGCTCGCCAACGTGGCGGATCAACTGGCCGAGCGCGAGAACAGCATCCAGGCCCCTGTCCCGCACGAGGTCGGTCCGGTGGAATCGCTCCCGGACCTGCCACCGCGGCCTGCCTCGATGGCCAAGGAGGCCCCAGCCTCGACGCAGACCTCGACCCATGCCTGGACCGCCGACCCGCTAAGTTCCACCACGCCCTCCATCACACCCGCCGATCCGCCTCCCACCGAGCCTTCTCGACCAGAGACGCCGGCCAAACCGCAGCTTGATTCCGGCAGATGATCAACGAGACCGACGACGCCGAGATCGAAGCCTCGCGGGCCCCGCTCCTCGACCACCTCATCGAACTAAGGTCGCGGCTGATCAAGTCGCTGGCCGCCTTCGTGGTGATGTTCTTCGGGTGCTTTTTCTTTTCGCGGCACATCTACAATATTCTCGTCTACCCCTACGTCTCGGTGGTCGGTGTCGAGAACGCCAAGCTTATCGCGACGCACTTCCTCGAGCAGGTCTTCACCAACATCAAGCTCAGCGTCTTCGGGGCCGGCTTCCTGGCCTTCCCGGTGATCGCCACCCAGGTCTACGCCTTCGTGGCCCCGGGCCTATACCGCAACGAGCGTCAGGCCTTCCTGCCCTACCTCGTGGCGACGCCGGTGTTCTTCATCCTCGGCGCACTGGTGGTGTTCTTCCTGGCGATGCCGCTGCTGATCCAATTCTCGGTTTCGCTGCAGCAGATCGGGCAGCCGGGCGAGGCGACGATCGCCCTCCTGCCGAAGGTGGACGAGTACCTCTCGCTCATCATGACGCTGATCTTCGCCTTCGGCATCGCGTTCCAGCTGCCGGTAATCCTGACCCTGCTCGGGCAGATCGGCGTGATCGACACGGCGTTCCTGCGCGAAAAGCGCCGTTACGCCATCGTCCTCGTCTTCGTGGCCGCCGCCATCCTGACGCCGCCGGACGTGATCTCGCAGCTCTCCCTGGCGATCCCCATGCTGCTGCTTTACGAGGCCTCGATCTTCTCTGTGGCCCGCGTCGAGCGCCGTCGCACCGCCCGGCGCAAGGCCGAGGGCCTGGAGCCCTAGGGCATTCGCCCGCGCCTTACGAGGCCTCGGCGCTCGCCATCGTCATCGCCGAGGCCCCCGATGTCCGCCAGCGGTTCAGCTCGGCATCGATCGCCCCTTGCGTGCCACGCATGAACTCGGCGCCGGTCAGGCCGGGGGGCAGGGGAGCCAGGTAGCTCACCGTCACGGTCCCAGGGCTATGGCGGGCGCCGCCGTGAGGCCAGAACAGACCGGAATTCACCGCCACCGGCAGCACACTGAGCCCCAGCTTGGCGTAGAGCAGTTCGACGCCGCGCTTGAACTGGACGGGTTCGTCGATGCCGCCGCGGGTGCCCTCGGGAAACATCAGCACCGAACGTCCTTGCGCGATCGCCGCGCGACTCTCGTCGATCATCACCCGGAGGGCCTGGGTGCCGTTGGCCCGGTCGATGATGATCATCGGCGAGCGACGCAGGAACCAGCCGACGATGGGGATGGCCACCAGTTCGCGCTTGGCCACGATGGCAACGTTCGGCACCAGAACGAGGAAGGCCAGGGTCTCCCAGGCGGACTGATGGTTGGCCACGATGAGGCAGGGCTCGGCCGGGATGCGGCTGCGGCCTTCCTCGACGTAGGTCAGCCCGATGATGCGGGCGAGGCCAAATAGGATCCCGCGCGACCACAGGCGGGTGAAGGCGCGGATGGGCCGTGCCGGTGCGCCCAGAAGGGCAAGCACCGCCAGCGGCAGGATGAACAGGGCGGTCCAGCCGGCCCAGTAGGCATTGAAAAGCGCGGAACGGATGCGCGACACGTGACAATCCCTCGATCTCGCCCGACGCGCGATCCCTCGCGGATCATGAGCCTCTGGCGCGGCATTTCCCCGGCGACGGCGGCGGCGATCCGGTCTATGCCGGCCCGCCGCCGTCGCGCGGACGATCCTTTAAACACTTTCCAGTTTCACGCGAGCCGAACGCCGTGCGCCTGACCGTCACCTCCTGGAACATCAACTCGGTGCGGCTGCGCATCGATTCGGTTCTGCGCTTCCTGGCGGAGGCGCAGCCGGACGTGCTCTGCCTGCAGGAGACAAAGTGCCCGGACGACGCGTTTCCGCTGAAGGCCCTGCGCGGGTCGGGCTACGAACACGTCGTGTTCGCCGGTCAGAAGGGCTATAACGGCGTCGCGATCCTGTCGCGCTTCCCGCTCGTCGCCCGTGACGTCATGGCCTTCTGCGAGCGCCAGGATGCGCGCCACATCTCGGCCATGCTGGGGCCGGAGGCCGGGAAGGCGGCAGGGATCGTGCTGCACGATTTCTACGTGCCGGCCGGGGGCGACGTGCCGGACCGCGCCCTCAACCCGAAATTCGCGCACAAGCTCGATTTTCTGGACGCCTTGCGCGCCTGGGGTGGCCGGCGGGGCAGCGGCCCGGCGATCCTGGTGGGGGATCTGAACGTGGCCCCGCTGGAGCACGATGTCTGGTCCCACAGACAGCTCCTCGATGTGGTGAGCCACACCCCCATCGAGACCGAGCGGCTGGAGACCCTGCGGGGAGAAGCTGGCTGGATCGACACCGCCCGCCTGCTCGTTCCGGAGCCGACGAAGATCTATACGTGGTGGAGCTATCGCTCCCCCGACTGGGCGGCGGCCGACAAGGGCCGGCGCCTCGACCATGCCTGGGTCTCCCCCGACCTGGCCGGGACGGTCCGCGACCTGACGGTGGCGCGCCATGTCCGGGGCTGGGAGCGTCCCTCCGATCATGCGCCGGTGACACTGACCCTTCACCTGTAAGCGGGCAGCCCATCGGCTTGCGCATCCACCGGCCGGCGTCCCGTCCTCGGATCGGGCGTTTCTGCGAGACAACATTCGCCGGAATGGTTCGCCGTCGATCGCGATCATCCGTTGGCGTGTCACCGCCCGGTCATGCGCGCAGCGTAGGGGCGGCGTCCATCATCCTTGATGGACAGCCCGAGAGCCCGCATGAACTCCGCAGCACGGGCGGTCCGCCGCGAAACCAGCCTCGGCCTGACCCAGGCCGTTCACCGCAGCCGAGCGCTGTCCCGCGCCGGCTTCGCCGAGCGGCTGTTCACCCTGGCCTTCAGCGGATTGGTCTATCCGCAGATCTGGGAGGACCCTGCGGTCGACATGGAGGCCCTGGCCCTGACGCCACAGGACCACGTGGTCGCCATCGCGTCGGGCAGTTGCAACGTGCTGTCCTACCTCACTGCCGATCTGGCGCGCATCAGCGCGGTCGACCTCAACGGGGCGCATATCGCCCTGGGGCGCCTCAAGGTCGCGGCATTGACCCGATTCCCCGATTCGGAGACCTACCTGCGCTTCTTCGGGCGCGCCGACACTGCGGACAACGTGGCCGCCTACGACGCGCACATCGCCCCGCACCTCGACGCGGCCTCTCGCGCCTACTGGGAGACGCGACGCCTCGACGGGCGGCGACGCATCGCGGCTTTCTCCGAGAACATCTTCCGGCACGGGCTGCTCGGGCGCTTCATCGGCACCGGCCACCGGCTGGCTCGCCTCTATGGTTGCGACCTCTCCGCCGTCCTCAAGGCCCGCAACCGGGAGGAACAGCGCGCCCTGTTCGCCGCACACGTGGCCCCTCTGTTCGAGAAGCGCCTCGTGCGCTGGCTGATCCGGCGCCCGGCCTCCCTCTACGGCCTCGGGATTCCGCCGGCCCAGTATACGGCGCTGGCCAAGGACCGCCCGGGCGGCATGGTCGACGTGCTGCGGCACCGGCTGGAGCGCCTCGCCTGCGACTTCGATCTCGACCGGAACTACTTCGCCTGGCAGGCCTTCGGCCGGAGCTACGCGCCGGGCTCCGACGCAGCCCTGCCGCCCTATCTTCAGCCACGCCACTTCGAGACCTTGCGGGCACGGGCCGGTCGGGTGAGCTATCGCCAGCAATCGATGACGGCGTTCCTGGCCGGGAGCCCGGACAAGAGCGCCGATGCCTACGTGCTGCTCGACGCGCAGGACTGGATGAGCGATGCCGACCTGACCGCTTTGTGGACCGAGATCACCCGGACCGCGCGGCCCGGGGCGCGGGTGATCTTCCGGACGGCGGCCGACGAGCGCTGCCTGCCCGGCCGCGTGCCGGAGGCAATCCTGAACGCCTGGGACTACGCCGAGGCCGAGAGCCAAGCCGCCGTGACGCGCGACCGCTCGGCGATCTACGGTGGCTTCCATCTCTACCGCCTGCGTGCCGTATGAACGACGCCGCGCATGCGATGGACCGGATGTACCGGCGCCAGCGCCACCTCTACGACGCCAGCCGGAAGTTCTATCTTCTGGGCCGTGACCAGACGATCGCCGAACTTGCCGTGCCGGCAGGCGGCTCCGTGCTGGAGATCGGCTGCGGTACCGGACGCAACCTCGTCCGCATCGCCCAGACCTATCCGGGCGCTGCCTGCCACGGCCTCGACGTCTCGGCGGCGATGCTCGACACCGCCGCCCGCAGCGTCGCGCGAGCCGGGCTCGACGGGCGCATCAGCCTCGCGCGCGGAGACGCCACGGCTTTCGACCCCACGGCCCTGTTCGGGCAGGACGCTTACGATCGGATCCTCATCTCCTACGCCCTGTCGATGATCCCGCCCTGGGAGCGGGTCCTGGCGGAAGCCGTCGGCCATCTCGCACCCGAAGGGCAGCTCCACGTGGTGGATTTTGGTGGGCAGGCCGGCCTACCGCGGCCGGCCCGGGCGCTCCTCAACCGCTGGCTCGCGGCCTTCTCGGTGACGCCGCGCGCGACCCTGCCGCAGGTGGTCGCGGACGCAGCGGCGAGAACAGGTGCCGAAGCGTGCGTGCGCCAGCGCTTCGGGGGCTATTGCGTGCAGGCGGTGATCGTTCGCCGGACCGGCAGCGGCGTCCCGGCTGGTGGTGGCGGGCCGCCCGTCCCGGATCATCGGCCGATTGCGTGAGCCAACTTCGGAACGCGTGAGCCGGCCGCCGCATTGGTTCTGCAACGCGGTGGCCTACGGGCCGCCCCACCCCGGAACCGGAGATCGCTCCTCATGCGCAAGCTGCTCGTCGCCTTCCTGCTCCCGAAGCTCGTTTCCTACCTGCGTCGCCGGTACTCCGGCCGCCCGAGCCCGCGCCACTACTCCTGAGTTCAGGCCGCCGAGGCCTCGCGAGGCCTCGGCCCAGCGGCGCGGTGCAACCGTGCCACCTTTCGGCCGTAGCCGAAGTAGATCGCCAGCCCGATGGCGAGCCAGACGGCCAGACGCAGCCAGGTGTCTCCCGGCAGACCGAGCATCAGGCCGAGACAGGACAGGATGCCGAGCACCGGCACAACCGGCATACCCGGCACCCGGAAGGGACGCTGTCGATCCGGCTCCGTCCGACGCAGAACCAACGCAGCCGTACAGATCACGATGAAGGCGAAGAGCGTTCCGATGCTCACCAGTTCGCCGAGAAGATCGATGGGCACCAGCCCCGCCACGAGGGCGGTGACGATGCCGATTGTGATCTGGCTCGTGGCGGGCGTCCGGAAGCGCGGGTGCACCCGTGCGAATGCCGGAGGCAGCAGACCGTCGCGCGCCATCGCGTAGAAGATTCGGGCCTGTCCGTAGAGCGCGGCCAGTGCCGATGTCGTCAGACCTAGGATCGCCCCGACCTTGATTGCCGCCGAGAAGGGGCCGAGCCCAATCACCTCGACGGCCTTGGCGATTGGATCGGGCACGTCGAGGGCTCTGTAGGGCACGAGGCCGGTCAGCACGGCCGCCACCGCCACGTAGAGTACCGTGCTGATCGCCAGCGACCCCAAGAGACCGATTGGCGCGTCGCGCTGCGGCTGCCGCGTTTCGCCCGCCGCCGTCGAGATCGTCTCGAAGCCGATGAAGGCGAAGAACACCACGCCGGCTCCCCGCAGGACCCCGCTCCACCCGAACTCCCCGAAGGTGCCGGTGTTCTCCGGTACCAGCGGCGACCACAGGCCCGTGTCGACGTGAGCCGCGCCGATGCCCACGAAGGCCAGGATGATGATTATCTTGATCACCACCATCATGGCGTTCACCCGGGTCGATCCGCGATTTCCGCGCACCAGGAGCAGCGTCAGCAGACCAATAAGGAGGGCCGCCGGCAGGTCGAACCACGCCGTCGCACTGCCGGGGAGGGGACTGAAGGGGGCCGCCGTGAGGGCAGGGGGCAGGTGGAGGCCCGCCGTACTCAGCAGCGAGCGGACATACCCCGACCAGCCCACCGCCACGGTGGCGGCGCTCATGGCGTATTCGAGGACCAAGTCCCAGCCGATGATCCAGGCGCAGGCCTCGCCCAGGGTTGCAGAAGTGTAGGTGTAGGTGCTGCCCGAGGCCGGCACCATCGCGGCGAGTTCGGCGTAGCAGAGGGCGACGAACCCGCAGGCGACACCGCCCAGCACGAAGGACAGGGTCAGGCCGGGGCCGGCATAGTTTGCTGCCGCCGTGCCGGTGAGGACGAAGATGCCCGCCCCGATGGTCGCCCCGACGCCAAGGGCCACGAGGTCGCAGGCGGACAGGGAACGCGGCAGGGACGACGGCTCGCCGCCCTCGTCGGACGAGGCCAGGATGTCGGAGACGGATTTGCGTGCGGTGAGACTGTTGCCCGTCATCGGTCAGATTGTCACATGGCGGTGGAACGCGCGCCATCGCGGCAAATTTCGCGCCATCGCGTTCGGCGGCAACCTAGCCGTGTTGTCAGAGCCGGGCGCCTCTGGTAGCCTTCAACACAGCATCAAGAGTCAGGGCGATCCCTGACGCCAACCTGCCCTCCCGGGCAAGGTGGCACCCTCCGGCGAACGGCGGGGATGTGGCCGGACCGGCAACCAAACGGGCTTCGCCATATCGCTGTCTCGGCCGGTCGACGCGCTCCTGATGCGCACCGGGCCAGACGAGAGCGAACCATGTTGACGGAAACCTATCCCCCCAAGCCGCAGCAATTTGCGAGCGACAACTACGCCGGCATCTGCCCGGAGGCCTGGGCAGCGATGGCAGCAGCCAACCAAGGCTCAGTCCCGGCCTATGGCGAGGATCCGTGGACGAAGCGGGCGGCCGACGCGTTCCGGACCCTGTTCGAGACGGAGTCCACGGAGGTGTTCTTCGCCTTCAACGGCACGGCCGCCAACGCGCTGGCGCTCGCTTCGCTCTGTCAATCCTATCACAGCGTCATCTGCTCGGCCTCGGCCCATGTCGAGACCGACGAGTGCGGGGCGCCCGAGTTCTTCTCCAACGGCTCGAAGCTCCTCGTGGTGGCGAGCCCCGACGGCAAGCTCGACCCAGCCCTGATCCGGGGCGTCGCCACGGGACGCTCGGATATCCATTTCCCCAAGCCCCGGGTGGTGACGATCACCCAGCCCACCGAGACGGGGCAGCTCTACAGCCTCGCCGAGATCCGTGAGATCGCCGCCACCTGCCGGGATCTGGGCCTGCGCCTCCACATGGACGGGGCGCGCTTCGCCAATGCATGTGCCAGCCTCGGCTGCAGCCCGGCCGAGATGACCTGGAAGGCCGGCGTCGACCTCCTCTGCTTCGGTGGCACCAAGAACGGCATGGCGGCGGGCGAGGCGATCCTGTTCTTCGACCCGGCACTGGCGGAGGATTTCGGCTATCGCTGCAAGCAGGCGGGACAGCTCGCCTCGAAGATGCGCTTCCTCTCCGCCCCCTGGGTCGGGGTCCTGGAGGACGGCGCCTGGCTGCGCCACGCGAGCCACGCCAATGCCTGCGCACAGCGTCTCGCCTCGGCCGTGGCGGATGTGGCCGCCTTCGACCTGATGTTCCCGGTGGAGGCCAACGCGGTGTTCCTGCGCGCCGCGCCCGAGCACCTCGAGGCTCTGCGCGCCCGGGGCTGGCGCTTCTACACCTTCATCGGCGGCGGCGCCCGCTTCATGTTCGCCTGGGATTCGGACCTCGCCCGGATCGCGACCCTGGCGGCGGACATCCGCGCCGTGGGCACCTCGGTCGCCGTGGCGGCCTGAGAGGTCGATCTCTCATCCCAACAGACCGAGGGCTGGCGTCACAGCCGGTTTCGTGTATGGTCCGCGCCGCTCCGACCCGTGTGAACGGGGCCGGGGCACAAGCTGCTTGTGGGCCTGACCGTGCTGGACGACATCCCGGCACCGGCCTTCCACGAGCGTGGCGCGGCTCTCCTGACGGGGCCGCCCGTTTCCGAAAACCCGTACCGAAAGGCACTGCGATGTCGATCACGGCAGAGCGCAAGACCGCGCTGATCAAGGAATACGCGACCGGCGGCAAGGACACCGGTTCTCCGGAGGTCCAGGTGGCGATCCTCACCGAGCGGATCACCAACCTCACCGGCCACTTCAAGACCCACAGCAAGGACAACCATTCCCGCCGCGGCCTCCTGAAGATGGTTTCGCAGCGCCGCTCGCTGCTCGACTACGTCAAGCGCAAGGACGAGGCCCGCTACCGCAGCCTCATCGAGCGTCTCGGCATCCGCCGCTAAACACGGCGCTCACGCGGTTCCGGGCCCGGCCCGGGACCGCGTTTTGACAGTTCGGGTTGCCGGAATGGGTTCGGCCACTCGAAAACCCGGGCGACTTGAAGGCGGATGCGTCGGGGACAGGATCGCGGGGGGCACGGTGCGCGGCGCCCCCCGCCATCTTGCCCCTGACGGCGCCGGGTTCGCCCGACCGCAGGAAGGCTAGACATATGTTTGATATCCAACGCGAAGAGCTGATGTGGGGCGACCGCAAGCTCGTCCTCGAGACGGGCAAGGTGGCCCGCCAGGCCGACGGTTCCGTCATGGCGACCTACGGCGAGACCTCGGTGCTCGCCACCGTGGTGTCCGGCAAGGAGCCTAAGGCCGGCATCGACTTCCTCCCCCTCACGGTGAACTATCAGGAGCGCGCCTACGCCGCCGGCCGCATCCCCGGCGGCTACTTCAAGCGCGAGGGTCGGCCCAGCGAGAAGGAGACCCTGGTCTCCCGCCTCATTGATCGCCCGATCCGCCCCCTCTTCGTCGAGGGCTGGCGCAACGACACCCAGGTCGTCGTCACCGTCCTGACCCACGACCTTGAGAACGATCCCGACATCCTCGCGATGGTCGCCGCTTCCGCCGCCCTGACCCTGTCGGGCGTGCCCTTCATGGGCCCGATCGGCGCCGCCCGTGTCGGCTATGCCAACGGCCAGTACAGCCTCAACCCGCTGGTGGCCGACCTCGAGGCCTCGACCCTCGATCTCGTCGTCGCCGGCACCCAGGATGCCGTCCTGATGGTCGAGTCCGAGGCGAAGGAACTCGACGAGGAGATCATGCTCGGCGCCGTGATGTTCGGCCACAAGCATTTCCAGCCGGTCATCGAGGCGATCATCCGTCTGGCCGAGAAGGCCGCCAAGGAGCCCCGCAATTTCCAGGCTCCCGAGAACGGCGACGTGGAGCAGGCCGTCCTCGACGTGTGCGAGTCCGATCTGCGCGCTGCCTACAAGAACACCGTCAAGCAGGAGCGCTACGCCGCTGTCGACGCCGTCAAGGCGAAGGTGATGGCCGCCCTCTGCCCTGCCGAGGGCGAGGCGAAGTTCCCGGCCGAGAAGGTCAAGGCCGCGTTCAAGGAAGCGCAGTCCAAGGTCGTGCGCTGGAACATCCTCGACACCGGCTCGCGCATCGACGGCCGCGACGTGCGCACCGTGCGCCCGATCGAATCCCAGGTCGGCGTGCTGCCCCGCGCTCACGGCTCGTCGCTGTTCACCCGCGGCGAGACCCAGGCCCTCGTGGTCGCCACCCTCGGCACCGGCGAGGACGAGCAGTTCATTGACGCGTTGGAAGGCACCTACAAGGAGACCTTCCTGCTGCACTACAACTTCCCCCCCTACTCGGTGGGCGAGACCGGCCGCATGGGCTCCCCGGGCCGCCGCGAGATCGGCCATGGCAAGCTCGCTTGGCGCGCCGTGCATCCCGTGCTGCCGCCGGCCCACGAGTTCCCGTACACGATCCGCGTCGTGTCCGAGATCACCGAGTCCAACGGCTCCTCCTCGATGGCCTCCGTCTGCGGCGCCTCGCTGTCGCTGATGGATGCCGGCGTGCCCCTGCGCCGTCCGGTGGCGGGCATCGCTATGGGCCTCATCCTCGAGGGTGAGCGCTACGCCGTGCTGTCCGACATCCTCGGCGACGAGGACCACCTCGGCGACATGGACTTCAAGGTGGCGGGCACGGAAGCCGGCATCACCTCGCTGCAGATGGACATCAAGATCGCGGGCATCACCGAAGAGATCATGAAGGTCGCCCTGCACCAGGCGCAGGAAGGCCGCGTCCACATCCTCGGCGAGATGGCCAAGGCCCTGACCGACGCCCGTCCCGAGCTCGGCGAGTACGCACCGCGCATCGAGACCATGCAGATCCCCACCGACAAGATCCGGGAAGTGATCGGCACCGGCGGCAAGGTGATCCGCGAGATCGTCGAAAAGACCGGCGCCAAGATCAACATCGACGACACCGGCACGGTGAAGATCGCTTCCAGCGACGGCAAGGCCATCAAGGCCGCCTACAACTGGATCCGCTCCATCGTGGCGGAAGCCGAAGTTGGCATGATCTATGACGGCACCGTCGTGAAGACGATGGAGTTCGGTGCCTTCGTGAACTTCTTCGGCGCCAAGGACGGCCTCGTCCACATCTCGGAGCTCGCCGCCCAGCGGGTCGCCAAGGTGACGGACGTCGTCAAGGAAGGCCAGAAGGTCAAGGTCAAGTTCCTCGGCCAGGACGATCGCGGCAAGATCCGCCTGTCCATGAAGGTGGTCGACCAGGAGACCGGCGAAGACCTCACCGAGAAGCTCAAGGCCGAGCGCAACGCCGAGCAGGACCGCGCCCGCGGACCCCGCCAGGAGGCGTAAGCTTCAGCCTGAGCCGGGTGCGCGAGCGCCCGGCGATGGTCCGAAACGAGAAAGAGCGCGGTCCCGCCAGGGCCGCGCTCTCTATCGTTCGGAGGAACGGCCTCGGCCCCGGACCGACTGAAGTTCAGGCCGCCCGCTCGCGCAGGTGGGCGATCAGTGCCGCGGCGGCGCTGCCAGGGTCGCGATCGTTCCAGATCGTGCACGCGGCTTCGATCGGGACGACGCGCTCGAGGCGGCTGCGCAGATCACCGTCCTCGGGCCGGGCGCGGGCCGCCAGGCGCTGGGCGAGCACGTCGGACGCGGCCGTAATGGCGACGACGCCGACATGCGGCAAGGTCCGCCGAGCCTCGTCAACGATCCGGCGGGAGACGTTGCAGACCACCACCCGTCCGGCCCAGGCCTGCTCCACGGTCTCGGAGGGGATCGCGTAGCCCAGGCCATGGGCCCGCCAGTGCAGAGCGAAGGCACCGGAGGCGGCGCCCGCGGAAAAGGCCTCCTCCGTGAGGGCGACGTTGTCCTCGTGGGCCGAGGGCGCCCGGGTGATGAGGCGGCGCGGGAAGACGAAGCGGGGATCGCCGGCGAGCGCGTCCCGCGCCAGCCGCAACAGGGTGTCCTTGCCGGCCCCGCTCGGGCCGACCACGAGGGCGAAGCCGCCGGGCATCACACCACCCGCTCGCCGGCGCGCCAGACCTGGCGCACGACCGGCACGCCCCGGGCGAGGCGGACCCGGACGAGATCGGCGCGCAGGCCCGATTCCAGTCGGCCGCGATCGGTCAGGCCGGTGGCGCGGGCCGGATTGGCCGTCACGGTGGCGATGGCGTCAGGCAGGCTGATGCCGGGCACGCGCTCGGACAGGCCGAAAGCGGCCATCAGCAGACTTGCCGGCACGTAGTCCGAGGACAGGATGCTGAGGATACCGGCCTCCGCCAGGGTATGAGCCGCGACGTTGCCCGAATGCGAGCCGCCCCGGATCAGATTGGGTGCCCCCATCATCACGGTGATGCCGGCCGCGTGCGACGCCTCGGCCGCCTCCAGGGTGGTGGGGAATTCGGCGAGCGCCACCGACTCGTCGCGCGACAGCGCCACGTCGGCCAGCGTGGTGTCGTCGTGGCTGGCAAGCGGGATGCCGCGTTCGCGAGCCAGCGCCACCAGGGCGGGCCGGTTCACGGCGTTGAGGGCATGGCCGTCGCGCATCTTGCGCTCGGTGCTGAGCTTGATCTCCTCCAGGGAGCGACCGCCGCGCCCGGCATAGACGTAGTACTTGGCCACATCGCGGAACTGACGCTGGCCCGGCGTATGGTCCATCAGCGACAGCAGGCCGATGGCATAGCGCTCGGCGAAGGCGCGCACGGTCCCGACCACGTCGGTGGAGGGAATCTCGCAGCGCAGATGGGTGCGGTGCTCGGACCGGAACAGGTCCGCACCTTGGGCTTCCGCCAGGGCGGCAGCCAGAAGCTCCAGTTCGGTGCCGAGGCCGCTGCCGTCCGGATCGGTGCCGGCCCGCAGCGAATCGAACACCGTGGTGATGCCGGACGCCGCGATCTGGGCATCGTAGGCCAGCACCGCCCCGAGGGGATGCCAGCGCACGCCGGGGCGCGGGGCGTAGTGGCTCTCCAGATGGTCGGTGTGGAGTTCGACGAGGCCCGGGATGATGGTGTCGCCCGCGCAGTCGAGGCCGCGCTCGGGCGCGCGCCCGGTGCCGATCTCGGCGATGCGCCCGTCGACCGCCGCGAGCCAGCCGGTCTCGACCCGGTCGGGCAGAACCAGGCGCGCGTTCTCGAGAATTTCGACCCGGTCCGTCATGCTTGCCTGTTCCCGCTTCATGCCGCCGTCGCTCCGCGGAAGGCGGCGACGTCGACGATCCGGGTCGCCACCGCCTCGCGCACGTCCGCATCGTGGAAGATGCCGAGGATGGCGGTGCCGGCGGCGCGCTTCTCGGCGATGAGGTCCACCACGACGGCACGGTTCTGCGCGTCGAGGGAGGCCGTCGGCTCGTCCATGAGGAGGATCGGCCGCTCGGCGATGAGGCCGCGGGCGATGTTCACCCGCTGCTGCTCGCCCCCCGAGAATGTGGCGGGAGGCAGGGCCCACAGGCGCTCAGGCAGGTTGAGACGGGCTAGGAGGTCGCCCGCCCGGATGCGGGCCGCCTCGGGGCCGAGGCCGCCCTCGCGGCCGGCGGCCTCCACCACGGCGCGGGCGCTGACGCGGGGAATCACCCGAAGGAACTGCGAGACGTAGGACAGGGTGGTGCGGCGAAGGCCCAGGATCTCACGCGGTGCGGCCGTGACGAGGTCGACGATGCGCTCGCGATCGCGGACCCGGATGGCGCCGGCAGCGCAGCGGTAATTGCCGTAAGCCATCTTGAGGAGCGAGGACTTGCCCGCCCCCGAGGCGCCGCCGAGCACGACGCACTCGCCCGGATGGACCGCCAGGGTGGCGTCGGCGATCACCGGCAGCACGGCGCCGCCGCGCAGATGCAGGGTGAAGCTCTTGGCCACGTTGTCGAAAACCAGGAGGGGCATCGTTGCGTGACGCGTCATGCGGCGAGCACCGAGGAGACGAGGAGCTGGGTGTAGGCGGCCTGGGGGTCGTCCAGGACCTGGTCGGTCAGACCGGTCTCGATCACCCGGCCCGCGCGCATGACGAGGACGCGGTGCGAGAGCAGGCGCGCCACGGCGAGGTCGTGGGTGACGATGATCACCGCGAGGCCGAGCTCGGCCACCAGACCCCGGATCATATCGAGGAGGCGGGCCTGGACCGAGACGTCGAGGCCCGAGGTCGGCTCGTCCATGAGCACGAGACGGGGCGCGGTGACGAGGTTGCGGGCGATCTGCAGGCGCTGGCGCATACCGCCGGAGAAGCGCGTCGGCGGATCGTCGACCCGGTCGGGGGCGATCTCGACGCGGGCGAGCCAGTCGAGGGCGGTGGCGCGGATGCGGCCGTAATGGCGGTCGCCCACCCCCATCAGGCGCTCGCCGACATTGCCGCCGGCGGAGACCGCCATGCGCAGGCCCTGGGTGGCGTCCTGGCGCACGAAGCCCCAATCCGTGCGCATCAGCGCGCGTCGGTCGACCACGCTCAACGCGTCGAGGTCACGCGTTTCGCCGTCGCGCATGCGGTAGGACACCGAGCCCGCATCGGCCGCGACCTCGCCGGCGATGAGCGACAGCAGGGTCGACTTGCCGGAGCCCGATTCGCCGACCACTGCCAGGACCTCGCCGGGGTCGAGGCTGAAGCCGATGCCGTCGCAGGCGAGGCGCCGGCCGTAGCGCTTGGTCAGGCCTTCGACGGTCAGGAGCGGTTCCATCACGCGGCCTCTCCGGTATGGCCGTCGGCGCGGCAGGTCTCGTCACGGCGGGTCTCAACACGGCGGGTCTCGCAATGATCGGTGTCCGAGCAGACGAACATCCGGCCGCCGGCATCGTCGAGGACGACCTCGTCGAGATAGACGCCTTCGGCGCCGCACAAGGCGCAGGGGCGGTCGAAGCTCTGGACCCGGAACGGATGGTCCTCGAAGTCGAGGCTGCGCACCCGGGTGTAGGGCGGGATCGCGTAGATGCGCTTCTCGCGCCCGGCTCCGAAGAGCTGGAGGGCGGGGCAGTCGTCCATCTTGGGGTTGTCGAATTTCGGCGTCGGGGAGGGGTCCATCACGTAGCGCCCGGCCACCTCCACCGGGTAGGCGTAGGTGGTGGCGATGTGGCCGTGGCGGGCGATGTCCTCGTAGAGCTTGACGTGCATCAGGCCGTATTCGGCCAACGCGTGGAGCTGGCGCGTCTCGGTCTCGCGCGGCTCGAGGAAGCGCAAGGGCTCGGGGATCGGCACCTGGTAGACGAGGACCTGACCCTCGGCGAGCGGCGCTTCCGGGATGCGGTGGCGGGTCTGGATCACGGTGGCCTCCGCCGTGCGGGTCGTGGTGGCGATGCCCGCGGTGGCGGTGAAGAAGCGCCGGATCGAGACCGCGTTGGTGGTGTCGTCGGCGCCCTGGTCGATCACCTTGAGGACGTCCGCGGCGCCCAGGATCGCGGCGGTGACCTGCACGCCGCCGGTGCCCCAGCCGTAGGGCATCGGCATCTCGCGGGCGGCGAAGGGCACCTGGTAGCCGGGGATCGCGATGGCCTTGAGGATGGCCCGGCGGATCATCCGCTTCGTCCCCTCGTCGAGATAGGCGAAGTTGTAGCCGGTGCCGGCCGAGACCGTGACGGAGACGGGACCTTGCGGGTTCATTCGGCGGCCTCCGGCCAGGCGGATTCGTCCGGGACCGAATCGGCCGCCCGGGCGGCATGCTCGGCGCGCAGGCGCCGGACGAGATCGAGTTCGGCCTGGAAATCGACGTAGTGCGGCAGCTTCATGTGCTCGACGAAGCCCGTCGCCTGCAGGCTGTCGCAATGGGCCAGCACGAATTCCTGGTCCTGGGCCGGCACCACCACGGGCTCGCCGAGCTCGGCGGCCCGGAGCGAGCGGTCCACCAGGGCCATCGCCATGGCCTTGCGCTCGCCCTGGCCGAAGACGAGGCCGTAGCCCCGGGTGAACTGCGGCGGCACCGCATCGCTGCCGTGGAACTGGTTGATCATCTGGCACTCGGTCAGATCGACCGCGCCGAGGCAGACCGGGAAGCCCAGCTCTTCCGGCGTGAATTCGAGCGCCACCGCCCCGACCCGGATCTCGCCGACGAAGGGGTGGGTGCGGCCGTAGCCGCGCTGCGTCGAGTAGCCGAGCGCCAGGATGAAGCCCTCGTCGCCCCGCGCCAGCCCCTGAAGGCGGACGGCCCGATCGGCGGGGTAGTCCACCGGCTCGCGGGTGAGGTCGCCGACGGGGGCGCCCGCGTCCGGGGGCGAGGGCTCGAGCAGCCCGGCCTGACCGAGGAGGTCGGTGACCCGTGGGCAGACGGCGGCGTCGGCCTCCGGCTCGGCCTCGGCGGCCGGCACCGGATCGGCGCCGTCACCCAGGGCGAAATCCACGAGGCGGTGGGTGTAGTCGAAGGTCGGACCCAGCACCTGCCCGCCGGGCAGATCCTTGAAGGTGGCGGAGATGCGCCGCGTCAGCGTCATCGCGCCGGTGTCGACGGGCGCGGTGGCGCCGAAGCGCGGCAGCGTGGTGCGGTAGGCCCGCACCAGGAACACCGCCTCGACCACGTCGCCCCGGGCCTGCTTGAGGGCGAGGGCGGCGAGATCCGGATCGTAGAGCGAGCCCTCGGTCATCACCCGGTCGACCAGGAGGCGCATCTGCTCGCGGATCTGCGCCACGCCGAGATCGGGCACCGCCGGGTCGCCGCGCCGGGCCTCGGCCAGGAGCCGGTGAGCGTTGTCGATGGCGGCTTCGCCGCCCTTCACGGCTACGTACATGGGGACATCTCCGGGGCGACGGGACGGGTCGAGCGCGGGAGGCCGGCAAGGGACCCGGGGGCGACGAACAGGAGATCGAGGCCCAGGGGGAAGGCCGCATGGTTCGCGGCCCAGCGCGACGCCCAGTCGGCGGGCAGGGGCGACGCGTCGAACGATACGGTGCCGCGGATGCCCGGCCCCGCGAAGGCGGGGCCGCCTTCGTCGGACAGGGTCTCGACGGCGAGAATCAGCGTGGCGGAGGCATCCGGGTAGGCGGGGGTACCGGGCGCAAAGTCCGTGAAGGCCGGGCAACGGGCCGGATCGGCGATCAGCGCGAAGGCGGCCCGATCCGGCGCGTCGACGAGCGGCGCCCCGGTGTGGAAGCGCAGGAAGGCGGCGACCGCCGGCTCGGCCCGGAGCGGTGCATCGAGCCAGACCGGCGTGTCGGCGTCGATGAGCGCCAGGGCCAGCGCCGCGAGTTCCGGCGTGAGCGGCGCCGGGGGCACCAGGGCGGTGGCCAGGGGGCGGAGGCGGCCGGGCCGGCTCAAGGCCTCCATCGCGGCGCGGAACACTGCCTGCCCCTCATGGACGGGATCGGCGAAGCCGCGGGCAAGAGTCCGAGTTTGGGAAAGAGTCTCGGCCTGGGTCTTGGCAAGGGCCTGGGTGTGAGTCTGAGCCATCAATCCTCTCCCCGCGCCAGGGTGAAGAAGTTCACCCGCGTCGCCGCGACCTTGCGGGCGGCCTGCGCCGCAGCCTCCGCCCGGCGTTCGGCGATGGCGGCCAGGGCCGCATCGAGGGCGGGCCGTGCCTCCGGGCGCTGCCAATGGGCATCCACGATGGCGGCGAGGCGGGCGCGGTCCCGGTCGCGGCCGAGATGGTAGGCGAAGCCGGTCTCGCCGCCGGGCAGGCGCACCGCCGCCCGGGTTACCGTGGCCTCGCCGGCGTTGAAGGGCCGGCCGTCGCCGCCGATTCGGCCGCGCACCATGACCAGTCCGGTCTCCGGCCGGCGCAGATCCTCGGCCACCGGGTTCGCGCCGGCCTGCGCCAGGGCCGCGTGCAGTTCGTCCAGGTTGGCCTGTCCGGCCCGAGCCATCGCGCGTTGCCGGGCGGCGGGGTCTGGCATCGGGAGCTCAGGTGGTGTTTGGCTGGCGCTCGGCATCGATCGGTCTCCAAACCTGTCTATACGTCTAGACAAGCGGATGAGCGAACGCAAGGGCTTTCGAGGACGTCATGCGGGTAATTCGTGCGAGCCATCCATGAATGAGGTGCGCGACACCGGCGTGACGGCCCTCCAGCGGGGCGCCGGCCTGGCGGCCTGGCGGCAGATCGCCGACGCTCTGGCGGAGGAGATCCGAAGCGGGGTCTTCGCCGCCGGGGGGCAACTGCCCTCGGAATCGGCGCTCGCCGCGCGCTTCGGCGTGAACCGGCACACGGTGCGCCGGGCGCTGGGCGTGCTTGCCGAGGGCGGGCTGGTCCGCACCACGCAGGGCAGGGGCAGCTTCGTGGAGCAGGGGCCGATCCCCTATCCGATCGGCCCGCGCACCCGATTCTCGGAGATCGTCTCGCGCACCGGCCGCGAGGCCTGGGGCGACCTGATCGCCGCCGCGACCGTGCCGGCCGATGCGGGCTGGGCCGAGGCCCTGGCGATCGCCCCCGGCGTCCCGATCCTCGAACTGCGGACCGTGCACCGCGCCGACGGCGCGCCGATCTCGACGGCCCGCACCTGTCTGCCGCTGCCGCGCTTTGCCGGATTCGACGCGGCCTACGCCGCCAGCGGTTCGATCACCCGGGCGTATGCGGAGTTCGGGGTCGCCGATTACACCCGGCTCTCGACCCGGATCGGCGCCCGCCCCGCCGAGGCGGAGGAGGCGGCGCGCCTCGACATCGCCCCCGGCCGCACCCTCATCGCCCTGTCGAGCGTGAACGTGGACGGGGCGGGCCTTCGCATCCAGGCCACCCGCAGCCTGTTCGCCGCCGACCGGGTGGAACTGGTGGTGGAGTGATCGTCGCCTGCGTGGCGCCTACGATCGTCACGCCTCTCGACGCGACGCGGCCCTCCTCCGAGCGGATCTCGGGCCTTCCCGCGATCCGCCGGGTCACCCAACCACCCCCACTCCTGACCTCTCCCCACAAGGGGGAGAGCGACGCGTCGCGCTTCTTAAAACGTGGTCGAGCTTCCCAAAACGTGGATGTGTGAGTCCGCCCGGCGAGGAAGCGAGGTCTGGCTGGCACCCTCCGAGGCGATCAGCCGAATGTCGGATCGGACGGATTCGGGAGCTGGCGGTGGCCTGCGTCCCCGTATCCGCCGGCCCGATGCATCCCTGCCGGGGGGCTCGGCGTTCCGCTTGTCGCGCGCGACCGGCGCGCCGTCGTCGAGAGGAACCAAGCGGACCCATGGAGAGCGGACCCATGGAGAGCGGACCCGTGGAGAGCGGACCCGTGGAGCGCGACTGCGTCGTCATCGGCATCCACGGCCTGGCGAACAAGCCGCCCGCAGACGAGAAGACGCGCTGGTGGAAGGCGGCGGTCAGCGAGGGCCTCGCGCGCAACCAGGGCCTCGCCGAGCCTGCCTTCCGGTTCGAGTTCGTCTACTGGGCCGACCTCCGCTACGACGCGCCCCTGTCCGAGGACGGCAACCGCGAGCCGTACCGGCCCTATGACGGGACGGGGCCGCTGCCCGACGGGGACGCGGCGCCGGTGCTCACCGCCAACGCCGTGCTGGCGCCGATCTATGCCGGGATCGATGCGGTCGAGGAGGCGACCGGCCTCACCCTCGTGGACGACGTGATCCTGGAGCATCGCTTCGACGACCTCTGGCACTACCACGCC
This sequence comes from Methylobacterium sp. Leaf113, assembly GCF_001423325.1. Classification (NCBI taxonomy): domain Bacteria; kingdom Pseudomonadati; phylum Pseudomonadota; class Alphaproteobacteria; order Hyphomicrobiales; family Methylobacteriaceae; genus Methylobacterium; species Methylobacterium sp. Leaf113. The sequence continues at coordinate 34,504 of NZ_LMNJ01000018.1, forward strand.
GAGCGGGACTTCGCCCGCCGGGTCCGGGCGCGGCTGAGCGAGCGCCTGAAGGCGTTCCGCAGCCATCGCATCCTGCTGGTGGCGCACTCGATGGGATCGGTCATCGCCTACGACGTCTTGCGGATGCTGGAGCGGGAAGACCCCGCCCTGCGCATCGACCACCTCGTCACGGCGGCCTCGCCCCTGGGTCTGGCGAAGGTGAAGCTCAAGTTCGAGGGCGAGCACGGCCCGCTCCGCGTGCCGAACAACGTCGCGGCCTGGACGAACCTGGCCGATGGCGAGGACGTGGTCGCCATCATGGGGTCCCTGGGTACGGACTACGCTGCCAGCGAACGCGGCGTCGGCGTCGCGGACCAGCGGGTCGTCAACGGCTATCGGCGCCCCGACGGGACGCCGAACCCGCACAAGTCCTACGGCTATCTCCGGACGCCCGAATTCTCGGGGATCGCCGCGCGTTTCGTCGCCGACCGACCGGAGGCCGTATTGCCTGCCGGGGAAGGGGAGGGCCCCGCAGCACAGAAGAGGCCGCCCGCGATGCAGGAGGACGCGGAGAGGAACGCGGGCATGACGGCCCTCGCTCAGACGGACGGCCCGGCCGCGACCTTGCCCCAGTTCGGCAGGGGGAAGGCCCGATCGTAGGCGAGATTGAAGACGAAGGCGTAGGCCACGTAGAAGGCCGCGATCGCCAGATCCATGAAGAAGGCCTCCATCAGGCCGATGCCGAGGTACCAGGCGATCGGCGGCAGCAGGATCATCAGCAGGCCCGCCTCGAACAGCACGGCATGCCCCACCCGCAGCAGGAGACTCTTGCGGGTGTGCCCGGTCAGCCGCTGCATCGCCCGGTCGAAGCCGAGATTGTAGACGTAGTTCCAGGCCGTCGCGATCAGGGCGCTGCCGATGCCGATCACCCCCATGTCGGAGGCGTGCAGGCCGAACAGCACGGTGCCGAGCGGGATCATCAGGGCCAGCCCGAACAGCTCGAACAGGAGGGCGTGGCGGATACGGTCACGGGTGCTGCGCATGAAGAGGTCTCGAAAAGCCGCGTTGGTTGCGGGTCTTCTATCTGCGATACCCGGTTCGACAAGTTAGTAGGTATCTGAGGATCAGATAGATGGCCGTCTCGCTCGATCAGCTCCAGGCTTTCGTGGCGGCGGCCGAGGCCGGGTCCTTCTCCGGCGCCGCCCGAATGCTGCAGAAGGCGCAGTCGGCCGTCAGCACCCAGGTGGCGAATCTTGAGGCCGATCTCGGGGTTACGCTGTTCAGCCGGGCGGGCCGCAACCCGGTGCTCACCCCGGCGGGGGAGCGGCTCCTGCTGGAGGCGCGGGTGGTGCTCGACCGGCGCGAGCACCTGATCGGCGTGGCCCGCAGCTTGGAGCAGCGGGTGGAAAACCGCCTCGTGGTGGCCATCGACGAGCTGTATCCGGAGCATGCCCTGGGCGCGCTCTTCGCCGACTTCGCCCGGCACTTTCCCTTCGTCGAACTCGAGCTGCTGTTCCCCCTGATGGAGGATGTCAGCCGCATGGTGCAGTCCGGCGCCGCCGATCTCGGGGTGATGTGGCGCCAGGAGGTGCTGCCCACGGAGCTTGGCTTCCAGACCATCGGCTGGGTGCCCCTCAAGCTCGTGTGCGGACGCGACCACCCGCTCGCCAAGGCGCGGGTGGAATGGGAGGAATTGAAGCGCCACCGCCAGATCCTGGTCGCCGCGCGCAGCGACGGGCCGGAGAAGCGCCGCCTGCGGGTGGCCGCCGAGGTGTGGTGGGTGGAGAGCCACTGGGTGATCCTGGAGCTGGTGAAGCACGGGATCGGCTGGGCCTTCGTCACCGACCACGTCATCGCCTCGTCGCTGACGGCGCCGTACCTCGTCACGCCGGACCTGCAGTTCGACGCGGGCGACTGGCCGATCGCCCTGGAACTGGTCTGGCACAAGCAGCGGCCCTGCGGCCCCGCCGCCGCCTGGCTGCGCGCGCGCTTCGCGGCCGAGCGGATCGGCCCCGTCTCGGGGGACGGCCTGCCGGGCTGACGGGGGAGGCCGGGGTCGGCGTTCGGCGTTCGGCGTTCGGCCTCAGCGCGCCGCGCCGCCGATCAGGGCCCGGCGCAGGCGTCCGGAGACGACGTCGATGATCGCCACGGTGACGAGGATCATCAGGATCAGGAAAGCGACCTGGCGCAGTTCGAGGACGCGGATCAGCTCGGTGAGGTACTGGCCGATGCCGCCCGCGCCGACGATGCCGATGATGGTGGCCGAGCGGGTGTTCGATTCGAAGAAGTACAGCACCTGGCTGCCGAGCACCGGCAGCACCGCGGGAATCAGGCCGAAGCGGATGCGGTACAATTCGGCCCCGCCGGAGGCGGAGACGCCCTCGCCGGCCTTGCCGTCGACGGTCTCGACGGCTTCCGAGAACAGCTTGCCGAGCGCCCCCACATCCGCGCACGCGATGGCGAGCGCCCCCGCGAAGGGGCCGAGCCCGACCACGTTGATCCAGATCAGCGCCCAGATCAGCACGTCGACGGAGCGCACCACGTCGAGGCCGCGCCGGACGGTGACATGCACGAACGGGTTCGGCACGACGTTGCGGGCGGCCAGGAATGCGATCGGAAAGGCCACGAGGGCCGCCGTCAGCGTGCCGATGAAGGCGATGCCGAGGGTCTCGGCCAAAGCCTGCAGGAAGGTCCAGGCCCGTCCGCCGGCCTCCGGCGGCAGCATCAGCAGGCTGAATTCGCCGAGGCGGCCGAGGCCGGCGAGCAGGCGGGCGGCGGAGAAATCGAGGCGCACCAGCGCGTAGCCCGACAGCGCCGCGAGGGCGGCGAGCGCCAGGCCCGCGACGAGGCGGCCGCGCCAGGCCGGGCGGAAGCTCTCCGGAAAGCGCTGCCGCAGGGCGGCGATCTCGGCCGGGCTCAAGTCGGGACCGGTCATCGCAGGCTTCCGAGGAGATGGTGGCGCAGGCGCTCGGTGCCGAGGTCGATCGCCATCACGGTGAGGATGATCAGGACCAGGATCGCGCTGACGTCGGCGTAGTAGAAGTTGCGGATCGCCACGAGCAGTTCCTGCCCGATGCCGCCGGCCCCGACGAAGCCCATGACGCCGGCGCCCCGCACGTTGATCTCGAAGCGCAGCAGCCCGTACGAGACGAAGTTCGACAGCACCTGCGGCAGCACGGCGAAGCGCAGGGTCTCGATCCGCCCGGCCCCGGCCGCGGTCAGGCTCTCCACCGGCTTCATGTCGATGTTCTCGACGACCTCCGAGAACAGCTTGCCCAGCGCCCCCGTGCTGTGGATCGCCAGCGCCAGCACGCCCACCATCGGCCCGAGGCCGAAGGCGATGACGAACAGGAGCGCGAACACGATCTCCGGCACCGTGCGGCAGAATTCGAGCCCGCGCCGCACCAGGAAGCAGGTCGTCCGGCTTCCCGTGACGTTGGCGGCGGCGGAGAAGCACAGGCAGAACCCGGCGATCGCCCCCAGCAGGGTTCCGAGATAGGCCATCAGCAGGGTCTCGCCCAGAAGCGCCAGCCATTTCGGCCAGCCCCAGTACCATTCGGCGAGATCGCCCCGCAGGTTCCCCAGGGTCAGGTGGGGCAGGATCTGGACGATGTAGTCGGTGAACCGGCCGATATGGGCCGCGAGCACGAGCGGGCGCACCTCGGCCGCCTGGGCGGCGAGGGCGGTGAGGACCGCGAGCACGGCGAGGCCGGCCCAGATCCGGCGCCGGGTCGCCGCGACGGCGCCGTCATAGGCCCCCGCCAGAAGGGCGGCCCGGTCCGGGGGCAGGGGCGTGATCCGCTCAGGCATCGGCCGTCACCGGCGGCTCACACGGGGTGCGCTCACGATTTGCGGCGCTGGTCGTCGTTGAACTTCAGCATCTCGATGACCGGCTGGTAGTCCTTCAGGGTCACGGGCGTGAGGCCCTGGTCCTTGCCGTCCGAGAGCCGGTCGAAGGCCGCCTTGTCGGCCGTGGGCAGGGCCACCAGGGCATCGCGGATCGTCGTCTTCAAGGCGTCCGGCAGGCTCGACAGCATGGCGAAGGGGCCCTCGGGCAGGAAGTCGGACTTGAACACCACGCGGAAATCGGCCTGGCTCATCGGCGTGCCGTCTGGCTTCTTCAGCATGCCCTTGGCGGCCATGCGGGTGACCATGGTGTCGGTGTCGGTGTTGTAGAGGTTGGCGGCGGCGTCCACGGTGCCCTGCACCAGGGCGAGAACCGCGTTCTCGTGGCTGCCGGCATAGACGGTCTTGCCGAAGAAGGTGTCGACCGGGTAGCCGGCCTTGCTCAGGAAGAAGCGCGGCGCCTGGTTGCCGGAGGTGGAATTGGGGTCCACCAGCGCAAGGTTCTTGCCCTTCAGGTCCTCGATCGTCCTGTAGGGGCTGTCGGCGCGCACGTAGATCACCGAGTAGTAGCCCGAGGCGCCGGTGTTGTGGCGCTGGTTGACGATGGGCTCGACCTTGACGCCGGTCATCACCGCGCGGGCGAAGGAGGCGGGGCCGTAGAAGGCGAGCTGGGCGTTGCCGGCGCGCTGGCTCTCGATCACGGCGGCGTAGTCGTTGGCGATGCGCAGCTTGACCGGCACGCCGAGAGCCTTCGACAGATAGGCGGTCATCGGCGCGTAGCGATCGGTGGTGCCCGACGCGTTCTCGGCGGGGATCACCGCCAGGGTCAGTTCCGGATAGGCCACCTTCCAGTCCTGCGCGGCGGCGGGAGCGGCGAGGAGGGCGAGCGCGAGGGCTCCGGCGAGGGATCGACGGGTCAGCATGGCAATCTTCCGGATGGTTGACTTCAGGATCAGGCGACGAGGGCGGCGGGGTAGGGCGCGCGGCGGGCGGGCGCGGGCGCGTCCATGACCTCGCCCGCCTCCAGCCCGTAGAGCTGGCGGGCGACGTCCTCGGTCAGGTCGGCGGGGGCGCCGTCGAACACGAGACGGCCATCGGCGAGGCCGACGAGGCGGTCGCAATAGGTGCGGGCGAGATCGAGGGAATGCAGGTTGCACAGCACGGTGATGCCGTGGCGCTGGTTGGCCTCGGCGAGGGCGTCCATGACGATGCGGGTGTTGCGCGGGTCGAGGGAGGCCACGGGCTCGTCGGCCAGGATCAGGTCGGGGGCCTGCATCATCGCCCGCGCGATGGCGACGCGCTGCTGCTGGCCGCCGGAGAGCTGGTCGGCCCGGTGGCCGGCGAAGTCGCCCATGCCGAAGGCGTCGAGGGCGGCCAGCGCCAGGGCGCGCTCACGCTCGGACCAGAGCTTGAGCAGCGAGCGGTGCCGGGGCACCTCGGAAAGCCGGCCCATCAGGACGTTGCTGAGCACGTCGAGGCGGCCGACGAGGTGAAACTGCTGGAAGATCATGGCGCAGCGGGTGCGCCAGCGCCGCAGGTCGCGGCCCTTGAGGCCGGTGACGTCGAGGCCGTCGAACAGGATGCGGCCGCCGGTCGGCTCTGCCAGGTGGTTGATCATCCGCAGCAGGGTCGACTTGCCGGCCCCGGAGCGCCCGATCACACCGACGAAGCGGCCCCGGGGAATGGCGAGCGAGACGCCGTCCACGGCGCGGCGGTCGCCGTAGCGGCGCGTCAGATCTTCGAGGATCAGCATGCGGGTATCCGGCTATTCACGATGAACGCCGGTAAACCCGTCCCGCGCGACAGGTTCATGACAGTTGTTCGGCTAAACGAAAGACGGAGTCAGGTGTCTTCGCCTTCGTAGCGCTCGAGGAAAGCTTCGATACCAAGGGACCGGAAGTCTGGCAGGGCACGGCCCAGGCGCGCGTGGTCCCAGTCCCACCAGGCCAAAGCTTGCAGACGCTCGGCGATCGCTTCCGGAAAGCGGCGGCGCACGACGCGGCCCGGATTGCCGACCACGATGGTGTAGGGTGCGACATCCCGGGTCAGGATCGTGCCGGCGCCCACCACCGCCCCGGTGCCGACGGTGCGCCCGGCCAGGATCACGGCCCCGTGGCCGATCCAGACATCGTGGCCGATGGTGACCGGCAGGGCGCGGCGCCGGGCGAAGAAGGCCGGTTCGTCCTGCGCTTCCCCCGGCCAGTAGGCGCTGGCCCGATAGGTGAAGTGGGATTGCGAGGCCCGCTCCATCGGGTGGTTGCCGGGGTTGATCCGCACGTGCGAGGCGATCGAGCAGAACCTGCCGACAGTGGCATAGTTCGCCTGCCCGTCCTCGGCGATGTAGGAATAATCGTCGAGATGCGTCTCGCTGAGGCGGGTGCGCGCGCCGACCTCGGTGTAGCGGCCGAGGCGGCAATCCCAGAGCTGAGCCGTGGGGTGGACGGCCGGTTCGAGGCCGAGGCGGTCGGAGACCATCGGGTGTTCCTTCAGGGGCGGAAGGGGAGGCGGCGCAACAGGTGGAACGGCGCGGCGCCGGCCTGTCCGACCACGCTGACCCCATCGATCACGAGGTCCGGAAGACCGGCGGCGGCCTCGGCCAGAACGGGCAGGGCGGCCGCCCGCGCCTCCGGATTCAGCCGCTCCGTCAGCGTCATGTGGAAGCGGAAGGCCTCGAACACGTGCGGGTAGCCCCAGCGCTCCAGCAGCGCCCGGCCGCGCGGGTCGAGGCGTTCGGGACGGCGGCGGGCCCGCTCGGCGTCGGTCAGGGGCGCGCGCAGGGGATCAAGGGCGGCGACGCACTCGGCGGCGAGAAGGCTGAGGGCGGGGGGCGCTGCTGCCGGCACCAGAGCGAGGAAATCGCCGAGGGCGGCCACCCGCAGGGGACCGGCGGGCAGGGGCGCCCGGTGCGCCGCCAGGGCCTCGGCGGCCGCGAAGACATCGGCTTCGGTCATGCCCGGACGGAGCCGCATCGGCGCCTTCAGGGTGGCGTGGAAGCCGTAGACGCGCGGCGCGGCGGTGTGGGCGGCGACGAGATCCGCGAGCGCCCCGGGCACGGGCACGGAACCTAGCCCTGGACCTGGACCCAGAATCGCGTCCCCGAAAGCGGCCAGAGCCGAGCCCGGAGCGGGCGTGAAGTAGAGAGCGTATCGGTCCAACGAGGGGTGTCCCGGACGGCGCGAGAGGTGCCGAAGCGCGCATACTACCTGGGCCGGACGTTGATATGACAATCGTTGCGCCGCCCTTGGCGCGCTGGGGCATGACGCCGGTGTCCGGTCGCAGGCACAGATACGCCCCGGTCCTGGCGGGGCTGGCGCTCGGCGCCGGCGCGACCTGCGCGCAGGCCGCGGGCGATGCGCCCACGCGCCGCTTCAGCGTCGTCTATGGCTTGAGCGTCCTCAACCTGCAGGCCGGCGAGGCCACCCTGATCGTCGAGCGGGCCGGAGACCGCTACGCCCTCGAACTCGACGCGGCCCTGCACGGGCTCGCGGGCGTCTTCTTCGACGGTGTCGGCAAGGCCGTGGTCGCCGGATCGACGACCCGCGCCGGCGCGGTGACCGCCACCTTCCGGGTCGACAGCCGCTACGGCGGCAAGCCGGTCGCGGTCGCGCTGGATCTCGCCGGCGGCCGCGTGCGCAGCGCCAGCGTCGAGCCGCCTCCGGCCCCGCGCACGGACCGCGTCCCGGTGGCGCCGGAGGACCGGGTCGGCGTGGTCGATCCCCTGACCATGCTGACGATTCCACTCGGCCCTGCTCCCCTGGAGCCAGGCCTGTGCGACCGGCGTATCGCCGTCTTCGACGGGGCGACGCGTGCCGACCTGGTGCTGTCCCGCGGCACTCTCGTGGCGGTGACCGAGGGCGCTTACCAGGGACCCGCCCTCGCGTGCCGGGTGCGCTGGGTGCCGATCTCCGGGCACCGCTCGGGCGGCAGCAATGTCCGGCGCATGGCCGACAACGACGAGATCCAGGTGCGCTTCGCGCCGATCCTCGACGGGACGCTGCTGCTGCCGGTGTCGATCACGGTCGCCACCGGCTGGGGCACGGTGCACATCGAGGCGACGCGCTGGGGCGGCCCGCCGCCGGCCTCGGCCGATGCGCCCGCCGAAGCGCAGGCGCAGGGTGGGGCGCAGGCCGGCCGGCCCGGCGTCACGGTGCGGCTGCCGAACGCCCGCTAGGAACGCGGCCGGAACCCGGGCCTGCGCGACGTCGTCGTGCCGCGCCGCACGCCCCGCGGTGGAACGGCGCTCCCTCCGCCGCGTTCGCCCCGCGACGCAGCACAGGAGACGCCTGACATGGCCAATGCGATGATCCACGACATCTTCAGCGGCACCCCGAACCTGACCACCACGGAACGCGCCGTCTCGGTGGTCCTCGGCCTCGGCATCGCGGCCGCCGCCGCGCAGCCGCGCCCGAACAAGTGGCTCAGCCTCGCGGCCCTCGTGGTCGGCGCCGGCCTCGCCATCCGGGGCGCCACCGGCCACTGCGCCGTCAAGGCCGTGACCGAGGCCTGAGAACGACCGGGCGCAGAGGCCGGCCTCTGCGCCCTCTCGACCGGACAGAAATCCCGTCGGACACGAAAAAGGGGCGCCTCGGTAAGGCGCCCCGTCTCGTTCGACCTTTCGGATCCGGGTGGGATCAGAGCGTGGTGGTCGAGCGACGGCCCTGAATGAAGCCGTAGATCGCCAGGACCACGATGGCACCGACGACGGCGCCGATGAGGCCCGCGCCCTGGTTGGGCCCGTACCAGCCGAGCGCCTGGCCCAGGAAGGTGGCGACGAAGGCGCCGACGATGCCGAGGATCGTGGTCAGGATGAAGCCGCCCGGCTCATTGCTGCCCGGCATGATGAACTTGGCGATAACACCGGCCAGGAAACCGATGATGATGGTCCAGATGATACCCATGAGCTGATCCTCGAACTTTTTGGCCGAACCCTCTGGGTCGGACTTCCCTGGCCGTGACGGCTGGCTGTGTCGCCTTGGCCTCTGCCTGGGGTGAGAACGCCGCACCCGTGGGATGAGTTGCGCTGCGGCACGCGACTTTGTCGTGTTGCGTCCAAGGGATCGCGTGCCGGGCCTCTTTACGCTCGGGCACCCGGCGCGGCACAACGCTGGGCCGGACGTCCAGGCGCCACGGGGCGCCGGTCCGGCATGTGAAAGGCACGTATTCCCGCCATGACGATCCAGGCCACGCCGATCCAGCGCTTCGAATCCGGTCCCCGCATGAGCCAGGCCGTCACCTACGGCGACATGGTGTTCCTCGCCGGCCAGGTCGCCGGGACCGTGGTGGGCGCCGGCGTCACCGCGCAGACCCAGGAGATCCTGGGCGAGATCGACCGCCTGCTGGCGGCCGCCGGCACCGACAAGAGCCGCATCCTCACCACCACGATCTATCTGGCCGACATCGCCACCTTCGCGGAGATGAACGCCGCCTGGGATGCCTGGGTGCCCCAGGACAACCCGCCCGCCCGCGCCACCGTGGAGGCCAAGCTCGCCGCCCCCGAATACCGGGTCGAGATCGTGGTGGTCGCCGCGAAAGGACAGGCATGATCCGAGCCGGCACCCGCCGCGCGCTCCTCTCCGGGGGGATCTCCGCCGCAGGGCTGATCGCCGGGGCGCTCGCCGCCCTGGCGCTCGGCCTGCCCGGGGCCCGCGCCGAGACGGCCGCGCCGAAGGGCGAGCGCGTCGTCAACATCTACAACTGGTCGGACTACATCGACCCGAAGGTGCTGGAGGCCTTCACCCGGGAGACCGGCATCAAGGTCGTCTACGACACCTACGACAACAACGAGATCCTCGAGACCAAGCTGCTGGCCGGGCGCTCGGGCTACGACGTGGTGGCGCCCTCCGGGCCGTTCCTGCAGCGGCTGATCCGAGCGGGCGTGTTCCAGCCCCTCGACAAGGCGAAGATCCCCAACCTCGTCCATGCCTGGCCCGAGATCGCCGCGCGGCTCGCCACCTACGACCCCGGCAACACCTACGCGGTCGACTACATGTGGGGCACCACCGGCCTCGGCGTGAACCTCGCCCTGGTGCGCGAGCGCCTGGGGGCGAACCAGCCCCTCAACACCTGGAGCCTCGTCCTCAATCCGGGCCTGATGGCCAAGCTCAAGGATTGCGGCGTGATGCTGCTCGATTCGCCCGAGGACCTGATCCCGAGCCTGCTGCCGTTCTACGGTCTCAAGCCGGATTCCAAGCGCTGGGACGACATCTCCCAGGTCACCGACGCGCTGTTCAAGGTGCGGGGCTCGGTGCGCAAGTTCCACTCGTCGGAATACATCAACGGGCTGGCCAACGGCGACCTCTGCCTCGCGGTCGGCTATTCCGGCGACATGATGCAGGCCCGCAAGCGCGCCGAGGAGGCCAAGAACGGCGTCGAGATCGGCTACTTTATTCCGCGCGAGGGCGCGCTGATGTGGTTCGACGCCTTCGCGATCCCGAAGGACGCGCCCCATCCGGCCGAGGCCCACAGCTTCCTCGACTACATGATGCGACCCGAGGTGGCGGCGGCCAACACCAACTTCGTCTCCTATGCCAGCGGCAACGGCGCGGCCAAGGCATTCGTCAAGCCCGAGATCCTGGCCAATACCGGCATCTACCCGGACGAGGCGACGATGCAGCGCCTGTCCACCAACACCGCCTGGGACGACCGCACCCAGCGCTTCGTCACCCGGAGCTGGACCCGGGTGCGCACCGGGCGCTGAGGCCCGGCTGAAACGCGAAACGGCGGCCCCGCGGGGCCGCCGTTCTCCTGTCCGAACCGGGATGGCGACGTTCAGTTGCTGGCGAGGTGCGGCATCGGGTCGACCGGGGTCGCGCCCTTGCGGATCTCGAAGTGGAGCTGGGGCGAGGTCACGTTGCCGGAGGCGCCGGACTTGGCGATGGTCTGGCCGCGCTTCACCTTCTCGCCCGGACGCACGTCGAGCTCGCCGTTATGGGCGTAGGCCGAGACGTAGCCGTTGGAGTGCCGCACCAGGACGAGCTTGCCGTAGCCCTTCACGTCGGAGCCCGCATACGCCACGGTGCCGTCCTCGGCCGCTTTCACCGCCGTGCCCTCGGGCACCGAGATGTTGATGCCCTCGTTGCCGGAGGTGCCGTAGCCGGAGATCACCCGGCCCTTGGCGGGCCAGCGGAACGACTGCTCGGGAGCGGCGACCGACCCGGTGCTGGCCGGCTCGGCCTTGGGCTGCTCCACTGCGGCGACCTTCACGGGCGCCTTCGCGGCTTCCTTGTCCTTGGCAGCGGTCTCGGCGGCCTTCGCCTCGGCGACCTTGCGGGCCGCGTCCTTGGCGGCTTCCGCCTTGGCGAGCTTGGCTTCGGCGAGCTTGGCCTCGGCCTCGGCGGCCTTCGCCTTCTTGGACGCCTCCTTCGCGGCCTCCTTGGCGGCATCGGCCTTGGCCGTATCGGCCTTCACTTCGGCCTTGGCGTCCTTGATCTCGATCTTGCGGACCGGCTTGTCGTCGGCCTTGGCGACCTGTCCGGGTCGGACATGGCCCTTGCGGGCCTCGGCCAGCTTGGCAGCCTCGGCGGCCTTGTCCGCGGTCCGGCGCGCCTCGGCGAGCTTGGCGGCGCCCGCGGCCTTCTCGGCGGTCTTCTCCGCACTCTTGCGGGCCTCGGCGGCCTTGGCGGCTTCCACGAGCCTGCGGGCCTCGGTGAGCTTGGCGGCCTCGGCCTCGCGCTTGGCCTCGGCGGCTTCGGCTTCGCGGCGGGCTTCGGCGGCGCGCTTCTCGGCGGCGCGGTCGATCATCTTCGGGGCCGGTGCGGCGGGGGCGGCGCGGGTGCTCATCCGGGCCGCATCGGGGTTCATGCCCGACACCGCCGACGCCGTCATGCCGCCGCCGGAACTCATGCCCCCCGAAACCGGCTCGGTGGAGGCGAGGCGGGTGGTCTGGGGGCGGGCCGCGACCGGAGCCGCCACCATCGGGCGGGGCGACATGCCCGCGCCCGGAGCCCCGAGGGCCTGGGACTGGATGCGGCTGGTCCGCACCACCGGTGCCGGGGCGATCTCGCCCTCCGGCAGGCTGCCCGTCGCGGCGGGCTCGCTCGACAGGTTCGAGGCGAAGGGGTTGCCGAAAGGATCGCCCAAACGGGACGCATCCGAAGAACAGGCGGCCGCACCGCCTCCAATCACACCGATGAGAGCGAAACGCGACAGCGTCCTCAATCCCCGACCAGTCCCGCGAACCCGCATCGACGCACCTGTTTGCCTGACGCAACTTGATGACGTCATTCAAACCGGATTCAGGTTAAGCAACCGTTCCGATTCACCACGTTTGCGCGATGATCGGACCGGCGCGGAAACCTTTCGGCCTACAGGACGCAGGCGCGGCCGGGGGTGAGCGGAGCGAGCCGCAGGGCCGCGCCGGGGCGATTTTCGAGGCTGCCGTCCGCCATCCGGGTCCAGGTGACGAGGCCGGCCGCCTCCGGCCGCCCGACCGGGGCGACGAGGCGTCCGCCGGGTGCGAGCAGGCCGGCGAAGTAGTCGGGAATCGCCGGGACGGTTCCGTTGAGCAGGATGCGGTCGAAAGGCTCCGCCCCCCGCAGGGTCGCCGGATGCAGGCCGTCCCCGACGACGATGTCGGCGAGCACCCGGTCCTCCGGCACCAGGTTGTCGCGGGCGTCGTCCGCCAGGGTGGCGTAGCGCTCGAGGCTGTGGACATGGGCGGCGCCCAGCCGCAGCAGCAGGGCGGTGACGTAGCCCGAGCCGGTGCCGATCTCGAGGATCCGGGCGCCCGGGCGCAGGGCCAGCGCCTTCAGCATCGCCGCCACCGTGGTCGGCGCCGTCATGGTCTGGCCGCAGGGCAGCGGAAGGGCGAGGTCGCGCCGGGCGAGGTCGCGGTGATGGGCGGGGGCGAAGCGCTCGCGCGGCACCCGCTCCATCGCCCGCAGGGTGTCGGTGTCGCGCACGCCACGGCCGCGCAGGGCCATGACGAAGGCCGCATCCTCGATCGAGCCCTCGTGCATCATGGCTGGCTCTCGACCGGTTCCGCGCCCGTCGCCCTACGCGGCGAAGCCCTGCGCCGAGAACCCTTGCGCGAAGCGCGTCAGGCTCGGCTCATCGGTGAGGTCGAGGCGCAGCGGCGTGACCGAGATGCGCTTCTCCGCGATGGCCTTGAGGTCGGTGCCGTGGCCGGGCTGGAAGGTGGCCTTGGCGAAGGCGAGCCAGAAATAGGGATTGCCGCGCCCGTCCTGGCGGGCATCGATCTGGAGCAGGGCCTGGTTGCGGAACCCCTGCGCGGTCACGGCCGTGCCCACGACCTCCTCCGGCTCGCAATCCGGGAAGTTCACGTTGACGACGATGCCGGGCTCGATCCCGATGTCGAGGATCTTGCGGACGACCCCGGGGCCGTGCTCGGCCGCGCAGTGCCACTTGATGGCGCCGCGCCCGCCGGCCCCGTAGGCCTGGCTCAGCGCGATGGAGCGCACGTTGAGGATCGTCCCCTCCATGGCCGCCGCGATGGTGCCCGAATAGGTCACGTCCTCGGCGACGTTCTGGCCGCGGTTGACGCCCGAGAGCACGAGGTCCGGCCCGTGGTCCTTGAGGATGTGGCGCACGCCCATGATCACGCAGTCGGACGGCGTACCCTTCACGGCGAAGCGCTTCTCGGCGACCTGGCGCAGGCGCAGGGGGTCGTTCAGCGACAGCGAGTGCGACACGCCGGACTGGTCGGTCTCCGGCGCCACCACCCAGACGTCGTCCGAGATGGCGCGGGCGATCCCCTCCAGGGTCTCGAGCCCCGGCGCGTGAATGCCGTCGTCGTTGGTGACGAGAATGCGCATCAGCTCTTGAACCCCTCGATCCGGTCGATCCCGCCCATATAGGCCTTCAGCACCGACGGCACCGTGACGCTGCCATCCGGGTTCTGGTAGTTTTCCATGACGGCGATGAGCGCCCGGCCGACCGCGACGCCGGACCCGTTGAGGGTATGGACGAACTGGACCGCCTTGCCGTCCCGGGCACGGACGCGCGCGTTCATCCGCCGCGCCTGGAAGTCGCCGCAGACCGAGCAGGACGAGATCTCCCGGAAGGTCTCCTGGCCCGGCATCCAGACCTCGATGTCGTAGGTCTTCTGGGAGGCGAAGCCCATGTCGCCGGTGCACAGGGTCATGATCCGGTAGGGCAGGTCGAGCTTCTTCAGCACCGCCTCGGCCGAGCCGAGCATGCGTTCGTGCTCCGCGGCTGACTGCTCCGGATTGGTGATCGAGACCAGCTCGACCTTGTTGAACTGGTGCTGGCGCAGCATGCCGCGGGTGTCTCGCCCCGCCGACCCGGCCTCGGCCCGGAAGCACGGGGTCAGGGCGGTGAAGCGCAGGGGAAGCTCCTCCTCGCGCAGAATGCTTTCGCGGACGAGGTTGGTGAGGGGGACTTCCGCCGTGGGGATGAGCCAGTGCTCGCCCGCCTGGAACTGGTCGTCCCGGAACTTCGGCAACTGCGCCGTGCCGAACATCGCCTCGTCGCGCACCAGGATCGGCGGCGCCACCTCGGTGTAGCCGTGCTCGCCCGTGTGCAGGTCGAGCATGAACTGCCCCAGCGCCCGCTCCAGGCGGGCGAGCTGGCCTTTCAGCACCACGAAGCGGGCGCCGGACATCCGCGCGGCGGCCTCGAAATCCATCAGGCCGGAGGCTTCGCCGAGTTCGAAATGCTGCTTTCCGGTGGCAAGCTGCGGCCGGTGCGCCGTGAAGCGGCGGTACTCGACGTTGCCGTGCTCGTCGGCGCCCTCGGGCACCTCCGGGTTCGGGCGATTCGGGATCGCGGCGAGGCGGTCGTCGAGCGTCCTGGCGGCCTCCGCTTGGGCCGTCTCCAGGGCCGGTGCCGCGTCCTTCAGGCGGGCGACCTCGGCCATGAGGTCCTGCGCCCGGGCCTCGTCCCGGGCCTTCTTGGCGCCGCCGATTTCCTTGGCCAGGGCGTTGCGGCGCTCCTGGTTGGCCTGCGCGGCCGAGATCGCGGATTTGCGCTGGTCGTCCAGGTCGATGAGTTCGACGGCGAGCGGCGCCAGCCCGCGCCGGCGCAGGGCGTCATCGAAGGCGTCCGGGTTCTCGCGGATGGCGCGGATGTCGTGCATGGGCTCGGCTCGTACGATGCGAGCCCGACGCTTAGCCGCATCGGCCCCGGCCCGACAAGGTCGGGTGGGCCATGCCGGCCCCGCTCATGGGACCGAATCTCAGACGAACCGCGTCGTCTTTCCGGGACTGCGAAGCAGGGCCCGGAATGACGACGCGGGCGGCAAAACCGGCGTCTTGGAATTCGGGCCGGGACACCACGGGAGGTTTGGATCCCGACGCGCTACTGCGCCCGGATCTGGCGCTCGGCCGCCTTGTCCTCGGCGCGGCCGTAATTGATGAAGAACAGATTGCCCTCCACGGCGCGCCCCTTCTGCAGGTTCGAGAGCTGCACCGTGGTCTGGTAGCCCTGCGGATCGGTGATCCGCCACTGGCTCAGGGTCTTCACCTCGGCATCGAAGAACAGCTGGATCTTCGAGGTGCCGCCCAGCGTGGAGCGGTCCTCCAGGGAAAGGCGCAGGCCGCCCGGATCGTTGGCCACGTCGATCACGGAGAGGTCGCGGGCGAGGTCGATCTTTTCGCGCAGCAGGAATTTCAGGGGCGTCTGCGAGATGAAGTAGAGGTCCTGGGTCCCGAGCTTGCGGTCCTTGACCGCCACCGAGGTCCCGTCGGCCACGATCTCCAGGGGGGAGGGCTGGTCGTAGTCGAAGCGCAGGCGGCCGGGTTTGGCCAGGGTCAGCTTGCCGCCGATGCGGCGCCCGTCCGGGCCGATCTGAATGAAGTTGCCGGTGAGCGTGGTCATGCCGTTGAAGTAGGCGTTGGCCTGCGCGATCACGGTGGCGTCGTCCGCCTCCGGCGCGATGGCGGCGGCGGGCGCGCCCACGGCCGCGACCTTGGCGCCAGCCTTCGGATCGACGGCCTTCGGATCGGTGGACTTCGAATCAGCGGACTTGGACTCCGCCCTGGCCTTGGCCGCAGCGGCCTTGTCGGCGGCCACCTTGTCCGACGGCTTGGCAGCCTTCGGCGCCTGGGCCACGGGCTTCTTCGGCGGGGCGGCGGGAGCCGCCGGGGCGGGCTCGGGCTCCGGTTCCGGCGCGGGGGCCGGCTGCTCCTTGCGGCCGAACAGGCCGTCGAGGAACGAGGAGACCTGGGCGGAGGCCGGCTGCGGCAGGGCGAGACCCGCCGCCAGGACGAGCAGCGGACCGGCGGCGAGGCGGTGACGGCGGCCGATCATCGGGACGCTCCCTTGAGGCGATTCACGGATTGTGCGGGCGACGCCCGCTTAGAAGCCGGCCCTGTGGCGAATATGCGACGGGTGGGATCGGGCATCGACCGAAGGCAGGACACCGGACGATCCCGAAGCCAGCGACGCCCCCCACGCAGTCCAGGAAGCGCGATGCCGATGGCGCCCCACCGTCATTCCGGGGCGCCGCAGGCGAGCCCGGCCCCGAAGGGGCGCGCCAGCGGCGCGCGATCCGGAACCGCCGACAGCGTCAAATTTTGCGCACCCCATGTGTCCGGATCCCGGGCTCCGCGACGCGGCCCCGGGATGACGGATCGTGCCGGACAGGGTCCGGTACGCGAGGTCTGTGGCTCAATCGTCGTCATACATCATGCCGGAAGCGGCGTGGCCGCCCTCCATCAGGATCTCGCGCTTGCCGGCATGGTTGGCCGGGCCGACGATGCCCTCGATCTCCATCCGCTCCATGATCGAGGCGGCGCGGTTGTAGCCGATCTGGAGGCGGCGCTGGATGTAGCTGGTCGAGGCCTTGCGGTCGCGCATCACCACCTGCACCGCCTGGTCGTAGAGTTCGGCGCCGGGATCGATGCCGCCGCTGCCCGCATAGGCGCCGGCGTCGAAGATCGGGGCGTCGGTGTCCTCGATCTCGTTCGACGGGGCCTTCTCGGCCCGGTCGGCCTTGTCCGCCTTCGCGCCCTTGGTCGGCTTCTCGTCGCCGCTGCCGTCGTCGGCGGTGACGGCCTCGAGGTAGGACGGCCGGCCCTGGCGCTTGAGGTGGGCGACCACGCTCTCGACTTCGGAATCCGAGCAGAACGGACCGTGCACGCGCGTCGTGCGCCCGCCGCCGGCCATGAACAGCATGTCGCCCTGGCCCAGCAGCTGCTCGGCGCCCATCTC
>NZ_LMNJ01000019.1:0-64263 GCF_001423325.1 Methylobacterium sp. Leaf113
GCCCGAGCCCGTGGTGCCCGCCACCAGCAGGTGAGGCATCTTGGCGAGATCGGCGATGATCGGCTCGCCGCCGATGTTCTTGCCCAGGCACAGGGCGAGCTTGTGCTTGCTCATCCCGAAATCGGCCGAGGCGAGAAGTTCGCGCAGGTACACCGTCTCGCGGGTCTCGTTGGGCAATTCGATGCCGATGACGTTGCGACCGGGGACCACGGCGACGCGGGCCGAGACCGCCGACATCGAGCGGGCGATGTCGTCCGAGAGCGAGATCACGCGGCTCGACTTGGTGCCGGGGGCCGGCTCCAGCTCGTAGAGGGTGACGACAGGACCGGGACGCACCGCGAGAATGTCGCCGCGCACGCCGAAATCCTGCACCGTCTGCTGGAGGTTGAGCGCGTTCTGCTCCAGCACGTCGGCATCGACCTCCTCGGTTTCGTTCAGGGGCGGCTCGGCCAGGAGTTCGAGGGCGGGGTGCTCGTAATCCGCGTTCTCCACGAAGGACATCGGCACGTGCCGCCCGGCCGGGATGAGCAGCGGGCGCTCGGGCAGGATGGCGCGCGACAGGGTGACGACGGGCACGGACGCCGCGACGGGCGCCTCGGGCTCCACGGCCGGGACAGCGGACTCGGCGACGGACATTTCGGCGACGGGAATCTCTGAGACGAGAGTCTCGGAAGCGGAAATCTCGGGCGTGGGGATTTCGGGCGCGGAGATCTCGGGCGCGGAGATCTCCGACACAGGGGTGCCCTTGGGGTTGCGCAGCAGCACCGGCCGGGCCGGGATCGGGGTCGGCACGAAGACCGGTTCGGCGGCACGCGGAACCGGGACGAAAGGCGCCACCGGCACGAAGCCGAGCGCGTCCGAGACGGCAGGGGAGGGGGCCTGAGCAGGCGCCGCGACAGCGGCCACGGGCAGGATTGCCGCCGCCGGAGCGGCCGGGCGGCCGGCGCGGATCGCCGCCCGCGCCGCCATGGCGTGAAGCGGCGCCGGGCGGGCCGGCATCGCGGTCCCGACCGGGAGCGCGTTGTCCTGGCCGTCGACGGGGCAGGGCGGGCCGAAGGTCTCGAACCGCACCAGATGCTCGAGGCGATAGGCCGGCGCACCGGTCCGGGCCGGCTCGGTCACCGAAGCGTCCTGCTCCGCCATGACCGCTTCCGAGGCGATCTCTTCCAAGACAATCTCTTCAGCGACGATCTCTTCCGAGCTTGCGATCTCGACGCCCGGCAGTGATGCGGACTCCGCCTGGATCGCCGACCAGGCATCGAGGGCGGCGCCGTCGCGTCCGTCGAACCAGGCGTGGACCTCGGACCAGTCCGGCACATCCGACCAGTCGCGATCGTCGAGGACCTCCGGGCTTTCGGCCGTGCCGGTCTCGACCTCGATCTCGACCTCCGCCGAGGCCGGCACGGCGGCGAGTTCGTTCGCGGGCGCTTCGGGGACAGGCATGTCCGCCAGGGGAACAACGTCCGCCGCAGGAGGGGTCTGGCGGCGATCGGGGCTGCGGAAGAAGCGCACGCCGGGCGGCGCGACGAAGGGCTGGCGCCACAGGGGCTCGGGCACCTGCGCGGCCAGCGCTTCGGCCTGGGCCTGGGCGTCCAGGACGGCGCGCTCCTGGGCCTCGGCGGCGAGGCGCAGGGAATCCTGCTCGGCCTGCAGGCGCAGCGCTTCGGCTTCCGCCGCGGCATGGGCCTGGGCGCGGGCGTTGCGCTCGGCATCGAGGGCGCGCTGGCGCCGCTCGTGCAGCACCGGATCGGGGGTGCGGGTGTAGCGCACGGCCGGACCCGGCTCGGGCATCGGCGCGGAAGCCGGAGCCTCGGAGGCCTCGGGCATGATCGCGGCCGGGCGGCGCGGCGTCCGGATCAGCACGCGGGGGGCGAGGGCGTCGGGGTCCATCAGGCCGTCGTCGAGACGGCTTGTGGGCACCACCCGGGCCGGGATCATGTCGAGGGTGGCGCGGTCGTCGAAGACCTGGGCCGGCCAGGCCTGGATCGCGGGGGCGGGGCGGAAGGCGAGGCCGACCTCGTTGCGGCCGACCAGGGCCTGCGGGCTCGTCATCCAGCTCGGCGTCGGCCGGGTGGCCGCCACCGTGTAGTCCGGCCGCTGCGGCGGACCGGCGAGGCGACGCGAGAGGGTCGCGCGCAGGTTCATCAACCGGTGTGCCAGGGCGCCGATCGACAGGCCGAGGCGATCGCCACCGCGAACGGGGCGCGAAGGATCACGATGGGAGTAGGGAAGCCGTCCCGATGCGCGCATGATTGGCCGGATGTACTCAAAACGGGTCCGCCGCCGGGAGCGGCGCGGTTCACGGATGAGTTAGCGGCATCGTCGTTAACAGACGCTTGACCCGATCCCGCGCGGAGCACGCCATTTCCGTCGGGTGCCCCCTTCCCCGCCCTTGCGCCTTGATCCTTGCCCCTCGGACCTTTCGCCTTAACCCTTGCGCTGGAGACGGATGGCGCCGCGGGGTAAGGTGCCGGCATTCAGCCCGGAGCCCGCCCTTGCCCACCCCCTCGGCGACCCCGCCCGCCCCGGCCGATCCCGGCTTCCGCTCCCTCTACCGGCACGGCTTCGCCCGGGTCGCCGCCTGCACCACCCGCAGCCATCCGGCCGACCCCGCCCGCAACGTCGAGGCGATCCTCGCACTCGCCCGGTCCTGCGATGCGGCCGGCGCCGCCGTGGCGGTGTTCCCGGAACTCTGCGTCTCGGCCTACGCCATCGAGGACCTGCTCCTCCAGGTGACGGTGCTCGATGCGGTGGAGGCGGCGGTGGCGCGCCTCGTGGCGGAGTCGGGCGCGCTCCGGCCGGTCCTGGTGGTCGGCGCGCCCCTGCGCTGGGGCCACCGGCTCTACAATTGCGCCCTGGCCATCCACCGCGGCCGCCTCCTCGGCGTGATCCCGAAGAGCTTCCTGCCGACCTACCGGGAATTCTACGAGAAGCGCCACTTCGCCGCCGGCGCCGGGATCGTGGGCGAGACCATCCGGGTCGCCGGCCTCGAGGCGCCGTTCGGCACAGACCTGATCTTCCCCGCCGAGGACGTGCCGAATCTGGTGCTCGGCATCGAGGTCTGCGAGGACCTGTGGGTCCCCGCCTCCCCCGGCATCGATGCGGCGCTCGCCGGCGCCACCGTCCTCGCCAACCTGTCGGGCAGCCCGATCACCGTGGGGCGGGCGGATTCCCGCGCGATGCTGACGCGGGCGGCCTCGATGCGCTGCCTGTGCGCCTATGTCTACGCCGCCGCCGGCACCGGCGAATCCACCACGGACCTGTCCTGGGACGGGCAGACCAGCATCGACGAGAACGGCGTGCGCCTCGCCGAGGGGCCGCGCTTCTCGCCCGAGCCCGTGATGACCCTGGCCGATGTCGATCTCGGGCTGCTGGCCCAGGAACGGCTCCAGATGGGCAGCTTCGACGATTCGGGCCGGGCCGGGCCGCGCGGGTCAGGCTATCGCCGGGTGCCCTTCCGCCTCGATCCGCCGGCGGGCGATCTCGGGCTGCGACGCACGATCGAGCGCTTTCCCTTCGTGCCCGCCGATCCGGCCCGCCTCGCCCAGGATTGCTACGAGGCCTACAACATCCAGGTGGCGGGCCTGGCCCAGCGCCTGGAGGCGACGGGAACCAGGAAGGTCGTCATCGGCGTCTCGGGCGGGCTCGATTCCACCCATGCGCTGATCGTGGCGGCCCGGGCGCTCGACCGTCTCGGCCTGCCGCGCACGAACATCCTGGCCTACACCCTGCCGGGCTTCGCCACCTCGGAGGGCACCAAGGCCAACGCCCACGCGCTGATGGCGGCGCTCGGCACCAGTGCCCGCGAAATCGACATCCGCGAGGCCGCCAGGGTGATGCTCAACGGGATGGACCACCCGTTCGGGCGCGGCGAGCCGGTCTACGACGTCACCTTCGAGAACGTGCAGGCAGGCCTGCGCACCGATTACCTGTTCCGCCTCGCCAATCAGAACGGCGCCATCGTGATCGGCACCGGCGATCTGTCGGAGTTGGCGCTCGGCTGGTGCACCTACGGCGTCGGCGACCAGATGAGCCATTACGGCGTCAATGCCGGGGTGCCCAAGACCCTGATCCAGCACCTGATCCGCTGGGTCATCGCCTCAGGACAGTTCGCGCCGGAGGTCGGCGTCACCCTGCGGGCGATCCTCGACACCGAGATCTCGCCCGAACTGGTGCCGGTGGCGGCGGGGGAAACGCCCCAGAGCACGCAAGGGGTGATCGGCCCCTATGCGCTGCAGGATTTCACCCTGTTCTATACCCTGCGCTACGGCTTCCCGCCCGCGAAGATCGCCTTCCTGGCCCTGCATGCCTGGAGCGACGCGCAGGCAGGGGCTTGGCCACCGGATTTTCCGGAGGCCGAGCGCCGCGCCTACGACCTGCCCGAGATCCGGCGCTGGCTCGGTGTCTTCCTCAAGCGCTTCTTCGGCTTCAGCCAGTTCAAGCGCTCGGCCCTGCCCAACGGACCGAAGGTTTCGGCCGGCGGCTCCCTGTCTCCGCGCGGCGACTGGCGCGCGCCCTCCGATGGAAGCGCCGCACCCTGGCTCGAAGACCTCGCTCGCAACGTTCCGGAGACATGAACGACACAAAGCTGTCCGATTGGCTCCTTAGGGCGTAGCTTGGGTGGGCGAATCGGAGATTGACCGATGCAGAATTACAACGTTTTCTGCTTCCGGAGCATCGAGGGCCTGTGCTGCGCCGTTCCGGAGAGCCGCGCGGTGCCGCCCTTCCTCGGCAGCGGCCGATGGGCCTTCGGCGGGAAGCTCGGCGCCACCGGCGATGCGCCGCGGGATTTCGACGACCGCGCGGCCGAGACCGCCGTGCGCTTCAACGGCTTCTACCTGTTTCAGACCATGGACAGCCGTTTCCACTGAGGCCGGCCCCCGAGCCCCTGCATCAGGCCGCTGTCGGCACGATCCGAACGCCGCCCCGCATGGGACGAACCGGCCTTCGCGGGAAGCGGGCCGGGGAGACGGGCTGCCGAGATCCCGGCGACGAAATCCTGATCGGAAAAGCCTGACCGGGCAGGCTGGTCCGCGGACGGTTGCGAATTCTGACACCAAAATCCCGGTCGCGAAGTCCTCGCCATAGAAGTCCTCGCCACCGAAGTCCCCAGTTCGATGTCTCGCCCGATCCCAACAACGCGGCGATTATTCCTTAACAGGCCGCGTGTCAGGGTTCCGCTTCGTCTGAAACGGAGCCGGAGGCCGACCCCATGTCGGAGCAGCAGGGTACGGACAACCGCAAGGAGGCCCGACAGAGGACCTTCCTCAAGGGCCGGATCATCTTCAACAAGGGGGCCTCGACGATGGATTGCCTGGTGCGGGATCTGTCCGCGTCGGGCGCGCGCCTGGCCCTGACCGAAACCCCGACCCTGCCCGAGAGCTTCGACCTCTACATCCCGCAGAAGGCAAAGACCTATCGGGCCAGTCTGTGCTGGCGCCGCGCCGACGGCATCGGCGTCACTTTCGCGGACGAGGCCGCGCAGGCATCCGCGCCGCCGAGTTCCCAGACGTCCCCGTCATCGCCGGACGGGGCGGCCCCCGGGGCGGACGACGCCGCCTCGGTGCTGGCCCTGGTGCGCCGGATCGGCGAACTCGAAGCCGAGAACGCCGCCCTGCGCCGCCTCCTCACGACCCTGCCGGCCTGAGGCCGCGATCCCGCCCGGCGGAATCGTTTTCCCGGGGCCCGATCAGGCGGCCAGCGCCGTCCGGATGCGCGCGGCATGCTCTGCCAGGACGGCCTTGTCCGCCATGCCGCCGCTGTGGCGCTGGAGCGGCACGCCCTCGAAACGGGGCACGACGTGGACGTGGAGGTGGAACACCGTCTGTCCGCCCGCCGGCTCGTTGTACTGGAACACCGTGAGGCCGTCGGCCGCGAAGGCCGCCTTCACCGCGCGGGCGACCCGCTGCACCGTCCGGGCCAGGGCCGCGAGGACGTCCGGGTCGGCGTCGAGGAGACCGCGCGACGGGGCCTTCGGGATCACCAGGGTGTGGCCGTCGCCCTGCGGCATGACATCCATGAAGGCGAGGGTATCGGCATCCTCGTAGACCCGCTCGGCCGGGATCTCCCCCCTGAGGATCTTGGCGAAGACGTTGTCGGGATCGTAGGCTGACGCTGCGGGCGTGACGGTCATGCGGCCGGCTCCGGTTGTGGCTCGGGTGATGGGCGCGCACGATGCACAGGCCGACGCACCCCGTCCACCTCGTCCCCACCCTCCTCATCCCTGGCCTGGGCTGTCGCGTTGGGACTCTGCCGTTTCGACGATCCCGGTGCTTCGCCACTCAGTCTTGGGAAGCGAAAGCCGCGTCCGACGCATGCCGGAGAGCCAACCTCTGCAACCCAGGGTCTGTCACCCGACGATCCCACAACGAATCGTCTCCGACCCCTTGACCTTCCCACCGTGGGAAGCACCATCTGCGGGACGTCGCGCACCGGCAGCCGGTGCATCACGACGCAGGGCGAACCGGCGGGGTTTCGAACCGCCCCCGGGGCCGGCCCGCGTCACCCGTCGAGGAGCCCCCATGTCGAGTCCTGCCCGGACGGCCACCCTGTACCGCATGGTGATGCCGAAGCACACCTGTCCCTATGGCCTGAAGGCCAAGGACCTGCTCGAGCGCGAGGGCTTCGCGGTCGAGGACCGTTGGCTGACGACGCGGGACGAGACCGACCGCTTCAAGGCCGAACATGACGTGAAGACCACGCCGCAGACCTTCATCGCCGGCCAGCGCGTCGGCGGCTACGACGACCTGCGCCGACATCTCGGCCGGTCCGTCCCGGACCCCCAGGCCACGACCTACACGCCGGTGATCGCGGTCTTCGCCATGACGGCCCTGATGGCGCTCGCCGCCAGCCACGCCGCCTTCGGCTCCCCCTTCACCCTGCGGGCGGCCGAGTGGTTCATCGCCCTCAGCATGTGCGTGCTCGCGATCCTGAAGCTGCAGGACATCGAGCGTTTCTCGTCGATGTTCCTCGGCTACGACCTGCTGGCCCAGCGCTGGGTGCGCTACGCCTACGCCTATCCGTTCTGCGAGGCGCTGGCCGGGCTCCTGATGCTGTCCGGCGCCCTGTCCTGGATCTCGATCCCGGTGGCGCTGTTCATCGGCACGGTCGGGGCGGTCTCGGTGTTCAAGGCGGTCTATATCGACAAGCGCGAGCTGAAATGCGCCTGCGTCGGCGGATCGAGCAACGTGCCGCTCGGCTTCGTCTCGCTGACCGAAAACCTGATGATGGTCGGCATGGCCCTCTGGATGCTGGTCATGGTGGCCTGATCCGCCGGCCGCCCGATCGATCGGCGGCCGAACCCCGCGGGAGCCCGGCGCACGAAGCCGGGCCGACCTTCATCCGGGGCGGCGACCTTCGGACGCGCAGAACTGTCATGGACGGAGAACCTTTGGGGGCTGCCATGCGTTGCCTGCGCTTCGCCCCCAGCGGCAACGCTTGTCCGGACGCCGCGCCCCGCGGGCGGGCCGGTCGGGCGTCGCCGCAGCCCCGACCGCGTCCCGCAAAGAGCACCGCCCCCGCATGGCCCATGAGAGCACCAGCGCCATCTACACCGCGGCGGGCGCCAACCTGGCCATCGCCGTGGCGAAATTCGTGGGCGCCTTCCTCACCGGCAGTTCGGCCATGCTGGCCGAGGGCGTCCACTCGGTGGTCGACACCACCAACCAGATCCTGCTGCTGATCGGCATGAAGCGGTCGCAGCGCCCGGCGACGGAGAAGCATCCGTTCGGCTACGGACGCGAGCTGTACTTCTACGCCTTCATCGTGGCGCTGTTCATCTTTCTCGGCGGCGGCGCCTTCGCGGTCTACGAGGGCATCCACAAGCTCCAGCATCCGGAACCCTCGGCGGACGCGGTGATCTACGGCTACCACATCTCCGGATTCTGGGTGAACGTGGCGATCCTGGGCTTCTCGGTGATGGCCGAGGGCTATTCCTGCTTCGTGGCCATGAAGGCGTTCTGGGCCGAGAAGGGCCAGCGCCCGCCCCTCGCCGCCATCCGGCGCAGCAAGGACCCGGCCCTGTTCACGGTGCTGGCGGAGGACGTCGCCGCCCTGATGGGCCTCGTGGTGGCGCTCGCCGGCGTGATCCTGGCGCATGTCCTGGACATGCCGTCCCTGGACGGCTGGTCCTCGATCGGCATCGGCCTGATCCTGATCGGGATGGCGGCCTTCCTGATGGTGGAGACGCACGGCCTCCTCATCGGCGAGGCCGCAGACCCGGAACTCGTCGGAGCGATCCGCGCCGTGGTGCGCGACGAGCCCGGCGTGCACCACGTCAACACCGTGCTGACCCAGCACCTCGGTCCCTCCGACGTCCTGGTCAACATCAGCCTCGACATGGACGACACCCTCAGCGCCGGGCAGATCGAGGCCATGGTGGCCCGTGTCGAGGCCAAGCTGAAGGCCCGCAGTCCCGACGTGACCCGCGTCTTCATCGAGGTTCAAGCGCGGGCGAGCCTCGAAGCCATGCCTGAGACCCCGGCCCCTATGCCCGCCTGAAGCTCAGGGGGCAGGCTCGGCCAGGGCCGCCACGATGGCGGCGTCCAGGGCCTCGGGCTTGGTGGCGGGGGCGTAGCGGGCGATCACCCGCCCGTCGCGCCCGACCAGGAACTTGGTGAAGTTCCATTTGATCGCCCGACTGCCGAGGAGACCGGGCTTGGCCCGGGTGAGGTGGGCGTAGACCGGATCGGCGCCGGGCCCGTTGACCACGACCTTGGCCAGGAGCGGGAAGCTCACGTCATAGGTCAGGCTGCAGAAGCGGGCGATCTCGGCGGCGTCCCCCGGCTCCTGGGCGCCGAACTGGTTGCAGGGGAAGCCCAGCACCACGAGGCCCTGGGCGCGGTGCTTCCGCGCCAGGGACTCGAGGCCGGCATATTGCGGCGTGAACCCGCATTTCGAGGCGGTGTTGACGATGAGGAGCACCTGGCCCCGATGCCGGGCCAGGGGGTAGGGCGCTCCATCGGCCGCGCGCGGGGTCAGATCGTGAAGGCTGTCCATGGGCGGGCGACCGTGGGTTCGACGCGCGGGCGCGCGTTCAGGCGGCGGTGCGGCGCTCGACGAGGCGGGCCAGGAAGGCCGAGCCGAGCGGGATGATGCTGTCGTCGAAATCGAAGCTCGCATTGTGCAGGCCGGGACCGGGCGTCGAGCCGATCCACGCATAAGCGCCGGGCACGCGCGCGACCATGTCGGCGAAATCCTCGCTGCCCATCCGGGGCTTCGACTGGTCGTCGATGCCCTCGGGCCCGAACAGCTCGCGGGCGACATCGGCGGCCGCCGCCGCATGCTCGGGGCTGTTCATCAGGACCGAGAACACGTCGCGGATGTCGACCTCGATGGTCGCGCCGTAGGCCGCCGCGATGCCCTGGGCGATTTCGCGGATGCGGGTGGTGACGAGGCTGCGCAGGTCCGCGTCGAAGGTGCGCACCGTGCCGGTGATGTGGGCGCCCTCCGGGATGACGTTGTAGGCGGCCCCGGCGTGGAACTGCGTCACCGAGAGGACGGCGCTCTTCAGCGGGTCGGCGTTGCGCGAGACGATCGACTGCAGCGCCTGGACCAGGGTGGAGCCCACCACGATCGGGTCGATGCCCTGCTGCGGCTGGGCCGCATGGGCGCCGCGCCCGGTGATGCGGATGTCGAAGAAATCCGCCGCCGCCATGGCGGGGCCGGGGCGCAGCTTGATCTTGCCGTGCGGGCCGTTGGGCTGGTTGTGGATCGCGTAGATCTCGTCGCAGGGGAATTTCTCGAACAATCCGTCGGCGATCATCGCGCGGGCGCCACCCTGGCCCTCTTCCGCCGGCTGGAACACGAACACCGCGGTGCCGTCGAAGTCGCGGGTCTCGGCAAGGTAGCGCGCCGCACCCAGCAGCATCGTGGTGTGCCCGTCATGGCCGCAGGCGTGCATCTTGCCCGGCACGGTCGAGCGGTAGGGCAGGTTGGTCTCCTCCTCGATCGGCAGGGCGTCCATGTCGGCGCGCAGGCCGACCCGCCGGCCGGACCCGGTGCGGCCCTCGAGCACGCCCACCACCCCGGTGCCGCCGATGCCGCGATGGACGGTGACGCCGTAGCGGGCCAGCTCCGCGGCGACGATGCCGGAGGTGCGAACCTCCTCGAAGCCGAGCTCGGGATGGGCGTGGAAGTCGCGGCGGATGGCCACGAGGTCGTCGGCGAAGGTCTTGATGCGATCGATGGGACTCACGGGTCTTCCTTGGGCTCTCGCGTCTCGTCGGCGGAGGGTGTCGCCTCCGGCGCGGCCCCAGGCAAGTCGGATGCCGAAGCCGCATCGGTTTCGCGCCGGAACGGCGTCAGCGTGTCCAGGACTTCGGCCGCCTCCAGCACGTGTTCGCGCTCGCGCACCAAGTAATCGGCCACGGCCCGGCGCAGGGCCGGGTCGGCGATGTCGTGGGCCGAGTGCATGAGGACGGGGCGGTAGCCGCGCGCGAGCTTGTGCTCACCTTGTGCCCCCGCCTCGACGCGCTTCAGCCCCTGCGCGATGGCGAAGTCGATGGCCTGATAGTAACACACCTCGAAATGCAGGAACGGATGATCCTCGACGCAGCCCCAGTTGCGGCCGTAGAGGGCGACGTCGCCGATGAGGTTGATGGCCCCGGCGACGTAGCGTCCCTCACGCTTGGCCATCACCAGCAGCACCCGCTCGGGCATGCGCTCGCCGAGCAGCCCGAAGAACGTGCGGTTCAGGTAGGGCCGGCCCCACTTGCGGGCGCCGGTATCGGCGTAGAACGCGTAGAAGGCGTCCCAGTGGGCCGGGGTCAGATCGGCGCCGGTGACGTGCTCGATGGTGATGCCGTTGGCCAGGGCGTCGCGGCGCTCGCGCCGGATCGCCTTGCGCTTGCGGGAGGCGAGCGCGGCGAGGAAATCCTCGAAGGTCCGGTAACCGGCATTGTCCCAGTGGAACTGCTGGTCGACGCGCTGCAGGAAGCCCAGCGCCCCGGCCTGGTCCCACTCGCGCTCCTGCATGAAGGTGACGTGGATCGACGAGGCCTTGGTCTCGGCCCGCAGGGCGCGCAGGCCCGCCACGATGGCGGACGCCGCCTCGTTCACGTCCTGACCCGGCGCGATCAGGAACCGCGGGCCGGTGACGGGGGTGAAGGGCACGCTGACCTGCAGCTTGGGATAGTAGCTGCCGCCGGCCCGCTCGTAGGCGTCGGCCCAGCCATGGTCGAAGACGTACTCGCCCTGGCTGTGGGATTTCAGGTAGCAGGGCGCCACCCCGACGAGGCGGCCCTCGCGCTCCACCGCCACGTGGAGGGGAAGCCAGCCGGTCTTGCGCGAGACGCAGCCGGAATCCTCCAGGGACGACAGGAAGGCGTGCGACAGGAAGGGATTGTGGGTCTCGTCGCCCCCCGACAGGGTCTCGGCGGAGGTGGCGCAGGCATCCCATTCGGCCGCCGCGATCCCGGCCAGGCCCGGCACCGCGCGCACCTGCAGCTCCGTCACGGTCTCGGCCGGGGCGTCGGGGCCTTCGCCGGAACGCTGTGTTTCGCCGGGAATGTCCATCGCGAGGCAATCTAGTCCTCGGCGACCAGCGGGCCAAGGGCGGCGCGGGGCCGCGCGCCGTCGCACGGGAGGCTTGGCACCTGAGATCTTCCTGGCCGAGATGTAGCCGGCCGAGATCTTGCCGCCGGCCGGGTGTTTTCCAGAATCGGGCTTGTCTGGGCGAGACGACACGCCCACCTTGATCCGACGCGTGCTTCCCAGAGAAGCCAAGAGGGGACTGATGACCCTGCATGTCGGGCAGACGCATCCGGTGCGGACGCCGCCCGACGATTTCGCCGACGACGTCCTGATCGAGACGGCCGATCTCGACGAGCCAGGCACCAACGTTCCCGGCACGATCTTCGTCTCGACCATGCTGGGTGCCCATGACCCCCGGGTGAAACGGTACGCCGACCGAGCCGGACGGTCGCTGCCCTGCCTGATCGTCCCGATCGGCCCCGATCCGCAGCCACGCGACGATTGTCCGCCGCCCATCGTCTCGCGGGCGGCGCTTCCGCGGGTCACCGCATGGGTTCGCCTCAATCACGGGGCGCGACTCGGTCTCTGGACCGACGGCGCGACCCGGAACCGCCGCGAGGTCGCTGCCTTCCCGGACACTTCTCGAGCCGGTTACCTGATCAGCGCCTCGTTCAGGGGCAAAACCCCTCGAACACCATCTGGTCGGCGTGGATCTCCGCCTGGCGGCGCTGGTCCGGGTTGCGCACGGTCCAGGTCATCACCGGGCGCTGGCCGAGGAGCCGGCACAGCACGGTGGGGGCGCAGGGCAGGTCGTCGACTCGCCAGGACAGGAAGTCCGGCCGGGTCTCGTCGAAGTGTAGCAGGTCGGAGAGCGCGCGCCGCAGGCTTGGGGCCAGCGCCGCGTAGGCCGGATCGTCCTGGCGCGTCTCGGCGACGATGCCGCGCGGCAGGCCCGGCGCCAGCGCCCGCAGGGCGGCGACGAGGCGCGGGTCGAACGACTTCAGCGCCACGGGGCCGTCATACGCGGCCGCGAGGGCGGCGACGCGCTCCGTCAGCCGCAGATCGCCGGTGTAGCGCGACTTGACCTCGATCACGAGGGGCGTGCGCCCGCCGATCCGCTCGAGGAAGGCCGGCAGGGTCGGGATGCGCTCGGCGCTGCCCGCCACCGTCAGGGCGCCGAGAGCCGCGGCGGAGCGCGCCCCGACCGCCTCCTCGGCCGTGGTCAGGCGGCCCAGGGTCTCGTCGTGGAACACCATCGCCTCGCCATCGGCGCTGAGCTGAACGTCGCACTCGATGGCGTAGCCACCCCGAATCGCCGCCTCGGCGGCCGCGAGGGTGTTCTCCGGCACGCCGCCCGCCCGGTCGTGCAGGCCGCGATGGGCGATCGGCTGCGCGGTGAGCCAGGCGGGCGCGTTGGGACTCGCCTGCGGACTCATTTGACCTCGAACATCGCCTCGACCTCGACGGCCGCGTCGAGGGGCAGTTCGGCGACGCCGACGGTGGAACGGGCGTGGCGGCCGCGATCGCCCAGAATCTCGACCATGAGGTCGGAGGCGCCGTTCATGATGCCGGCCAGCCCCGCGAAGGTCGGAACCGCGTTGATGAAGCCGCCCAGACGGATGCACTGCACGACGCCGCGGTCGAGATCGCCCACCGCCGCCTGCACCTGGGCCAGCACGTTGAGGGCGCAGAGCTTCGCGGCGGCGATGCCGTCCTCCGCCGAAACCTCGGCCCCGAGCTTGCCCGTGTGGGCCTCGGCGATCTTGCCGTCGAGGCCGAAGCAGATCTGGCCGGAGATCACCACGAGGTTGCCGCTGCGCACGAAGGGCACGTAGTTCGCGACTGGGGCCGCCGCCTTGGGCAGGGTGAGGCCGAGGGCCTCCAGGCGTTCCGTGACGGTGCTCATGCTGTGTCGTTCCTGTGCTGGGCGGCGGCGGGTGGTCCGGCCGGGATGACGCGGCTCTGAGCACTTCCGTGCGATGCACGCAAGGCGGGCCGCGCGATGCGCGCAGGGCAGGCCGCACGATCCGCGCGCAACAGCCTAATTGGCAGGCATGTCAGGCCGATGAACCCCGTCCGTCGTTGACAGAATTGGACATTTCTCTAGTAATCGCGCGCGTGCCGCCCCATCCGAGGCGGCACTTTCATTTGGTGCGGTCGCGTCTCTCGCGTGCCCGCGAGACACACGGGAAGACGGGATCGTGACATCCGCCCTTCTGCCGACCTATGCCCGGGCCCCCATCGCCTTCGAGCGCGGCGAGGGCGCATGGCTGGAGGCACGCGGGGGCGCGCGATACCTCGATTTCGGCGCCGGCATCGCGGTGAACGCCCTCGGCCACGCCCATCCGCACCTCGTCACGGCCCTGACCGAGCAGGCGCAGAAGCTCTGGCACACCTCGAACCTGTTCGAGATCCCGGAAGGCGAGCGGCTGGGCCGGCGCCTCGTGGACGCGACCTTCGCGGACGTGGCGTTCTTCGCCAATTCGGGTGCGGAGGCCAACGAGGCCGCCATCAAGATGGCGCGCAAGTACCATGCGGCGGCCGGGCATCCCGAGCGCTTCCGCATCATCACCTTCGAGGGCGCCTTCCACGGCCGGACCCTGGCGACCATCGCGGCCGGTGGGCAAGCCAAGTACATCGAGGGCTTCGGCCCGAAGGTCGACGGCTTCGATCAGGTGCCCACCGGTGATTTCGCGGCCCTCGAGGCGGCCATCACCCCGGAGACGGCGGCCCTGATGATCGAGCCGATCCAGGGGGAGGGCGGCGTGCGGGTGATCCCGCACGAGGATCTGCGGCGCCTGCGCGCGCTCTGCGACGCGCACGGTCTCCTGCTGATCATGGACGAGGTCCAGACCGGGGTCGGGCGCACGGGTCGGCTGTTCGCCCACGAATGGTCGGGCATCACGCCCGACATCATGAGCGCCGCCAAGGGCATCGGCGGCGGATTCCCCCTGGGCGTCTGCCTCGCCACGGCGGAGGCCGCGCGCGGCATGGTCGCGGGCAGCCACGGCACCACCTTCGGCGGCAACCCGCTCGCCATGGCGGTGGGCAACGCCGTCCTCGACGTGGTGCTGGCCGATGGCTTCCTCGACCATGTCCAGCGCATGGGCCTCATCCTGAAGCAGCGGCTCGCCGCCCTGCAGGACCGGCATCCGGGCGTGATCGCGGACATCCGCGGCGAGGGGCTGATGCTCGGCCTCAAGCTCAACGTCCTCAACACCGCGTTCGCGGCCGCCGCGCGGGACGCGCACCTGCTGGTGGTTCCGGCCGGCGACAACGTGGTGCGCCTGCTGCCGCCGCTGATCATCACGGATTCCGACGTGGCGGAGGCGGTCACCCGCCTCGATGCCGCCGCCGGGCGGCTCGGGACGCACCTGCGCGGAGCGGCCGAGTGACCGGCCGCTCCGCCTCCGCGAAACCCGAGACCGCAGACGCCAACACTGCCGACACCAAGACCCCCGACACCAACACCCCCGACACCAACACCGTTGATTCCAGGACCGCCGCGAACGTCCGGAGCCGGACCCCGCACACGAAGAACGGACCGATGACCACGACACTGAACGGGACCGGAGACGGGACCCGCCACTTCCTCGACCTGAAGGACTTCTCGGCCGCGCAGCTGCGGGCGGTGCTGGACACCTCCGCCGCCATCAAGGCGCGCCGCCGCAAGGGTGAATTGGCCGAAGACCGCCCGCTGATCGGCAAGACCCTCGCAATGGTGTTCGACCGGCCCTCGACGCGCACCCGCGTGTCGTTCGACGTCGGCATGCGCGAACTCGGCGGCGAGACCCTGATGCTGACGGGGAGCGAGATGCAGCTCGGCCGGGGCGAGACCGTGGGCGACACCGCCCGGGTGCTCTCGCGCTACGTCGACGCGATCATGATCCGCATCCTCGACCACGACCTGATGCTGGAACTGGCCGAGTACGCCACCGTGCCGGTGATCAACGCCCTGACCAAGGTCTCGCACCCCTGCCAGATCATGGCCGACCTGCTGACCTTCGAGGAGCATCGCGGGCCGATCCAGGGCCGCACGATCGCCTGGTCGGGGGACGCCAACAACGTGCTCGCCTCCTGGGTCCACGCCGCCGCGCGTTTCGACTTCACCCTCAACATCGCGGCCCCCCCGGAACTGTCGACGCCCCAGCCGCTGCTCGACTGGGCGCGAGCCGAGGGCGCCACCGTCAACGTCACCACCGACGCCTACGAGGCGGTGAACGGGGCGGACGCGGTGGTCACCGATTGCTGGGTCTCCATGGGCGACGAGGACGACCAGCATCGGCACAACCTGCTCGTGCCCTACCGGGTCGATGCCCGCCTGATGGCGGCCGCCGCCAAGGACGCGATCTTCATGCATTGCCTGCCCGCTCATCGCGGCGAGGAGGTCACGGCCGAGGTCATCGACGGTCCGCAATCGGTGATCTTCGACGAGGCCGAGAACCGTCTGCACGCCCAGAAGGGCATCCTGGCCTGGTGCCTGCGGGCGCACGGCCTCTGAGGAGGCACAGCGCGACCCGGTCGCCGTGTCGGTCGCGCCGCAGCGTCGGGATGCCTATATAGGATCCGATCCTGAACCGAGGGTCGGGGCGGCCGTTGCGACGAGCGCGGGCGTTCCGACCGGTGCGCCGCCGCCATCCGTGCACTCCCCATACCCCGCCCTGCGGCGGCGGGAGGCCCGTGGCCCAGCCCTCGCGTTCGTCGAGCCCGATCGGAGACGCCATGACTCTTGGAACGACTTCTGGAACCACGTCTGGAACCACCCCCGGGGACGATCGACCCCTCGTCCCGGTCGTCATCGAGGGCGACGACGACGTGGTGCTGCCGTTTGCCGTCGAGGCCCTGGACGTGCGCGGCCGCGTGGTCCGGCTCGGGCCGTCCGTCGACACCATCCTGCGCCGCCACGGCTATCCCGATGCGGTGGCCCGCCTCCTCGGCGAGGCGGCCGCGCTCACCGTGCTCCTCGGCTCGTCCCTGAAGTTCGAGGGCCGGTTCCAGCTCCAGACCAAGACCGACGGTCCGGTCGAGATGGTGGTGGTCGATTTCGAAGCGCCCAACCGCCTGCGTGCCACCGCTCGCTTCGACACCGCGCGGGTGGAGGCCCTCGGCACCGGTCCGTTGCAGGACCAGGACCTGATCGGGCAGGGGCACCTGGCCATGACCATCGACCAGGGCCCGACCAGCAGCCGCTACCAGGGCGTCGTCGCCCTCGAAGGACAGAGCCTGGAGGAGGCGGCGCACCAGTATTTCCGCCAGTCCGAGCAGATCCCGACCCAGGTCCGCCTGGCGGTGGCCGAGCAATATGCCGGCGGCTCCCGGAGCTACCGGGCCGGCGGCCTGCTGGTGCAGTTCCTGCCCCAGTCGATCGATCGGGCGCGGCTCGCCGACCTGCCGCCGGGTGACATCCCGGAGGGGCATGTCCACCTCGACGCGCATGGCGTGCCCGAGGACGACGCCTGGGTCGAGGCCCGCAGCCTGGTGTCGACCATCGAGGACCACGAACTCGTCGATCCCGAGGTCTCGGCCGAGCGCCTGCTCTACCGCCTATTCCACGAGCGCGGCGTGCGGGTGTTCGAGGCGCAGGGCGTGCGCGAGCAGTGCCGCTGCTCGCCCGAGCGCGTGATGGGCATGATCACCTCGTTCTCGCCCCAGGAGCGGCGGGACATGATCGCCGACGACGGCCGCATCGGCATCACCTGCGAGTTCTGCTCGCGTCGCTACGACCTCGATCCGGCGGCGGTGGAAGCCGAAGTCGCGGCCCAATCGGGAAGTTGATGACGCGCTGCCACGACAGGTGTCGCGGCAGCGCCAACAAGCTTGACCAAACCGGAATACAAGACGTCGCAAGTGCTCGCCACTGCACGCGGGGTTTGTATTTGAACCGTTTCTAAGGTGTCGACGTTTGGGGTTTCTCAAGATTGCTCAACAAGAGCTCAGGAGGAACGTCGATGAAGACATTCGTGGTTGGTCTGACGGCACTGCTGATGACGACGTCGGCCTACGCCCAGAACGCAGGCCAGGCCGGCGCCGCCGGCGCCGGCGCCGGCGAGGCCGGTGGTCGCGGCGGTTCGGCCGCGCGCAGCCAGGGCGCCCCCGAGGGAAGCTCGGGCGGTCGTGTTTCCGGCACCGACGGCGCCCGCAGCGAGACGGGCGGACGCGCCGAGGCCGGCGGACGCCGAGAGGGTGGTCGCACGGAAACCGGCGGACGCGGCGACGCGGCGACACGGGATCTTCAGGGCGGAGATGCTCAGACGAAAGCTTCGCAGAACCGGGAATCGCAGTCTCGCGGCGCCGACCGGAGCGATCGCGACGGCGACCGGGCGACCCGCACCTCCTCCCGGGAGGACCGGGCCGGTGGCCGCGCGCAGCGCGACCGCGTCTCGGTCGATACTCGCAGCGAATCCCGCAGCGAGCGCGTCGAGGGCGGGCGCCGGTCTGGCCGCTTCGTCTTCATCGGCGGCCAGCGCGTGGTCTATGGCTCGCCCGAATACCGCCGCCTCGTTACGGTGGAGCGCCGCGGCGGCGACCGCGTGGTCGAGCGCGCGCGCCGGCGCTACGTCACCATCCGGGGCCAGCGCGTCCTGTACGGCTCGCCCCAGTATCGCCGCCTCGTTCGGGTCGAGGAGACGACGACCCGCCGTCCGGGCACCCGCTACGTCGTGGTGCGCGGCCAGCGCGTGGTCTATGGCTCGCCCGAGTATCGTCGCCTGACGGTGACCGAGCGCCGCGGCGGCACTGTCGGGGCCCGCTTCGAGGAGCGCGGGTTTCGCGGCAAGGCCGTCTCGTCCCGCACCGAGGAACGGCGCGACAGCCGGAACGTGCGGTCCACGCAGGGCGAGTCCCGCGAGGGCATCCGGAACGCCGACCCGCGCCAAGGCAACGACCGCAACCGCGCCGCCGCCGACCGTGACATGAACCGGAACCGGGGCGGTGAGGACGCCGGTATCCGCAACGCGGCCGAACGGTCGGGCGGCGCCGAGCGCGGCACCGAGCGCGGCACTATGAACACCGGCAGCCGGAGCGGGGGCGCCGAGCAGGGCGGGTCCGAGCGAGGGATGAGCGGTGGCTCGAATGGCGGCGGCCTCGGTGCCGGCTCTGGCGGCCGGAGCGGCGCGGGCCGCAACTGATCCGACGCAATGGGGTGCCGGGCCTTCCGCGAGGCCCGGCAATTCCGCGCTCTGACATCCGGCTGACCGGTTCGGACCGATGAATCGGATGGAGCGCGCGTCGCCTCTTCTCGAGGCCAGGGCGAGGGCAGAGTCCGGTCTGCGTTTCAGAAACCCACGCGTCCCACCTGGAAGGAGATGAGGCGCTTCGCGGGCCGGACCTGAAGCGATTAGCCCGGATCGGTTCAGGCCTTCAGCACGGATTCGGCGATGTCGCCGCCGCCCCGACGGGCGAGGTAGGCCGGCTGGAACAGACACATCCGCACGGCATCGCGGTACTTGCCGTTGACGAAGAACTCGTCCTTCAGGATGCCCTCCGGCTGGAACCCGCAGCGCTCGTAGATCCGCACCGCGCGGGCGTTGTCCTTGTCCACGTGAAGGTAGAGCTTGTGGATGTTGAGGACGCTGAAGGCGTAGTCCATGGCGATGCGCGTGGCCCGCGGGGCATAGCCCTGGCCCTGGAAGGCCGGGTGGATGGCGATCTGGAACTCGCAGCGGCGGTGCAGGTGGTTGATCTCGACGAGCTCGACGAGGCCGGCCGGCGCGCCCTCCGAATTGGCGATGATGAAGCGCCGTTCGGTCTGGTTGTGGATGTTGCGCTCGTAGAGCTGCGCCAGTTCGGCGAAGGACTCGTAGGCCTCCTCGAACCAGTAGCGCATGATGCTGTCGTTGTTGTTGAGCTGATGCACGAACATCAGGTCCTCGCGCTCCAGGGGGCGGAGCTTCACGGGGCCGTCCGCCGCGATGGTCCGGGCGCTGATGGCAGTCATGGGGTCGATCCGTTCAGGGCGTCGCGCATTCCGCGGCGAGCCGGTCCATGAAGGCCTCGCCGGCCCGGAGTGCCGCCAGGGTGATGTACTCGTCCGGCTGATGCGCCTGGTCGATGGAGCCGGGACCGCAGACCACGGTGGGGATGCCGGCGGCCTGGAAGCGCCCGGCTTCCGTGGCATAGGGCACCGAGATCGTGTGGTTGCGCCCCGCCACCCGGAGCGCCAGCCGCTCGGCCACCGAGCCGGGTTCCGGCGCGAGGCCCGGCACCGCGACCTCCTCCAGGGTCTCGATGCGCCCGTAATCGCCGTAGCGGTTGAGCCGGTCGCGCAGCACGGTGCGGACCTTGGCTTCGAACAGGGCCGGAATCTCGCCCATGTCGAGGTCGGGCAGGCCGCGGAACTCCCAGTGGAAGGTGCAGACCTTGGGCAGGATGTTGCGGGCGGTGCCGCCCGCGATGGTGCCCACATGCACGGTGGTGGCGGGCGGGTCGAAGCGGCCCGAAGCGTCGCCCCGGGCGATCATCGCGTCGGCGATCCGGTTCAGTTCGGAGACGAGATCGGCCGCCGCCATCACCGCATTGGCACCGAGCATCGGCTTGGCCGAGTGAGCCTCGTGCCCGTGCACGGTGGTGAGATAGGTGACGATGCTCTTGTGCGCATCCGCCACCTCGAGGTCGGTCGGTTCGCCGACGATGACCGCGCCGGGACGCGGCAGGTCGGCACCGAAGCGCGCGATGGTGTCGGTCACACCCAGGCAGGTGGTCTCCTCGTCGTAGGACAGGAGGATGTGGATCGGGCGCTTGAGGTCGGCGGCCTGGAAGCGCGGGATCGCCGCGAGCGCCAGGGCGCAGAAGCCCTTCATGTCGACGGCGCCGCGTCCGTAGGCGCGCCCGTCCGCCACCCGCAGGGTGAAGGGGTCGGCGCTCCAGGCCTGGCCCGTCACCGGCACCACGTCGGTATGGCCGGACAGCACGATGCCGCCATCGACCATCGGCCCGATGGTGGCGAACAGGGCCGCCTTGTCGCCGTCGGCGTTCGGGACGCGGACGAAGGGCACGCCGAGAGCGTCGAGGGCGGCCACCACGCTGTCGATCAGCGCGAGGTTCGATTTCGAACTCTCGGTGTCGAAGGCCACGAGCCGCGCCAGCCAGTCGAGGGTCTCC
The DNA here is from genome assembly GCF_001423325.1 of Methylobacterium sp. Leaf113. NCBI lineage: Bacteria > Pseudomonadati > Pseudomonadota > Alphaproteobacteria > Hyphomicrobiales > Methylobacteriaceae > Methylobacterium > Methylobacterium sp. Leaf113. The sequence goes on from NZ_LMNJ01000019.1 coordinate 20,572, forward strand.
GGGCGCGGGCCGTCGCGCGACATGACCTTAATGGACGCTGCGGCGGACGTGGGGGGAATCCAGGGAGAAGGCCGGAATCTCCGCCTCGAAGCTCTCGCCCGCATCGGTCGCCATGGTGTAGCTGCCGGCCATGAGGCCGTCCGGCGTGGTGAGCGGGCAGCCGCTGGTGTAGCTGAACGACTCGCCCGGCTCGAGCACCGGCTGCTTGCCGACGACGCCGGCGCCGCGCACCTCCTGGGTCTCGCCGCGCCCGTCGATGATGCGCCAGTGACGCGAGCGCAGCTGCACCTGCTCCGAACCGTTGTTCACGATCTCGACCGTGTAGGCGAAGAAGTAGCGGCTCTCGGCCGGCGACGATTCCTCCTCGACGAAGCGAGGCATCACGGTCACGCTGATTCCGCGCGTCTGAGCCTTGTACATCCCCGTCATTGCCTCCCTGCCCGGACCTGAACCCCGATCGCCCTGCGGTCGCGACAAGCACTGGGGGTCGTGGTACGGCCCTCGCAAATGCCCGTCAATCGTGGTGAATGCGTGCGTGGCGCATGCGTGCCCACGCACCGTCCATGCGCGCCTGTTCCAGGCGTGCCGACGCAACGTCGAGGTCCGTCCCCCGTGCTCGAGCAGACCGTTCCGCGTCGCGCCGCCGCCGCGCCACCCGGCCGGGCGCTCCTCGCCAGCCTCGCCCTCGCGGGGCTGGCCGGTGCCTTCGCCTGGGCCGCGCCCGATCGCAACGGCTGGGCCGCCCTCGCCCTGGCGCTCGCCCTGGTCCTCGACGGGTCGGCGCAGGCCACGGGGGCCTGGCTCGCCCGTCGCGGGGACGGGTTGCCCCGGATCGTCGGCCTGCCCTCCCTGGTGCTCGCCTTCGGCCCTGGGTCCGGCCTCGGCGCCGTGCTGTTCGCAGCAGCCCTCCTGGTCTGGCCGGCGGGCTTCCCGGTGCTGGCCAGCGCGCTCGCCGGGCTCATCGCCATGGGGGCCATCGCGCGCCTCGTCCTGGCTTGGATCGTGCTGCGCATCCCGTCCGAGCCAGAGGCTTAACCGGGTCTTAGGCGATCCCGCGGCATGCGTGCAGAATGCGGCGTTCCCGCCCCGGCCGACGGGGTGGTGCCCGAACGAGAGCGGGTGGTGCGAGCGAATGCCGGACGCAGATCAGGACAAGACAGGCCCCGGCCCTCACGGGATCTTGGCGGCGCAGGGCATCCTGGCCCTGACGCGGTCCGGCGCGATCCGGCCCGACACGCCCTACGCGCCCGACCAGATCCAGCCCGCAAGCCTCGACCTGCGCCTCGGCGCCCGGGTGTTCCGCGTACGCACCAGCTTCCTGCCCGGCGCCCGCACGGTGGCGGCCTGCATCGAGGCCTTCGTGCTGCACGAGATGGATCTGACGCACGGCGCCGTGCTGGAGACGGGCTGCGTCTACATCGCCGAATTGCAGGAGCACCTCGCCCTGCCGGCCGATCTCGCGGCCAGCGCCAACCCGAAGAGTTCCACCGGCCGCATCGACGTGTTCACCCGCGTCATCACCGACCGGGGCGCCGCCTTCGACCAGGTCGAGGCCGGCTATCGCGGGCCGCTCTACGCCGAGATCTCGCCCCGGACCTTTCCGGTGAAGGTCCGCACCGGCTCGCGCCTGTCGCAGATCCGCTTCCGGCGCGGCGAGCCCCGCCTCTCCGATTCCGAACTCGCGGGCCTGCACGCGACATCGCCGCTGGTCGACGCCCCGAACCCGACCTTCCAGGGCGGCATCGGCGTCTCCATCGATCTCGCGGGCTTCTCCGGCCTCGTCGGCTATCGCGCCCGGCGCCATACGGGCCTCGTCGACGTCGATGCGCCGGGAGCCCACCGGGCCGCGGATTTCTGGGAGCCGCTGCAGGCCGACGCCTCGCGGGCCCTGATCCTCGATCCGGGCCAGTTCTACATCCTGGCCTCGAAGGAGGCGGTGCAGGTGCCCCCCGACTTCGCCGCCGAGATGGTGCCGTTCGATCCCCTGGTGGGCGAGTTCCGGGTCCATTATGCGGGTTTCTTCGATCCGGGCTTCGGCTTTGCCGCCGCCGGGGGCACCGGCGCCCGGGCCGTGCTCGAAGTGCGCTCGCGCGACGTGCCGTTCCTGCTGGAGGACGGGCAGATCGTCGGTCGCCTCGTCTACGAGCGCATGGCCGAACGCCCCGCCACCCTCTATGGCGCAGGCGCCGGCTCGAACTATCAGGCCCAGGGGCTGAAGCTCTCCAAACATTTCGCCTGAAGCGAGACCTTCGCCTCCGGCCGACCCCGGACCCGCGGAGATGCCATGACCGTGTCCAACGACGACGAATTGACGGCGCTGAAGCGGATCGGGCGCATCGTCGCCGATGCGCTCGACGCGATGGGCCGGGCCATCGAGCCCGGCATGACCACGCGCGACCTCGATCGGATCGGCCGGGCGTTCCTGGAAACGGCCGGCGCCCGGCCGGCGCCCGAGATGGTCTACGGCTTTCCCGGGGCGACCTGCATCAGCGTCAACGAGGAGATCGCGCACGGCATCCCGGGAGAGCGCCGGATCGGTCCGGGGGACCTCGTCAACATCGACGTCTCCGCCGTGCGGGACGGCTACTTCGCGGATACGGGCGCTTCGTTCGCCGTACCGCCGGTGACGCGGGCGGTGGAACGGCTGTGCCGCGACGGGCGCCGGGCGATGTGGGCCGGCCTGCGCCAGGTCGGTCCGGGCAAGCCGCTGGCCGAGATCGGGAACGCCGTGGGGGCCTTCGCGCGCAAGAACGGCTATACGCTGGTGCGCAACCTCGCCAGCCACGGGGTCGGACTGTCGCTGCACGAGGCGCCGACCGAAATCGCGACTTGGCCCGACCCGTCCGAGCGCCGGATCATCCAGGAAGGCCTGGTGTTCACCGTCGAGCCCTTCCTGTCCCTCGGCGCCGACTACGCGGAGGATGGCGACGACCCCTGGACCCTCTACAGCCGACCGCAGGCCCTGACGGTCCAGTACGAGCACACCGTCGTCGCTTCCCGCAGCGGACCGCTGATCCTGACGATGCCGGGCCAATAGGCGCCGTCGCGAACACAGGAAGACCGGACCTCAGGACACAATACCGGGCCGTCCCGGCCACGTCTTCCAGTCCCTTGTTCAGGCGAAATCTTGTTCAAGCGAAGTCTTCTGTTCAGGCGAAGTGTTCCGGCCGGTGCTTCGGCCGCTCTTCCGCGACCCGGATCGATCCCGGCGGCGCCGTGCGCGGACGCACGCAAACGCGCGGGCCCTGCACCGGCGTGACGCCTCGGGGCTGAGCCGGAATGGAGGAAACCGCCTCAGGCGGCGACCAGGGGCGTAAACGCACTTGGCCTATCCCTTAATCCCGAAAATTCAGCACCCAATGTAGAATTATTCTGCTTGCGCGGACTTCTGGTATACCAAATAATGCCGATATGCGAACCGCCAAGTGAAACGCGTGGCTGATCTCAGGCGGGCGGGGCGCAAACGAGCATTTCAATTCGGATCCTCAGCAAAACGCTCAACGTCCCAAGCAGAACGAGGAACTCAGCTCATGGCGATGTCCGCTGCCGCGCCCCCTATAGCGAAACCGTCCGCCAATCGGTGGTTGCAACTCATCTTCGGCGTCGCCTGCATGGTGGCCGCCGCCAATATCCAGTACGCGTGGACGCTGTTCGTCCCCGAGATCCAGAAGACCTTCGGCTGGGATCGCGCCGCGATCCAGGTCGCGTTCACGATCTTCGTCGTGGTGCAGACCTGGCTGACCCCCATCGAGGGCTACTTCATCGACAAGTACGGCCCGAGCCGCGTGGTGATGTTCGGCGGTCTGATGACCGGCCTCGCCTGGGTGATCAACTCCTACGCCACCACGCTCTCCGGCTTCTATCTCGGCTCCGTGGCGGGCGGCATCGGCGTCGGCTGCGTCTACGCCACCTGCATCAACAACGCCCTCAAGTGGTTCCCGGACAAGCGCGGCCTCGCGGTCGGCCTCACGGCGGGCGGCTACGGCGCCGGCTCGGCCCTGACGATCATCCCGATCGCCAACATGATCTCGCAGGGCAGCTACGCCCAGGCCTTCTTCGTGTTCGGGCTGATCCAGGGCGGCATCATCATGCTGGCGGCCATCGGTCTGCGGGCGCCGTCCAAGGGCGAGGTCACCTTCTCGACCAAGGTGCTGCAGACCCGGCGCGACTACACCCTGCGCGAGGCCCTGCGCACGCCGGTCTTCTGGGTGATGCTGCTGATGTTCACCTGCACGGTGACGGGCGGCCTGATGGCCGTGGCCCAGCTCGGCGTCATCGCGCAGGATCTCGGCGTGAAGGAATTCCAGGTCAACCTGTACTTCTTCGCCATGGCCGCGCTGCCCTTCGCGCTGATGCTCGACCGGATCATGAACGGCATCTCGCGGCCGCTCTTCGGCTACGTCTCCGACCGGATCGGCCGTGAGAAGACGATGTTCATCGCCTTCACCATGGAGGGCATCGGCATCGTGGCGCTGGGCTATTTCGGCACCAACCCGTGGGCCTTCGTGATCCTCTCCGGCATCGTGTTCCTGGCCTGGGGCGAAGTCTACTCGCTGTTCAGCGCCACGGCCGCCGACACCTTCGGCTCCAAGCACATCGGCAAGATCTACGGCGTGCTCTACTGCGCCAAGGGCTTCGCAGCCCTGTTCGTACCGGTGGGCAACCTGCTGATGCAGGCCACCGGCACCTGGGCGACGGTGCTCTACACCGTGGCGATCATGGACCTCGTGGCAGCCTTCCTGGCCATCGCGGTGCTGCGGCCGATGCTCAAGCGCCACCATGCGGCGCAAGGGCAGGTCCAGCCGGCCGGCGCCCTGGCGCATGCCTGACCCATCCCGCGCCCCGGTACCGGGCGCGGGACCTGCCTATCTCCTGCGAGCCGGATCCCCTCCGGCTCGCAGTCGTTCGAGGCCGAGGGCGATAACCGGGGCGCCCCGGTCGACCTCGCACCGGCAAAGGTTTCCGCGATGGTCGTCTCCATCCTCCTCGCCCTGGTGAGCATTCCCTTCGCGGCCATCGTCCTGCGAACGGCGGACTTCAACCGTGACGTCTTCGCCATCCTGTATGTCTCGTCGCTCGGTCTGGTCCTGTCGGCCATCCTGCTCGTCGGCGGGTACTACCTGCTGCCGCTACCCCCGATCGTCGCCGATCCCGTTCACCGGTAGATCACCCGGCCGGATGGCTTGGCGGCGGCGCCGCGCCAACAACGTCGCAGCCGAACGCGCCAGCCACGCTCCGGCTGCATGACCGCGTAGCGGTATACGATATACCAGACGCCGTTGTGCAGTGCGATAAACCCGGATCGCCATCGGGATCCGCACCATGATCGCTCTGTTCGTTCTCGGCCTGTGTGCCGTCGCCATCGGGCCGATGCTGGCCCTCCTCACCGACGATGCCGCTTCGGGCTCGGTCCTCCCGGACAAAGCCTCGGCCGGCATGTTCGTCGCGCTCAACGACAACACGCTCACGGCGGCCCGACGCGCCGCCTGATCGCCCGGTCAGGGAGCCTTCGCGGTCCGGGCCGACGGGGCAGGGCGACCGGACCGGGCCGGCCTTGCAGGGGAGACCGGCGCGTCCTCGGTCGTCAGCGCGCCGTTCGCATCGTCGAGGACCGGAATCTGGTCCAGGGTGAGGAGAGGTCGGGTGGAGCGGGCCCCGCCGCGCAGTGGCTCGGCACGGCCCGGGGCCGCTTCGGACACGGCGGCCATCACGGACGCAGAACCCCTGCGCGATGGCGTCGGGGCCACCGCGACGGATGCCGTCGGCATCGCGGCCTTGACCGGCGGGAGCGTGGGAGCGGCCGGCGTCGCTTCCGCCCGCTCCGTTTGAACCCGGTCTCCTGGCACAGGCGGCGCCCGCAGGGGCATCGCCGAGGCCGGGCGCGCGCCCGCGATCTCTGCCTCGTGCGACGCGGCCCAGACACGGGCCGGCGCCAGCGCCGCATCGTCGGCCGGGTGCGGTGCCTTCACGGTCAGAACCAGCAGGACCGGCAGGCTGAGGACGGCCACCAGGGTCAGGCCCGCCACGGCGCCGGAGCGGATTCCGCGGAGGACCGGATGGGGTCCCGATTCGTCGAGCGGGCGCAACGGTCCGATGCGTTGATGCGAGGACCGGCGCCACCGCTTCGCCGGAACGGGGCGCCGGGGCAGACCGATCCAGGGACCACCGACTACAGGACCACCGGCAAAAGGATCTTGGCCCATAACAGTTCTTGGCCCGTGGCGCGGCGTCGTGAAACCGGGCGATTCCGGCTATCGCCAAGTGTTCGCTCGCGGATTTCCAGAACGCAACACTTTTCATCACGGGTGTCGGCCCGCGCCGATCGGAGCGACACCCGATGAGCCAAGCTGTGCAACGCGCCGGGGATGCCGAAATCCTCCGGGCCGACGGATTCGACCGGCCCTCAGGGCTTCGGTGAACCGGAGCCGTTCCGGTCCCGTTGCCGGTCAGGCGCCTGCCGCCTCCCGGTCGACGAGCCAGGCGAGCCGCCCGACGCTGCGGACGTGCCGGACGGGCAGGTCTTCGCCGCGCGCGAGGCGGCGCAGGGGCTCCTGCTTTCCGGCACCGGTCACGAGAAACAGGGTCTCGCGGGCGGAGGCGAGGGCCGGGACGGTGAGGGTGATGCGGGGCACGAAGGGGGCGAGCCCCGCCTCCGGCACCGGTGCCGTCCACGCGTGGCGCTCGCTCAGGGCAGGCTTGCCCGGAAACAGCGAGGCGGTGTGGCCGTCCTCGCCGAGGCCGAGGAGGACGAGGTCGAACAGCGGTCTGGCCGGGTCGAGCACGTCCGCGCCGTAGAACGCCCGCAGGGTCTCGGCATAGGCGCGGGCGCCGGCCTCCGGCGTGCCCTGCGTGTCCATGGCGTGGAGATGGCCCCCCGGGATCGGAGCCTCGCCGAAGGCGTCGCGCGCCATGCGGACATTGCTTGCCGCATCGGTCCACGGCACCATCCGGTCGTCGCCGAAGAACCAGTGCAGGCGCTCCCAAGGCAGGTGCGCCCGGTAGGCCGGCCCGCTCAGCAACCCGTAGAGTCGCTTCGGCGTCGAGCCGCCGGAGAGGCAGACCGCGATGGCCGGGCGCGGCGCCGACTGGCACAGGGCCACGAGACGATCGGCGGCGGCCGCCGCCACCGCATCGGCGTCGGGCAAGATCTCGGCGCGCTCGGGCAGGGGGATCATCGGCGCAGGCCCTCGAGGCTGGCAGGGAATGAGGTCCGGGGTGCCCCTCGGACCAGCGGACAACCGACGCGGGCCTATTTCGGCTCCAGAACTACTTCGGTTCCTGATGCCCGCCAAAGCCCTTGCGCATCGCCGAGAGCAGCTTGTCGGCGTAGCTCGCCTCTTCGCGGGAGCGGAAGCGCGCGTAGAGGGCGGCCGAGAGCACGTTGGCCGGCACGGATTCCTCGATGGCGGCATTCAGGGTCCAGCGGCCCTCGCCGGAATCGGCGACGAAGCCGGAGAAATGTTCGAGCGTCTCGTCCTGCGCCAAGGCACCGGCGGTGAGATCGAGGAGCCAGGACGAGACCACGCTGCCGCGGCGCCAGACTTCGGCGATGTCGCCGATGTCGAGGTCGAAGCGCTGGGCCTCGGGCAGATCCTGGGAATTGGCGTGCCGGAGGATGTCGAAGCCCTCGGCATAGGCCTGCATCAGGCCGTACTCGATGCCGTTATGGACCATCTTGACGAAGTGGCCTGCACCGCTCGGCCCGGCATGGATGTAGCCCGCCTCCGCGCGCGGATCGCGCCCCTCGCGGCCGGGGGTCTTCGGGATGGTGCCGACGCCCGGCGCCAGCGTCTTGAAGATCGGATCGAGGCGCTCAAGGGCGGCGTTGTCGCCGCCGATCATCATGCAGTAGCCGCGCTCGAGACCCCAGACGCCGCCGGAGGTGCCGACATCGACGTAGTGGATGCCGGCGCTCTTCAGCTCGGCGGCGCGGCGGATGTCGTCCTTGTAGAAGGAATTGCCGCCGTCGATGACGACGTCGTCCGCCGCCATCAGCCCCCCGAGGGTCTTCACCGTGGCCTCGGTGATGGTCCCCGCCGGCAGCATCACCCAGGCGGCGCGGGGCGCGGAGAGCTTGGCGACGAAGTCCTCCAGACTGTCCGCGCCGACCGCGCCCTCCGCCACCAGGGCGGCGACCGCGTCGGGGTTCTGGTCGAAGACGACCGCGTCGTGCCCGTCGCGCAGCAGCCGGCGGACGATGTTGCCGCCCATCCGGCCGAGGCCGATCATGCCGAGTTGCATCCCGTGTCTCCCGTGTCCGCGATGACGCGCCGGACTCGAGCCCGGCCGTCGCACGCTCCCTCGCGAGCAGGGCTATCGCACTTGGCCCGCCAGGGCGAGGCGGCGGTTCGGCCGCCGCGCCCTGCGTCGCACGCAGGGGTTCCGCTTCAGGCCGAGGTCGGCCCGACGCCCGGCTCGGCCAGCGCCGCCCCGACGCCGATCTCGGCCGCCTGGGCCTCGACCACGGCGGCGGCCGTGACGTTGACGATGCCGCGGGCGGTGACCGAGGGCGACAGGATGTGGGCCGGCTTGGCCGGCCCGATCAGCAGCGGACCCACCGGGAGGGCGTCGGCCAGCACCTTGGCGAACTGGAACGCGATGTTGGCCGCATCGAGGTTCGGCAGGATCAGCACGTTGGCCGCGCCCTTCAGGCGCGAGGCCGGCATCACCCGGTCGCGGATGACCTCCGACAGGGCGGAATCGCCCTGCATCTCGCCGTCGACCTCCAGGTCGGACCGGCGCTCCCGAATCAGCCCGAGGGCGGTCCGCATCTTCACCGCCGAGCGCGAATCCGACTGGCCGAAATCCGAGTGGCTCAAGAGCGCGATCTTGGGGGTCAGGCCGAAGCGGCTGACGTGCTCGGCACAGGCCACGGCGACGTCGGCGATCTCCTCGGCGCTGGGGTCCGGCCGCACGTGGGTGTCGGCCAGGAAGTAGGCGCCCTCCTTGGTGACGATCAGGCTCATGGCGGCGAAGTCGAGCACGCCGGGGGCGAGGCCGATCACGTCGCGGATCACCCGCAGGCGGGTCTCGAAGCGGCCCTCGAGGCCGCAGATCAGCGCATCCGCCTCGCCGCGACGCACCGCGATGGCGCCGATCACGGTGTTGTTGGTGCGCACCAGGGTGCGGGCGGCGTCCGGCGTGATGCCGCGCCGTCCGGCCGCCTCCAGGTAGGTGGCGACGTAGTCGCGGTAGCGCGGATCGTCCTCGGGATCGATCAGGTCGAAATCGACGCCCTGCTTGAGCGAGAGGCCGAAGCGTTTGATCCGGGTCTCGATCACCCGGGGGCGCCCGACCAGGATCGGCCGCGCGACCTTGTCCTCACAGATGGCCTGGGCGGCGCGCAGCACGCGCTCGTCCTCGCCCTCGGTGTAGATGACGCGCTTGGGGTTCTCCTTCGCCTTGGAGAAGATCGGCTTCATGATGAAGCCCGAGCGGTGGACGAAGCGGTCGAGGCTGTCGGTATAGGCCTGGACGTTTTCCAGGGGCCGGCCGGCGACGCCGGAATCCATCGCCGCCTGGGCGACGGCGGGGGCGATGCGCAGGATCAGGCGCGGGTCGAACGGGCTCGGGATCAGCGAGCGCGGGCCGAAGGGCCGGGCCTCGCCGCCATAGGCGCGGGCGACCACGTCGGAGGGCGTCTCACGGGCCAGCGCCGCGATCGCCTTCACGGCGGCCTGCTTCATCTCCTCGTTGATCGAGGTGGCACCGACGTCGAGCGCACCCCGGAAGATGTAGGGGAAGCACAGGACGTTGTTGACCTGGTTGGGGAAGTCCGAGCGCCCGGTGCAGATCATCGCGTCGGGGCGCTTCTCCTGCGCCAGGTCGGGCATGATCTCGGGGTAGGGGTTGGCCAGCGCCATGATCAGCGGCTTCTCGGCCATCTTCTCCAGATATTCGGGCTTCAGCACGCCGCCGGCCGAGAGGCCGATGAACACGTCCGCGCCCGGAATCACCTCGGCCAGTGTGCGGGCCTCGGTCTCCTGGGCGTAGATGTCCTTCCAGCGGTCCATCAGCTCGGGCCGGCCCTTGTAGACCACGCCCTTGATATCGGTGACGGTGATGTTCTCGACCCGGGCGCCGAGCGACACCAGCAGGTTGAGGCAGGCCAGCGCCGCCGCGCCCGCACCCGAGGTGACGATGCGGACGTCGGGGAGGTTCTTGCCGGCGAGTTCGAGGGCGTTGAGGACGGCGGCCGCCACGATGATGGCGGTGCCGTGCTGGTCGTCGTGGAAGACCGGGATGTTCATCCGGGCCCGGCACTGCTCCTCGACCTCGAAGCACTCGGGCGCCTTGATGTCCTCGAGGTTGATGCCGCCGAAGGTCGGCTCCAGGGCACAGACCACGTCGACGAGCTTGGCGACGTCGTTCTGGGCGACCTCGATGTCGAACACGTCGATGCCGGCGAATTTCTTGAACAGGACGGCCTTGCCCTCCATCACCGGCTTCGAGGCCAGCGGCCCGATATTGCCGAGGCCGAGCACGGCGGTGCCGTTGGTGAGCACCGCGACGAGGTTCTGCCGGATGGTGAGGGTGGCGGCCTCCTGCGGGTCCTCGTGGATCGCCATGCAGGCGGCGGCGACGCCGGGCGAGTAGGCCAGCGCCAGATCACGCTGGTTGCCGAGCGGCTTGGTCGCCTGGATCTCGAGTTTTCCGGGACGCGGCAGGCGGTGGTAGACCAGTGCTCCCGACTTAAGATCGTCGGACATGTTGTCGCCCATGGTCGTCCTCCTTCGGATGTCGCGCTGCCCCCGGCGTCGGAGCGCGTCTCCCATCATCGGCGGGGTTTTTGACTGGGGCTCCTGTTGCACCGGCTGCCCAGTGGGCGCAACCCGAGCCGGAAACCCCGAATCGACCGCGCCCACCCGCCGTTCGGGCCGGTTTCCCCATCGGAGCAAATGCCCGTGGCCGGCCGGCATTGTCGCGTCGGACCCGAGGTCCGACGCTGACGATCGGGGCGTTTTGTTCCATCGCGGACCGGTTTGCGGGCCCGCCTGCGCCCCGAAAGCGGCTCGGCGTTGCGAGAGCGCCCCGAATCCCGTACCCGCTTGCGTTCGAAATCCTCACCCTGCGACGTGAAACGACCCAAGGTCCGCGACGATGTCCGATACGCCTCCCGACCGCCTCGCTGTGAATCCCAACAGCCCGTTCTACGACGAGAAGATCCTGGAGCGCGGCATCGGCATCCGCTTCAAGGGCGTCGAGAAGACCAATGTCGAGGAATACTGCGTCAGCGAGGGCTGGGTCCGCCTCTCGGCCGGCAAGACCCTGGACCGCGCCGGCAATCCGATGACGGTGAAGCTCAAGGGCCCCGTGGAGCCGTATTTTCGCGATGAGACTCCGGCCGAGGGCTGAGCCTCAGGCCGACGCGTCCTCCAGCGGGAACGGCGTCGGCTGCCAGTAGGGCTCGAGCTTGGTGCCGCGGATGTTGTCCGCCTCCCAGCCGTGCAGGACTTTCGCGAGGGCGGCCCGGTCGCCGGCCAGGAGCGGTTCGGCGACGCTCAGGACCATCCGGCGGCGTTTCTGGACCCAGGCGATATTGGGATACCGATCTTCGCGAAGCTCCGGCTCCAGGGTTTCGTAGAGCGCCCGCGCCGAATCCAGGTCGCCGAGAGCGATGTGGAAGATCAGGCGAGTTTCCGGCCATTGCGGCACCTTGCGATCGGTGCCGTCGGTGTAGACCGCCCAAAATGCCGGCAGCGAATCGATCGCGCGAAGCCGGGGTAGTGCTTCCGTCGCGATGACCGAGAGTAGATCGTCGATCATCGTCGGATCCGACCAGTCCCATTCCACCACGCGGGACGATGCGGGACGATGCAGGTAGCCGGAATAGCCGATGCTCGTCAGCAGATCGGGACCCGGCATGAAGGTCTGCAACATCGTCCATTGCGGCGTGCACAGATCCTTGTGCGAACTTCGGTCGATCAGGACACGCAGCGCCACGTGCCGAACCGGCAGAAGCCAGAGATAGTGGGACCCGATCTGTCTCAGATCGTCATACTGCGCTGCCAGGGGCCCGAAAATCTGTTTGATCTGCTTGGCGTTCGTCATCGGGAAGGCCTTATTTCATTCACGATAATGCGCCGCGTGCCAGGGAAATTGATGGCAACCATCCGTGCGATATGGGTGGCACGTAGAGCTGCGAGGCCGCTCTTGCCGGTCTTGAAATCGTGGACGCAGACCGTCAATGGGTCACTTTTTTCAAGGGCGTCGAGACGAATTGAGAACTGAGTTCCGTAGGGCACCGGGTCTGTTTTATCGGGAATAACCGGTTCCGTTGTACCAGGAACATATGAAACTTCTTGAACAAGATTCGGATCGTTAAGTGCACGAATTTTTGCGGCAGCGACGGCGTGAACTTTATTGCCGAAATCCTGCGCGTCCATGAAATTACCGGTCGTGCGCACCTGAGAGACGGAGTCATCGAGGATCCCCTGAACCTCGCCACGACGCGGACAGGCGGCGTCCAGTTCCGCTTGGTCGACCCGACCGACCCACATGGCCGGATTGTTCGCATCCGACCCGGGCTCATACGCGCTGGCCGGCGCCTCGAAGATCGCAGTGCCATCCCGGCTCTTCCGGAGAGAAAGGATTGAGAGCAAGGCCATCCCGGCCTCGACAGCTGCTGCGGTCCGTGACCGGGATGGTTGTGGGGCTCTCGCGCTTTGAACGAATGCTTCCGGCTCCACCCGGCCGTCGATCCGAGTGCCGCGCGACAGGATCTCTCCCGTCTCGCCATCGCTGATGGTCTGGGTTCGCCCCTCCATCTCGAAGAGCGTCTTGGTTCCATCCGGCGCGATGACGACGTGCCGCTCGTCCCAGGTCTCGGACGGCTGGCTGCGAACCCGCAGCGAGAGCACCCGCGAGCCGTCATCGGCGATGACGTCCTGCCCGTCGTCTCCAGAGGTCCATCGCCCGGCCCCGGTCTGGCCAGCCGGGGTGCGAGGCTGATCAGGATCGTACGCCCGGGAGAGGAGATGCTCGACGCGGAGCAGTCCGACTTCGACTCTCAGGGCTGCGAGGTCATAGGGGAGTTTCGCGCGTTCTCCGCTTTGGCGACCTGACGACGACATGGGCGGTGCTCCCGAGAGATCGAGCGACCGGCCCATCTGTCTCATAGACACGCCTAAATATCAATAAAAACCTATCATAGCTCTATATTCACGGATAGGTTCGGTCAATCGCCCTCACCCCGAGCCCCCGCTCCCGCTTCACCCGCTCGCCGCCGAAATTCCGCACCGCCACCGCGACCGTCTCCGCCAGCGCCGCCTCGGAGGTCGGGTCGCGCAGGACGAGGCTGGTGATGGCGTCGGGGTGGTTCTTGCGCTGCTTCGGAGTGCGGGGATGGTTCGAGACCCGCAGGGCGAAGGCGCAGGCCTCGGGCTTGAGGTAGACGCTGTCGCCCCGGGTGTTGCGGGCGACCACCGCGAAGCCCTGCGCCGCGAGGATCTCGACAGCGCGGACCAGGGCCTCGGCGGGCCTGAGGACGGATGTCACGGGTAACGATCCCGCCGGCGGTAAGAGGGGGCTCGGCCCCTCAGGCGCTCTTCTCGGGCAGGTTGAGGCGGATGTGGAGCTCGCGCAGCTGCTTCGGGGTGGCCTCGGCGGGGGCGCCCATCATCAGGTCCTCGGCGCGCTGGTTCATCGGGAACAGCACGACCTCGCGCAGGTTCTGCTCGCCGCAGAGCAGCATGACGATGCGGTCGATGCCCGGCGCGATGCCACCGTGCGGGGGGGCGCCGAGCTTCAGCGCGTTGAGCATGCCGCCGAACTTCTCCTCCAGCACCTCGACGCCGTAGCCGGCGATACCGAAGGCCTTCTCCATCACGTCGGGGCGATGGTTGCGGATCGCGCCGGAGGACAATTCGGTGCCGTTGCAGACGATGTCGTACTGGAACGCCTTGATGTTCAGGATCGTCCCGGCATCCGACGGATCGAGGGCCAGGAATGCCTCGCGGTCGAAGTTCGGCATCGAGAACGGGTTGTGCGAGAAGTCGATCCGCTTCTCGTCCTCGTTCCACTCGTACATCGGGAAGTCGGTGATCCAGCAGAAGGCGTACTGGTCCTTGTCGGACAGGTTCAGCTCGTCGCCGATGCGGATGCGGGCCTTGCCAGCGAGCGCCGCCGCCTTGCCCTCGGTGCCGGCGGAGAAGAACACCGCGTCGCCGGCCTTGGTCCCGGTCTTCTGCGCGATCAGGGCCTGGACCTCGGCCGGGATGAACTTGGCGATCGGGCCCTTGCCGGTGAGCGTGCCGTTGTCGTCCTCGAAGATGATGTAGCCGAGGCCGGGCGCGCCCTCGGCGCGGGCGAAGTCGTTGAGCTTGTCGAAGAACGAGCGCGGCTGGGTCGCCGCCCCCGTGGCGGGGATCGCCCGGACCACGCCGCCGGACGCGATCACGCCCTTGAAGGCCTTGAAGGCGACGTCCTCGCGGGCGAATTCGGCCGTCACGTCGGCGATGATCAGCGGGTTGCGCAGGTCCGGCTTGTCGACGCCGTATTTCAGCATCGCCTCGGCATAGGGGATGCGCGGGAAGGTGCCGGTGACGCGCTTGCCCTCGGCGAATTCCTCGAAGACCGAGCGCAGCACGGGCTCCACCGCCTGGAACACGTCCTCTTGCGTGACGAAGCTCATCTCGATGTCGAGCTGGTAGAACTCGCCCGGGCTCCGGTCGGCGCGGGCATCCTCATCGCGAAAACACGGCGCGATCTGGAAGTAGCGGTCGAAGCCCGCGATCATCGTCAGCTGCTTGAACTGCTGCGGGGCCTGCGGCAGCGCATAGAACTTGCCCGGGTGCACGCGGGACGGCACGAGATAGTCGCGCGCGCCCTCCGGCGAGGAGGCGGTGAGGATCGGGGTCTGGAACTCGAAGAAGCCGCCGTCGCGCATCCGGCGGCGCAGGCTGTCGATGATCGCCCCGCGCTTCATGATGTTGGCGTGCAGCTTCTCGCGGCGCAGATCCAGGAAGCGGTACTTCAGCCGGGTCTCTTCCGGGTAGTCGAGGTCGCCGAAGACCGGCATCGGCAATTCGCCGGCCGGGCCGAGCACTTCGAGGTCGTCGATATAGACCTCCAGCGCGCCGGTGGGCAGGTCCGGGTTCTCAGTGCCGGCGGGGCGGGTGCGGACCCGGCCGTCGATGCGGATGACCCACTCCGAGCGCGCCGCGTTGGCGGCCTGGAAGGCCTTCGAGTCCGAATCCACCACGCATTGCGTCAGGCCGTAATGGTCGCGCAGATCGATGAACAGCACGCCGCCATGGTCGCGGATGCGGTGGCACCAGCCGGAGAGGCGGACGCTCTCGCCGACGTCGGACGGGCGCAGCGCCCCGCAGGTATGGGTCCGATAACGGTGCATGGCAGGCTGTTGCATCAGGGGCTGACAGATCACGGGCGCTTGGGATGGAGCGGCGCACCATTCACGTGGGGGGTGCGAAGTCAAGGCGACGGGCAGGCACCGAGGACTCGGGAGCCGAAGCCGGAGGCGTCGAGAGCAGGGGCCGAAGGCGGGTTGCCCCTTACCGAAAAGCGCCGGATCCCTTCCGGAATCGCAGGCCCATCCCCATATCAGGCCTATGAATTCCAACGCTTTTTTCGACATTCTGAGACAGGCGGCGTCGGGGGCGCCCGGACCTGTGCAGGAGCCGGCCGGCGCCTCCGAACCGCGCGAGCGGCAGGAGGGCCAATGGCGTGTCCTGCCCCTCGAGGGCACCTTCGAGATCGTCTACGAGGATTCGCGCGGAGCCTGGAGCACTCGGCGCGTCGAGGCGCGCGAGCTGAGGCTCGGGCCGGGCCGGACGCTCCTCGGCGGCATCGACCGCGGCCGCGGCGGGTACCGGGGTTTCCGCGCCGACCGCATCCGCCGGCTCACCGATCCATCCAGCGCCACGCGCATCGAGACCGGCATCCTCGATTGGCTGCTGGCCCGCGCCGAGGCGCAGCGCCGCGAACGGACGGCGCAGCGCCGGGCCTGGGCGCAAGCGGCCCGCCGGGGCGGGCGAGCGGGATCGGTCGCGGCCTGAGCCCTGGCCGCCGATCCGTGCCACAGCGCCGGGACGGGCGGGGACAGGCGGACCGGTGCGCGTGCGAATTAGGGGGACGTGGCCAAGGACGTGAGCCGGCATCCCTCGCCTGAGGCGAGAACCTTCGGTATAGCCGGATTCATGGATCTGATCGCCACCACCGCGGCCCTGACCGAGGCCTGCACCCGCCTGTCCGCGCATCCCTTCGTGACCGTCGACACGGAGTTCATGCGCGAGACCACCTACTACCCGAAGCTCTGCCTCATTCAGATGGCGGCGCCGGACGGCTCGGGGGTGCTCGTCGACCCGCTCTCGCCCGACCTCGACCTCGCGCCCTTCTTCGCCCTGATGGCCGATGAGGGCGTGGTGAAGGTGTTCCATTCCGCCCGCCAGGACCTGGAGATCATCTGGCTCCTCGGGGGCCTGCTGCCGCAGCCGTTCTTCGACACGCAGGTCGCCGCGATGGTCTGCGGCTACGGCGACTCGGTCTCCTACGAGCAGCTCGTCAACGACGTGGCCAAGGCCAAGGTCGACAAGTCCTCGCGCTTCACCGACTGGTCGCGCCGGCCGCTCTCGGACGCCCAGCTCAGCTATGCCCTCTCCGACGTGACCCACCTCGTGAAGGTCTACGAGGTGCTGGCGGGCCAGCTCCTGTCCACCGATCGCGGCGAGTGGCTCGACGAGGAGATGAGCGTGCTCACCTCGCCGGAGACCTACAAGGCCGATCCGGCCTCCGCCTGGCGCCGGCTGGCGGGGCGGATGCGCAAGCCCCGCGAGATCGCCGTGCTGATGGAGGTCGCCGCTTGGCGCGAACGCGAGGCGCAGAGCCGCAACGTGCCGCGCGGACGCATCCTTAAGGACGAGGCGGTGATCGACGTCGCAACCTCGGCCCCCCGCAGCGTCGAGGCGCTCGGGCGCCTGCGCTCGATTCCCGCCGGCTTCGAGCGCTCGCGCACCGGGACCGACATCCTGGCGGCGGTGGAGCGGGGCTTCGCCCGCGACCTCACGGAGATCGCACTGCCCGAGCGCGCGCGCAGCCGGGGCGGCAACGGGGCTCTAGTCGAACTGCTCAAGGTGCTGCTGAAGGCGGTGTGCGAGACCGAAGGCGTCGCCCCGAAGATCATCGCCACCGTGGACGACCTGGAGGCCATCGCCGACGACGACGACGCCGACGTGGCCGTGCTCCACGGCTGGCGCCGCACGCTGTTCGGCGAGAAGGCCCTGGCCCTCAAGAGCGGCCGCCTCGCCCTTTCGGCCGAGCGCGGCCGGGTGGTGGTGCGCGACCTGGCATGAGGCCGGAGCGGCCGAGCACCGCTCCGATCCGCGCAACCACGGCCCTTTGTCAGTTCGCCTTGGCGTTGACCTCGAGCCGGTCGAACAGGGCCGCCGGGGTCGGGGCGGCGCTGAATTCCAGTATGCCGATGCCGGTGCCGTTCTTGGGCCGCAGGCTGAGCGAGAGGGTGCCGGGCTTCGTCACGAACTGACCCATCGCGGTGCCGATGGCCTTGGCGCCCGCCGAATTGCCGAGAATCGCGGGGACGCCGAACGTGCTGGCGGTGACGTATTCCTGCTTCAGCTCCTCGGGCTTCAGGCTCAGCACCCTCGACTGGGCGGCGATGAAGCGGTCGAACAGCCCGGTATTCTCGATGGTGAGGTCGAGGGCCTTGGCCGTGGCCGACAGCATGGCGAAGCTCGACACCGCCACGTCCGGATTGAAGACCTCCGGGCCGATGCCGCCGATCATGCCGTTGATGCGGACGCTGCCCATGTCCTTACCGGAGACCGAGACCTCGCCGAGCTTCAGCTCACGGGCGGATTCGTCCCAGGCAGTGTCGGCCACGAGGGCGAGATCGAGGTCGCGGTAGCCGTAGAGGCCCAGCGAGCCGAGGCCCGGCACCCCCGCGACCGCCGAGGCCGGCAGGGTCAGGCCCGACAGGCTGAGGCGCCCGGCGGTCGGCACCCCGTCGCGCGGGGCGGCGAAGTTCAGCGAGCCGTCGCGCAGGCCCACATGCATCGGCGCGGCGGCGGCCTTGTCGCCAGGGTCGCGCGCAGGGTCACGGACCGGGTCGCGTCCGTTCTGCGGCTCGGCCGGCAGATCGAGGCTGAGATCCTTCAGCGCCAGGGTGCCGAGGGCGGGCGTCAGCAGGCGCAGGTCCGCCTCCGCGGGCGGCGTGGTCAGGGCGGCGAGCTTGCGCAGGGCCGCGACGGTCGGAGCGAGCGAGAAGCCGTCGAGGGAGAGCCGGGCGAGGCGGGCCTTGGCGCCGTCGATCCCCGCGAAGGTGATGTCCTCCAGGTGGAGGCCCGCGCTCGTCATCTCCAGGCGGGCGACGCCGAGGCTGAAGGCATCGCGGGGCTTGGCTTCCTGGACGCTGAGGCCGGTGGCCTCCAGGGCGCCGACCGAGACCGCCTCGGCGAGATCGGCGCCGAGGCCCATCAGCCGCGCGCGTTCGGCAGGGGCGATCCGCTCGTAATCGAGCCCCGTGAAGGCCTGGAGCGCCCCGGTCCAGGTCGCCGGAATCTGTCGCCCGCTGAGGTCTCGGCCCTCGATCCGGGCGATCTTCACGGCCGTGCCCCGGGCGTCCACGTAGGCCACGTCGTCGACCGCGAAGGTGGCGTAGATCCGCTGCAGGGCACTCTTGCCGTCGCCCGGCTCGCCGTACAGGCGGGCGAGCACGGTCAGGTCGAGGTCGGTCGCCCGCATGCGACCGTAGGTGCCGGTCCCCTTCTGAGGACCGCCCGCCACCAGGATCGAGGCGCCCGCCGCGGTGAGTTCGGCAATGCGCCCGGCCCGGACGTCGCGGGCGACCACATCGCGATAGGTCACCACCGGCGTCGCGTCGGCCGCGGCCGTGCGCTCGACCCGCAATTCGGGAATGGCCAGGCTGGCGGCATCGAGCCGGACGAGGCGGGCGGGCCAGGATTCGCCGGCTCCCCCCTTCAGCAGCGCGGAGAGTTCGTCCTTGGAGAGTCGGGTCCCGCTGGCGGTGATGCGGGGCGCCTTCAGCACCGTCTCGCCGAAGGCGAGGGTCACGTCCTGCAGGGTCACGTCCTGCACCGCCGAGGCCGCCTCCTGGGCCTGAGCCGCACCGGACCCGGCGCCGATTCCCGCGCCGAGGAGGACGAGGACGCAGGCCGAGACACCGGTCGCCCACGCACGGAGGGGGCGGCCTTTCGAGCAGGTCATGGGCGTATCCGGATCGCTGGCGAAGAGGCGCTTCGAAGGATCGCGTTCCGGGAGAGGAGCCCGGAGGCGTCGGAGAGAGGGCCTCTCCCGTGCCGCAGTTTCACGCGGGAGGCAATCGCGGGGCGGCCCCACGCGGGGACCGCACCTCATTCACAGGGAGAACGAGGTTCCGCAGCCACAGGAGGCGGTGGCCTGGGGATTCTCGATCTTGAAGGATTGCCCGATCAGGTCGTTCACGAAATCGATGGTCGCGCCGCTCATGTATTCCAGCGACATCGGGTCGACGAGGACGGTGGCACCGTCGCGCTCGATGGCGATATCGTCGGCAGCCCGCGCCTTCTCAATGTCGAAGGCGTAGGAGAAGCCCGAGCAGCCGCCGCCGTTCACGCTGATCCGCAGGGAGGCGCCGGGCGGCTCGGCGCCCATGATCTCGTTGATGCGCTTGGCGGCGCGGGGCGTCAGGGTGATGTCGGCCATCGGAGTGGTCTCGCGGGGTGGTCTCGAGATCCGCCGGCCGCCCCGGCCGATCGTGGCCCGGACGACGTTGGAACAACTGCTATGCGATACAAGATATGCCGGGGACCCTGATGCTGCAACGCGGCGGGACGTCAGGACACCGGATGCGGAGCGACGGAGCGTGATGCAGGCGGATTCGACAGGGCAGGGCGAGGCGCCCCAACGGCGTGATGAGGCGCCGCAGCGGCGTGGCGAGCGCTGGCGCGCGCCCTATGCCACGGACCCGGCGGCCACGCGCGGGCGCCTGATCCCGGAGGCGATCTCCCCGACGCGCAGCGATTTCCAGCGCGACCGCGACCGGATCATCCATTCCTCGGCCTTCCGGCGCCTCAAGCACAAGACCCAGGTCTTCGTCCATCACGAGGGCGACCATTACCGGACGCGCCTGACCCACACCCTGGAGGTGAGCCAGATCGCTCGGGCTCTGGCCCGGGCGCTCGGCCTCGACGAGGATCTCGCCGAGGCGCTGGCCCTGAGTCACGACCTCGGCCACACCTGCTTCGGCCATACCGGGGAGGACAGCCTGGACGCCTGCATGGCGGACCATGGCGGCTTCGACCACAACGCCCAGGCCCTGCGCATCGTCACGCGGCTGGAGCGGCGCTACGCCGGCTTCGACGGGCTCAACCTCGCCTGGGAGACCCTGGAGGGCCTGGTCAAGCACAACGGCCCCCTGCTGGAGCCGGATGGCCGGCCGACCCGGCGCTGGATCGGCCGCGGCATCCCGGCGGCGATCCTCGAGTACAACGCCCTCAACGACCTCGAACTGGCGCGCTTCGCCGGCCCCGAGGCGCAGGCGGCGGCGCTCGCCGACGACATCGCCTACGACAGCCACGACCTCGACGACGGCCTGCGCGCCGGCCTGTTCGATCTCGCGGACCTCGCCGAGGTGCCGTTCCTAAGCGACCTGCTGACCGAGATCGACCGCCTCCATCCAAACCTCGAGTCCTCGCGAAAGATTCACGAGCTGGCGCGGCGGGTCATCACCCGCTTCGTCGAGGACGTGATCGCCGAGAGCACCCGGCGCATCGACGCCCTCAATCCGTCCTCGGTGGGCGACATCCGGGCGGCGCAGGCGCCGGTCATCGCCTTCTCGGAGGCGATCGCGGAGGCGGACGCGGCGATCAAGACCTTCCTGTTCGCGCGGATGTACCGCCACCCCGGCGTGCTCGCAGTGCGGGCCAAGGCCAACATCATCGTGGCCGACCTGTTCGGGCGCTTCACGGCCGAGCCCGGCGCGATGCCGGAGGAATGGTCGGCCGGGTTGGCGGAGGCGGAGCCGGGTCGCATCGCCCGCCGGGTCGCCGACTACATCGCCGGCATGACCGATACCTATGCGGCCCTCGCCCACAAGCGCCTCTTCGCGACGACGCCGGACCTGTCCTGGAGCCCGAACAGCCGCAGCCTGCCCCTCACCGAGGCGTAGGCAGCAGGACGGGACAGCACGGGGCGGCGCCCGGATCTCAGAGCGTCAGGCCCTCGTGGAACAGGTCGGGCGAGATCGGCAGCATGAACTGCACGCCGATACCGCCCTCGAAATGGCGCACCACCCGCCCGGGCGTACGCCCGACCATCAGGCTCACGCCGATCGCCGGGGTGCTGGCGGTGGTGAGCGCGACGCCTGACATCGAGATGTCGATGATCCGGGCCGCGACCTCGCGCCCGCTCTCCAGGCGCAGGACGACGCCCGTGACCAGGGGCGTGAGGCGCTCGTGGGTGCGGCCCTCGGGCAGACCGAGGTTCTCGCGGTTGGCGAGCCAGGTGAGTTGCGAGGCGATCTTGTCGCGCTTGCGCGGGGTGGCGTTGAGCCGGACGGCGAAGCCCCCGGGAATCAGGCGTGCGATCGTCCCCTCGATCCGGCCGACATGCTCGAGGTAGAGCACCACGCGCTCACCGAGCGCGCCCATGACCGCACAGGTCAGGCTGACCCCGCCCGGCGACATGTCGACGGTCTGGCAGGGATATTCCCGACGGTCGGCCAGCATGTAGCGCCCGAGTATCGAGACCTTGACGCGATGGTGCCGACGCAGGTCCGGACTGCGTCGATCCCGGGCCGACAGCCCGGCGGAACGTTCGACGTCCTCGATCATGATGGCGGGGCGACTCGCTTCGAGGATTCAAGCGGCTTCACGCTACCTGCCGATGGTTACCAAAGTTTTGTCGGATTATCCTTCCGCCGCTGGCCGGCCGCCTCGATCAGGCGCGTCCGCCCGGATGGACCAGGAGATGGCCGCGCCGCAACGGGGCGGAATCGTTGGCCGGCTCGGGCAGGTCGTCGAGGGTGGCCCTGGCATCCTGATAGGCCGGCACGGTCTCGTGGCCGAGGATGCGCAGGGAGGTCGTGCGCATCCGGGTCAGGGGCCGTATCCCGAGCCAATGCGGCACGCAGGTCGGGCTGAGCGCCCCGAGGATGCGGGTCTGGGTCTCGCCATGGTGCCGCAGGGGCAGCAGCAGCAGTTCGAGATCGATGGTCTCGTCACGCTCCGTCAGACCCTGCAGGCCGGCCACCACCCCAACCGTGTCGAGGGCCACGGCCTCCACCAGCAGCCAGGGATCGGCGTCGGGCATGCCCCAGAGCCCGGCGAAATCCCGGCCCTTGAGTTCCCGTCCGAACAGGGCGCAGACATGGGTCCCGGCCAGCCGGACCGAGGCCGCGCCGCGGGCCATGTCGACCTCGAGGATCAGGCTGTCCGCCAGCAGGTTCCGGATCTCGCCGGGCTCGATCTCGCTGCGCTCCGGCGCGGCGCGCGCGTGACGCAGACGATCCCAGTAGGCGTGGAGCATGCGGCTGGTCGGATGCTTCATGAGATCCCACAATGGCACGGTCCGGCAAAGGACCTTCTCGAATTGGGCGGCTTCGGGAGCAATCTGGGATCGCCCGCGGAGTCTGTGCCGGGTCGGCGCAGAGTCTATGCCGATCAAGATCGACGCGCGCCCTTAACCTCTGATCAAGGTTAATGCGCAGGCCCGGTTGTCCACCGGCAAATTCAGGCCCGGTGTCCGGGTCGCGGCACGGCGGACCTTCGTGTTCCTCACAATGGCCTTCGAGCACAGGGGGGCTGGTTTCGGGCATCGCAGGACGGTTTCGGGCATTGCAGGGTGATTTCGGGCAGGGCAGGGTGATTTCGGGCAGGGCAGGGTGATTTCGGGCAGGGCAGGGTGATTTCGGGCAGGGCAGGGTGATTTCGGGCAGGGCAGGGTGATTTCGGGCAGGGCAGGGTGATTTCGGGCAGGGCAGGGTGATTTCGGGCAGGGCAGGACTTGCCGCGCCGCACCCGACCCCGACATGGTGGCCGCATGGATGCCACCCCCGACCTGCCGCCGCAGAACCGCGTTCCGATCTTCAACATGCCGGGCGTGGTCAGCGCGTCGATCGGCGTGCTCGTGGGCATCCATGCCCTGCGGGAGTTCGTATTGCCGGACACCTGGGACATCGCGGCGCTGATCGACCTCGCGCTGATCCCGGGCCGCTGGAGCGTGGCCCTCGATCCGGCCCGGGCCGAGGATCTCCTCCGGGCGGCCTCGACCCTGGCGGGAGACCCCGACGTGGTCGAGGCGCGGCAGGCCTTCGCCCGTTACGTGGTGGCGGACCCCGCCGCCATGCCGTGGACCTTCGCCACCTACGCGCTGCTGCACGGCTCGTGGATGCACGTCATCTTCAACACCGTCTGGCTCGCCGCTTTCGGGGCGCCGGTGGCCCGCCGCTACGGGGCCTGGCGCTACGGCCTGGTCGGCCTGGTCGGCGCGGTGGCGGGCGGCATCCTCCACGTCCTCCTCGATCCCCTGAGCACCGCCCCCCTGATCGGGGCTTCGGCAGGCGTCTCCGCCCTGATGGCGGCAGCCGCGCGCTTCGTGTTCCAGCCGCCTCCCGTCTATGCCGGTGGCCCACCCTGGCAGCGGCCGGCCTTCGCCCCGCTCCAGACCATTCCGGAACTGATGCGCAACCGCACCGCGGTGGTGTTCCTGGTGATCTGGCTCGTCACCAACTTCCTGTTCGGAATCATCGCCCTGCCGCTTGGGGCCGAGGCGACGTCGGTCGCCTGGGACGCGCATCTCGGCGGCTTCCTCGCGGGCTTCTTCCTGCTGCCGCTGATCGACCGCGCCCGGCGCTGAGGGCAGCCCCTCCCGACCGTCCCGGCGCCTTGAACTATCGTGCTCTTTCCCTCCTTGATCCTGCGGGATCTTGCCAAGTGCGCACGCGGGCCACACTATCGCCATAGACCGAGCCGGGCAGCCTGCCGCACAGGCCAAGCCCGGCATCCCTGCCCATCCGGCCCCCCGATCATGGGGATATTCCGGGAAAGGACATGTCTATGACCGTTGCACGCATCCTCGCCGAGAAAGGCCGCTCCGTCGTGACGGTGGAGCCGCAGCGCAGTCTCGACGAGGCCATCCATCTCCTGGCCGAGAAGCGCATCGGCGCCGTCGTCGTCAGCGATGCGGATGGGGCCGTACGCGGCATCCTCTCCGAGCGCGACATCATGCGGGCGCTCGCCGCCAAGGGCGCCAACGCCCTGGACGCCCTGGTCTCCGAGCACATGACCGCCGACGTCACCACCTGCACCCGCGCCTGCAGCATCGAGGAGGTCATGCATCTCATGACCGAGGGCCGCTTCCGCCACGTGCCCGTGGTCGAGGAGGGGCGCCTGGCCGGGCTCATCTCCATCGGCGACGTGGTCAAGCGCCGGATCGAGGCCGTCGAGGCCGAACACCAGGCGATGCGCGACTACATCACCATGGCCTGATTTGCGGGCCTGATTTCCGGGGGTAATTTCCAGGCCTGCCCCGGAGCCCCGAGGCCGGTCAGGTCCGGGCGGCCGCCGCCGCCACGAGGCTGCGGATCTGCGGCAGGGCGGCGCGCGCCGCCTCGCGGCCGAGGGCGATTCCCTCGGCCGCGCGATGAAACTCGAACAGGCCCATCTCCGCCAGACGCGGCACGATGGCGATGTCGGGCGGATCGCCGGCGAGGCGCGCCCGCGAGATCCGGTCCTGCGTGATGTTGAAGGCATCGAGCATCACCCGCGCCATGCCGGGCGTGGCGAGGCCGTGCGCCGACCCGGGGGCCTCGGCTCCGGCGATCTGGACTCCGGCGATCTGGGCTCCGGCGGTCTGGGCGCGCGGTCCCGGACGGCGCAGGCCCCAGCGCCGCGGCCGGCGCGGGGCGGGCGCGACGACAGGCTCGGCCGCGATCCGGGCTGGGACCGCATCCCGCGGGTCGCCGGAGCGCGGGTCGCCGTTGAGGTTGACGCAGATCACCAGATCGGCCCCGAGCGCCCGCGCGATGCTCACCGGAACCGGATTGACCAGCGTCCCGTCGAGGAGGAGCCGGCCGCCGCAGCGCACCGGCGGGAAGATGCCCGGCAGGGCATAGGAGGCCCGCAGGGCCTCCACCAGACAGCCCCGGGTGAGCCAGACCTCCTCGCCGCTGTCGAGGTCGGTGGCCACGCTGGCGAAACGGATCGGAAGCCCCTCGATGCGACGGTCGGCGAGGTCGTGCTGGAGGCGCCGTCTCAGGCGGTCGCCCGCGATGAGGCCGGAGCGGAGCCGGAGATCGAGCAGCCCCATGACGCTGCGCCGGGTCAGCGACAGGGCGAAGCTCTTGAGAAGGCCGAGCTGGCCCGCCGCGTAGCAGCCGCCCACCACGGCGCCGATGGAGCAGCCCGCCACCACGACCGGGTGGATGCCGGCCTCCTCCAGCACCTCGATCACCCCGATCTGCGACCAGCCCCGGGCCGATCCGCCGCCGAGCGCGAGGCCGATGCGCGGCCCCGGAGCCTGCGGCGGGGTCACGGGCTCGACGGCACCGGGGGGAAAGCGCGGGCGCGCCGGCGCGATCCGCTGGACCTCGACCTGGGCCGAGCGCCCCGGGGAGAGGCCATCCCACATCATCGACACAGGATTCGGCAGGATGTGCGCAGGCGAGCCAGGACGTTTCGAGGCGGGATCATGCCGGGCAGGAACCTCGTCGAACAAACCGCGTCCAAGAAACCGCGTCCAAGAAACCGGGTCGAAGAAACCGGGTCGAAGAAACCGGGTCGAAGAAACCGGGTCGAAGAAACCGCCTCGGGCTCAGGTGTCGGCGGGGCTCAGGACACCCTGTCCGGTCGCCGGATCGTGATCGACGCGGCGATAGAAACAGGCGCGCCGGCCGGTGTGGCAGCAGCCGCCATCCCCCCCGACATCGACGCGAATCAGCACGGCATCCTGGTCGCAATCGACCCGCATCTCGACGATGCGCTGGACCTGCCCGCTGGTGGCGCCCTTGTGCCAGAGTTCGCCGCGCGAACGCGACCAGTACCAGGCCTCGCCGGTCTCCAGGGTCCTGGCCAGCGATTCGGCGTTCATGTGGGCGAGCATCAGCACCTGCCCGTCGGTGGCATCGACGGCGATGCAGGAGACGAGGCCGTGGGCGTCGAACCGGGGGGTGAAGACGGCCCCCTCCTCGACCTCGGCCCGGGCGCCCGGGTTCGGGAAGGCGCTCGTTTTGGGGACGGCAGAGGTCATGAGGATCGGCTCAGGACTTGTTGCGCACGAGGGTGAGGAAGCGCACCTGCTCGTTGGCATCGTTGCGGAAGGCGCCCCGGAATTGGGTGGTGATGGTGGAGACGCCGGCCTTCTGGACGCCGCGCATCGCCATGCAGAGATGCTCGGCCTCGACCATCACGGCGATGCCGCGGGGTTTGAGGATGCTCTCGATCACGTCGGCGATCTGCGCCGTCATGGTCTCCTGGGTCTGCAGGCGGCGGGCGAAGGTGTCGACCACGCGGGCGAGCTTCGACAGGCCGACCACGCCCTTAGTCGGGTAATAGGCGATGTGCGCCAGCCCCATGAAGGGCACCATGTGGTGCTCGCAATGGGAATAGAACGGGATGTCGCGCACCAGAACGATGTCCGAATAGCCCTCAACCTCCTCGAAGACCCGCTCGAGGAGCGCGTCGGCATCCTGGGCGTAGCCGCCGAAGATCTGGCCATAGGCCTTCGCCACCCGGGCCGGGGTGTCGCGCAGGCCCTCGCGGTTCGGGTCGTCGCCGGCCCAGCGCAGCAGCGTGCGCACGGCGGCCTCGGCCTCTTCGCGGCTGGGACGGCCGGTGGCGATGGCGTCGGGCACCCGCTGGGCGGAGGCGGGCAGAGGCGCGATCTCGGGAGCGGGTTCGGGCGCAGGGGCTTGGCCGCGCGCGTTGTCGTTGCGCATGGCGTTGAGGGCGCCGTTCTGGCGGGTCGGTTCCATCCCGGATTCCTCCGTCTCGGTCAGGCGGTAGGAAAGGGACTTGAGCGCGGCATCCATGGCATCTTCCGCCCGGGCGATCCGGGTCGTCATCGGGTGGCTGTCAGGCTTTGCGTACATCGTCGAACCATGGGCCGTCGGGTAAGATGGACCGATGCCCGGACGGTGCCGCCTGTCGTGGCGCGACCCTGGCCGTGGGCGCGCCCCGGGTCGACGAGCCGCCTCCTCGCGAAACGGTGCGTGGGGGCCTATATCGTCGTTATCGCGCCGTCGCGCAATGCAGGCCGCGCGGATCAGATCTCCGGGATTGGAAGCCGGCTTCGCGCCCGGTCGTCCCGGCGGAACGGCCAGAGGATCGAAAGTCCATGCTCGACGACATCTACAACCGTCGCATTCTCGAACTGGCCGCCGATATCCCGCGTCTCGGCCGCCTGGACGCTCCGGATGCCAGCGCCACCGCGCATTCGAAGCTCTGCGGCTCCACCGTCACGGTGGACCTCGCGGTGCGGGACGGCACGGTCACCGACTTCGCGCACGAGGTGAAGGCCTGCGCTCTCGGCCAGGCCTCGTCCTCGCTGATGGCCCGCCACGTGGTCGGGGCGCGGGCGGAGGAGCTACGCGAGGTCCGCGCCGCGATGCGGCGGATGCTCAAGGAGGGCGGCCCCGCGCCCGGCGGCCCCTGGGCCGACTTCGCCGTGCTGGAGCCGGTGCGCGACTTCAAGGCTCGCCACGCCTCGACGCTGCTGACCTTCGACGCGGTGGTCGAGGCCCTCGACCGGATCGAGGCCGGCGCGGTGGCGGCCGAATAGCATGCGGCTCCGCCGCGTCGCCCACGGGGCGATCCGCGCCTATCAGCTCACCCTGTCGAGCCTGATCGGCCGCCAGTGCCGGCACTGGCCCTCGTGCTCGACCTACACCGACGAGGCGATCCAGCGGCACGGGCTCTGGGCAGGCGGCTGGATCGGGTTCGCCCGTATCTGCCGCTGCGGTCCCCTCGGCACCCACGGCATCGACTTGGTGCCGGAGTCCCTGCCGGCGCGCGCCACCGGATTGACCCCGTGGCGCTACGGCCGCTGGCGCGGCGTGAACGCGCCGCCCTCGCCGTTCGCCTGCGAGGCGATCGGGGAGGAGGCCGTGCCTACCCGACCTTCGTGATCCACTTCAGCAATACCAGCGTCCCCGTCACCGTGAGGGCGCCGCCGATGCGGGTGGCGATCTGGGCGAAGGGCATCAGCGCCATGCGGTTGGCGGCGGTGAGGATCGCCACGTCGCCGGTGCCGCCCTGGCCGCTGTGGCAGGCGTTCACGATCGCGGTCTCGATCGGATACATGCCGAGGCGGCGACCGACGAGGTAGCCCGTTCCCATCAGGGTGACGACGGTGGCCACGATGGTGATGAGGTTCGGAATCGTGAAGGCCGCCACCAGCTTGTCCCAGGGCGTCAGCGAGACGCCGATGGCGAAGAGCAGCGGGTAGGTCATGCCGACCTGCACGAATTTGTAGACGATGAAGCCACCGGCCTGGAGCCGGGGCGAGACCGCGCTGGCGAGCTTGGCCAGCACGGCCAGGAACAGCATCGCCACGGGGGCGGGCAGGCCGGTGAGGTGGTGGCACATCACGCCGAGCAGGTAGAGCGTCACCGCCGTGAGGCCGGCCGCCGCCACCGTGGCGGCGTCGATGGGGCCGGTCTCCACGGGCGCCCGCGCCTGCATGTCGTTCTCGGTGTCGGGTTGCAGGCGGCCCTCGCCGGTGAGATGCGGCTTGCGCTTGCCCACCCAGTTGAGGGTGCCGGCCAGGATGATCGCCGTGAGGCTGCCCAGCATCACGACCGGCAGCACCTGCGCGAAGACGTCGCCCTCGGGCAGGCCGAGGATGTTGCCGTAGCCGATGGAGAGCGGGATCGCGCCCTCGCCGACGCCGCCGGCCATGATGGGCACCACGATGAAGAAGAAGGTGTGGTGCGCCCCGAGCCCCAGCAGGGTGCCCACGAGCGTGCCGACGCAGCCCGCCGCCAGGGACCCGAGCCCGAGGGGGACGAAGATCTTGAGGAAGCCCTTGACCAGCACCGTCCGGTCCATGCCCAGGATGCTGCCGACGATGATCGCCGCGATATAGAGGTAGAGAAAGTTGGTGAACTTGGTGAAGTCGGTGATCGCCTTGACGATCGAGCCCGGGATCAGTTGGTAATAGACCAGCGCCGACGGGATGAAGGTGGCGAAGATCGCCCCCGCCCCGATCTGGCGCAGGACCGGCAGGCGCTTGCCGATCTCCGCGCAGGTGAAGCCGCCGAGGACCAGAACGGCGATCATCGTCGGCGCGTCGGCCTTGATCTCGCCCTCCGAGGTCAGCACCCAGAGCAGCGCCACCAGGATGAGGTAGACCGGCAGCGGGATGATGCCGATCTGCAGGTCGACGAGACGCCACCAGCCCTGCGGCCAGAATCGTGTCCCGGTCTGGACCCCCGGCAGGTGGGCCGTCGTGGTGATCGCGACGCCCTCGGGGTGCGCCGTCGGTACGGGGCTCGGCATGAACGTATCTCCCGGCGAAAGCCCTTTTTGCCCCGAGGGGCCGGCTCTTGTCTGATTTTCTGGATTTCGTTGCTGGTCTCGACCGCGCTTAACGGAAGGCCATCCGTCAGCAGAAGTCGGCGCAAGCGGCCTTTGTCAATTGATCGGCCGGCACGACACCGCACGGGTGATTGAGGATCGCTGGCGATTGTCAGCGACCGGGACGGGAGCCGTGCGGGCCGGCGCCGGCCCGGCTTGGCGGTCCTGTCGGGGTCTCCTGCTCCCGGACGCGCGAATTCGCGTTCCTTCACGCCCGGAATAGGTCTAAACGGCCCGACGCGGCGCACCTTACGGGGCCCGCCCAGAACCTGCTTCCCCGATCCCGCTTGCCCGATCCCGCTGCCATCCCCCCATCAGCCATCTCTCCACCAGCCATCTCCCCACCAGCCATGCCCCGCTTACCTGCCGCGTACGCAGGAGTGAGCCTTCCAAGGAGCCTTCGGCCATGCCGACCCTGACCTTCCCCGACGGCAACACCCGCAGCTACGAGGCCGCGATCACCGGCCGCGCCGTCGTCGAGGGCATCGCCAAATCCCTGGCCAAGCGCACCGTCGCCATGGCGCTCGACGGCACCGTGCGCGACCTCGACGACCTCATCGCGCAGGACGCCCGCATCGAGTTCCTCGACCGCACCGACGCGCGCAGCCTCGAGCTGATCCGGCACGATTGCGCCCACGTGCTGGCGGAGGCGGTGCAGGCCCTGTGGCCGGGCACGCAGGTCACCATCGGGCCGGTGATCGAGAACGGGTTCTACTACGACTTCGCCCGGGACGAGCCGTTCACGCCCGAGGATTTTCCGAAGATCGAGGCGAAGATGCGCGAGCTCATCGCGCGCGACGCCCCCTTCACCAAGGAGGTCTGGAAGCGCGACGACATCCGCGCGCTCTTCGCCGAGAAGGGCGAGGCCTACAAGGTCGAACTCGTGGACGCGATCCCGCCCGGCGAGGACCTCAAGGTCTACCGCCAGGGCGATTGGTTCGACCTCTGCCGCGGCCCGCACATGACCTCGACCGGCAAGGTCGGCACCGCCTTCAAGCTGATGAAGGTGGCGGGCGCCTACTGGCGGGGCGATTCCAACAACCCGATGCTGACCCGCATCTACGGCACCGCCTGGGCCTCGAAGGAAGACCTCGACGCCTACCTGCACCGCCTGGAGGAGGCCGAGCGCCGCGACCACCGGCGCCTGGGGCGGGAGATGGACCTGTTCCACTTCCAGGAGGAGGGGCCGGGCGTCGTGTTCTGGCACGCCAAGGGCTGGACCGTGTTCCAGGAGCTGATCGCCTACATGCGCCGGCGCCTGCGCGGCGACTACCAGGAGGTCAACGCTCCCCAGATCCTCGACAAGGCCCTGTGGGAGACCTCCGGCCACTGGGGCTGGTATCGTGAAAACATGTTCGCGGCCCAGAGCGCCGGCGACGAGGCCGAGGACAAGCGCTGGTTCGCGCTCAAGCCCATGAACTGCCCCGGCCACGTGATGATCTTCAAGCACGGCCTGAAATCCTACCGCGACCTTCCCTTACGCATGGCCGAGTTCGGCGTGGTCCACCGCTACGAGCCCTCGGGCGCCATGCACGGCCTGATGCGGGTGCGCGGCTTCACCCAGGACGACGCCCACATCTTCTGCACCGAGGACCAGCTCGCCGACGAGTGCCTGAAGATCAACGACCTGATCCTCTCCACCTATGCCGATTTCGGCTTCGGCGAGATCGTGGTGAAGCTCTCGACCCGGCCGGAGAAGCGGGTCGGCTCGGACGCGCTCTGGGACCATGCCGAGGAGGTGATGACGCGCGTCCTCTCTCAGATCGAGGAGCAGTCCGGCGGCCGGATCAGGACCGCGATCAACCCGGGGGAGGGCGCCTTCTACGGGCCGAAATTCGAATATGTGCTGCGCGACGCCATCGGGCGCGACTGGCAATGTGGCACGACGCAGGTCGACTTCAACCTGCCGGAGCGCTTCGGCGCCTTCTACGTCGATGCCGAGAGCGGCAAGAAGCCCCCGGTCATGGTCCACCGCGCCATCTGCGGCTCCCTGGAGCGCTTCACCGGAATTCTGATCGAGCATTTCGCCGGGCATTTCCCGCTCTGGCTGGCGCCCGTGCAGGTGGTGGTCGCCACCATCACGGGGGACGCCGACCCCTACGCCCGCGAGGTGGTCGCCGCCGCGACCCGTCTGGGCCTGCGGGTGGAGGCGGACCTGCGCAACGAGAAGATCAACTACAAGGTCCGCGAGCATTCGCTGGCCAAGGTGCCGGTGATGCTCGTCGTCGGCCGCAAGGAGGGCGAGGAGCGCACGGTCTCGGTGCGGCGCCTGGGCAGCCAGCACACCCGCACCGGCGGCCTCGACGAGACCCTGGCGGCCCTGGTGGCGGAGGCGACCGCGCCGGACCGCATCCGGGCGGATGCGGTGGCCGAGACCGTGCCGAGCGCGAACGTCGCCCTCGACGCCCAGCACGGCGAGGCGCCGACGCCGTAGCGTTTGTCAGGGATCAGGGGCAACCGGCTATCCCGACACGACAAACGAAAGCCTCGGAAGTCTGTCCGGCTCCCTCCGGCCCATGTTGTCCGGAGAGGCCCGGATCAGGTGGCGCAATTGGCCGCGTAGAGGGCCAGGATGCGCTGCATGGCCGCGTAATCCTGCGGCGTCGCCGGCTTGCGCAGTTCCGGCCCGTCCGGAACGATACCGGCGATGCCCGCCGCGAGGTCGGCGACGAAGCGGCGGGGTCCGACCGGGTTGCCCATGCGGTTGGGGGTGTCGACCGCGCCGCAGACAGCCCCCGCGCGACCGGCGCGAAGCCCGCTGTAGCGGGCGGCGGCGGGATGCTTCAGCCCCTGGCCGAGCAGCGCGATCACCCGGCCGGTGATGTCCGGACCGATCTCCCGGTCGGAGCCGTCCGTGACCTCGGCGCGGGCCGGACTCATTGCCAGGAGCAGGGTGAGGGCGCCGATCGCCAGTCGCGTCATCCGTGCGATGTCCCTCCGGACGTTTCGCCTCAGCCGGCTTTGGCGAGGACCTCGACGTCGCGGTTCAGGCCGCTCTCGACCTTGAACTCGCGGGTGTAGACCTGCCCGTCGTGGCGGGCGATCAGAACGTAGTCGCCCTCCGCCAGGGTCACCTGCGGGAAGGCGCCGATGGCCTCGCGGATGGTGTCGCCGCCCGGCGTCAGCACACTGAAGGCGGTGCCGGCGAAGGCCTCGGCGCCCTCGGCCGCCACCAGCTTCAGGGTCAGGGTGGCGGCCCGGTGGTTGAGGGTGGCGTCCGTGACCTTGCCGTTCTCCACCTTGAGGTCGGCGCGCTGGATCGCGTTCGAGCCGCCATAGGTCGAGACCACGTGGTAGGTGCCCTCGGGCAGGCGCAGGAGTTCCCCGGCCTTGACGCCGCTGCGCACGAGGCGCCCCTCGGAATTCGTCCCGATCGGCACGAAGACCGAGAAGGCGAGCTGGTCGGCGCTGAGCTTCACGTCACCGATGGCGCCGGACAGCCTCAGTGCCCCGGCGCTGACCTTGAGCTGTTCGGCGACGGGCTGGCCCGCCATCGCGATGCGGCGCGAGGCGCTGGCATAGCCGTAGGTGACGGTGGCGACGTAACTGCCGGGCGGCAGGGTGAAACTCGGCTCGGCCGCCTCGGAGCGGGCGACGATGCCGGGCTTGGCCCCGTCCGGCCGGTCCTCGTAGATGCGCCAGGCCAGCCCCGAGCGCAGCGGCTTGTCGCCACCGGCGAACACCGCCGTCAGGTTCAGGGCCGCGCTCGCCATCTCGGGCAGCGGTGGCACGGACGGGTCCGACATCGAGGGGGAGGGGAGGTTGGGCCCGATGCGGTTGTGAAAGGCGTTGCCGTCCTGGGCGCCGGCGGGCAGCGCGGCGACGATCAGGAGGGCGCCGCTCAGAAGACCCCACCGGTTTCCAGCCCGTACCATCCGTCACTCCTCCGCGCCCGGCGCGGCGTTGCCAATCCGGCGCCGAGGCGCCATGTCTCGAATCTCGCGCCGAGCGGCGCCATCTCTCGATCCGTCATGAGGCGTCGCGCCCGGAGCCGGACCATGGCGGGGCCAAGATGGCGGCGGCAAGGCCAGAATCGCGTGTGCGCGGCGGCCCCGCCCCGTGGCCCCCGTTTCGTCCGGCGGATTTCACCACAAGGGTCCCATGAACGCCACCCTCGATCTCCTGCGCACCCGTCGCTCGGTTCCGCCGCTCCGCCTGGAGGAGCCCGGCCCGAATCCGGCCGAACTGGACACGATCCTCACCCTCGCGTCGCGGGTGCCGGACCATGGCAAGCTGGCGCCCTGGCGCTTCCTGGTGATCGCGGGCGAGGCCCGCACCCGCATCGGCGCCACCATCGCCGAGGCCTACGCCGCCGACCATCCGGAGGCCGACGCCGTCCGCCTCGACCTCGAGCGCAACCGCCTCGCGCTCGCCCCCCTGGTGGTGGCGGTGGTGTCGCGGGCCGGTCCGCACATCAAGATTCCCGAATGGGAGCAGGTGCTGTCGGCGGGTGCGGTCTCGATGAACCTCGTGGTCGCCGCCAACGCCGCGGGCTTCGCCACGGCCTGGCTGACCGAGTGGTTCGCCTACGACCGCCGCATCCTCGACGTTCTCGGCCTGGAGCCCCGCGAGCGGCTCGCCGGCTTCATCCATATCGGCCGCCCGCAGGAGGTGCCGCCCGACCGGCCCCGGCCGGCGCTCGCCGACATCGTCACCCGGCTCTGAGGGCGCAGCCATGCATTACGACGCCGAGACCAAGGGCCTGCCCCACAACCCGCTGAAGGCCCTGGTGGCCCCGCGCCCCATCGGCTGGATCAGCGCGATGAACCGCGACGGCGCGGTGAACCTCGCGCCCTACTCGTACTTCAACGCGGTGGCGGCCGGCCCCGACATGGTCATGTTCTCCTCGTCCGGGCGCAAGGACGCCATGACCTTCGCGGAGGAGGGCGGCGAGTTCGTCTGCAACCTCGCGACCTACGACCTGCGCGAAGCGGTGAACGCCACCTCGGCGCCCCTGCCCCGCGGGGAGAGCGAATTCGCCTTCGCGGGCCTGACCCCGGCGCCATCGCGAAAGGTGCGTCCGCCCCGGGTCGCCGAATCGCCGGCCGCCCTGGAGTGCAAGTGGCTGCAGACCGTGCCGCTCACGCCGCTCGACGGCAGCGACGCCTCCCACTTCCTGGTGATCGGGCAGGTGGTCTCGATCTACATCGACGACCGCTTCATCCGCGACGGCCTCGTCGACACCGGCGCCATGCGGCCGCTCCTGCGCGGCGGCTATTTCGACTACTTCACGGCGGAATCGGAGACTCGGTTCGAGCTGCGCCGGCCGGCGGGCGGGGGTGGGTAGGGGAGAAACCCCGGCGTCGACAGCGTCGTGGAGGTTGCCCCTACTGAAGCTCGAAACGCAACTTGCCGAATTCGTTGCAGACGAGAACCACATGGGGATTTGTCATGGCGACGAAAGCGAGGTTCAGGAACGCGGCCTCCGAGGCGATCCACACGTCCGCGGCCATGCTTTACAAGGTCGGTGCCCTCGACAAGGCGACGATGCGCGACTTCGATGCGCGCCATTTGGCTGTGCCGAGTGACATCGAGCCCGCCCAGATCAAGCAGATCCGTGAGGCCAACAACGTCAGCCAGCCTGTCTTCGCGCGCTATCTGAATACGAGCGAGAGCACGTTCGAAAAGTGGGAAACCGGCGGCAAGCGGCCCAGCGGGATGGCGCTCAAGCTGCTGAGCGTCGTCCAGAAGCACGGATTGAAGGTTCTCGGCTGAATCTCGCGTCCTTCGATCTCGCCGCGCGACCTGCGACATCCGATGCGGCTCGGTCGGCGCCTCACCGCAAGCGCCGCCGCCCCACCCGCTCCGCGATCGCGATGCCGCCGATGACGAGGGCGAGCGCCAGGCCCTCGTGCCAGCGGAACGGCTCCCCCACAAGCAGGATGGCGAGCCCGGCCCCGAAGATCGGCACGAGGTTGACGAACAGGCCGGCCCGGTTCGGGCCGATCAGCTCGACGCCGCGCATGAAGGCGAGCTGCGCGAGGAGCGAGGGGCCGAGCGCCACGAACAGCACGATGGCCCAGCCCTTCGGCGTCGGCCAGATGGTGTGGCCGAGGGCCCATTCGGCGGCGAGCGGCGGCAGGGAGGTCACGAGGGCGGAGAGCGCCACAGCCGTGAAGAAGCTCAGGCCCGAGACCTTGGGCCTCCCGGCGAGCGCCACGGTGTAGCCGGCATAGAGCAGGCAGGCGAGGAGCATCAGCACGTCGCCCCGGTTGAACGCGAAGGTCGCCAGCACCCGCCAGTCGCCGTGGGTGGCCGCCACCACGGCGCCCGCCAGGGTGACGGCGACGCCGAGGACCTGTGCGCCCGTCACCGTCACCCGGTGGACGCCGTAATTGATGAGGATGACCAGGACGGGGATCGCCCCCTGGAACAGGGCGATGTTGATGCCGGTGGTGAACAGGCCGGCGGCGTAGAACAGGCTGGCATAGAGGGTGTAGCCGCAGGCCCCCATCAGCAGAACGGAACGCCAGTGGGGTTTGAGCTGGCCCCACTCCGCCTTGAGCCCGGCCCGGGCCGGCAACGCCAGGGCGAGGCAGGCGAAGGCCCAGCGCAGGCAGGTGAGCACCTGGGGCGAGACCTCGCCGGCCGCCCACTTGCTCGCCACCACGTTGCCGCCCCAGAGCAGCATCGTGAACACGAGGAGCGGGTAGGCCGTGGCCGCGGGCTCGGCCGCGCGTCCGGCGGGCGTCTCCGGGACGCACATGGGGCGGATCTCCCTGGGCTCGACCGGGCTCACGGCCGGCGACCGGGGGATAGCCCGCCCCGCCGCGCGGGGACAGGCCGTCCGGCGCAACGCCGCCATCGAAATCCGTCCGCGGCCGCCGCCTCGTGATCAACAGGGGCGACAGCCGGGGCCAAGCGAGAAACCGGGGCCAAGCAAGAAACCGGGGCTAAGCGAGGAACCGCGCCCGAACCCATCCCCCGGTATCGATCGGCAGGCCGATTCCCTCTGCGGGTGAACACCGTTATGCCGGGCGGAACACAGCGGCGATACGACCGCGGATCAAGGGGGGAGGGCGAGACATCCGGTGACGTGGCGATCCCTCCTCCTCGTCGGCGTCCTGGCGGTCGGTCTCGGCGGCCTCGCCGTGTCGCCGCAGGGCGCTCTCCTCCTCGGCGAGCTGCGCGAGCGTCTCGAAGCCCTCCAGGCCCGCCCCGGGCCGGAGAAGCCCGCGCACCTGCCGGCCCAGCGCACCGCCGTGGAGGAGGGCCGCACCGTGGTGCGCCTCTCGGCCGCCGAGCGCGCCCGCATCGGCCTCGTCACCGAGGCCCGTCCCCTGGCCGCCCACCGGGAGGAGTTGCAGGCCTATGGCAGCGTCCTCGACCTCGCCCGGGTCACCGACCTGACCAATGCCTATGCCAGCGCCCGGGCCGCGCTCCAGACCGCCCAGGCCCGTGCGGACGTCTCGCGCAGCGCCCTGCAGCGGGCCAGGACCCTTGGCCCCTATGCCACCACCGTGCAGGTCGAGGCGGCCGGGGGCACCGCCCAGACCGACCAGGCGGCGCTGGCGGCCGCAGAATCGCAGGTGCGCACCCTCTCGGCCACCGCCCAGCAGGAATGGGGACCGGTGATCGGCCGGGCCATCGTCGAGCGCTCGGCCATCGTCACCCGGCTGATCGAGCGGACCGACTTCCTGGTCCAGGTCACCCTGCCGCCGGGGGAGTCGCTGAAGGGGCCGCCGGCCGCGGCCTTCGCCGAGGTGCCGCCCCAGAGCGCCCGGGTGGCCCTGGCCTACGTCTCGCCCGCCACCCGCACGGACCCGCGCATCCAGGGCCTGAGTTTCTTCTACACCGTGCCGGGCGACAGCGGCTTCCTGCCCGGCATGAGCATGCTGGCCTTCCTGGCGGCCGACCGCAGCGTCACGGGCCTGAGCGTGCCCGAGGACGCGGTGGTGCATTGGCAGGGGGCCGCCTGGATCTACCGGGCGGTCGGCCCCGACGCCTTCGCCCGCCACCGGCTGAAGGCCGACACGCCGATGTCGGCCGACGCCTACGTGGTGGAGGATCTGCCCGGCGGCACCGAGATCGTGCTCTCGGGGGCGCAGGCGCTCCTGTCCGAGGAGATGAAGAGCCAGCTGCAGGTCTCGGGCGGCGTCGATGACGATTGAGGCGCCGGGTTCCGGCCCCGAAGGACCCCGCGGCCCCCAGGCGGCGCTGGTCGCCTTCGCGGTGCGCTTTCGCGGCATCGTCCTGGCGCTCAGCCTGGCGCTGGCCGCCTACGGCTTCGTGGTGCTGGCGGATGCCCAGTACGACGTCTTCCCGGAATTCGCGCCCCCCTCCGTGGTGATCCAGACCGAGGCCCCCGGCCTCAACCCCGAGCAGGTCGAGGTGCTGGTGACCCAGCCGGTGGAGGTGGCGGTCAACGGCCTGCCGGGGGTGGTCTCCCTGCGCTCGAGTTCGATCCAGGGGCTGTCGGTGATCACCGTGACCTTCGGGGCCGGCAGCGACGTCTACCGGGTGCGCCAGCTCGTCACCGAGCGGCTGACCGCCCTGGCCGGCCGCCTGCCGCAAGGGGTGCTGCCGCCGGCGATGACGGCGCTCACCTCCGCCACCAGCACGGTGCTGCTGGTCGGCCTGACCACGCAGACGCGCTCCGACATGGACCTCCGGACGCTCGCCGACTGGACGGTCCGCCTGCGCCTGCTCGCCGTACCGGGCGTCAGCCAGGTCTCGGTCTACGGCGGTGCGGTGCGCTCGCTGCAGGTGCAGATCCGCCCGAACGACCTCGTGCGCTTCAACATCGGGGTCAACGACGTGCTCGCCGCCGCGCGCAAGGCCACGGGCGTGCGCGGCGCCGGCTTCGTCGATACCCCGAACCAGCGCATCGCCCTCCAGACCGACGGCCAGTCGCTGAGCCCCGAGGCGGTCTCCCGCACCGTGCTGATCAACGAGGGCGGGGCCAGCGTGACCCTGGCCGACGTCGCCACCGTGGTCGCCACCGGCGAGCCGGCGATCTCCGCCGCCCTGGTCGACGGCCGGCCCGGCGTGCTCCTCATGGTGGGCGCTCAGTACGGCGCCAACACCCGGGCGGTCACCGCCCGGGTCGAGGCGGCCCTGGAGGACCTGCGCCCTTCCCTGGCGCGCGACGGCGTGACCCTGCACGCCGACCTGTTCCGCCCGGCCAACTTCATCGCCATCGCCAACGGCAACGTGCTCCAGGCCCTCGGGCTCGGCGGCATCCTGGTGGTCGTGGTGCTGTTCGTCTTCCTGTACGACTGGCGCACCGCCGTGATCTCGGCGCTGGCGATCCCGCTCTCGCTCATCGCCGCCGTGGTGGCGCTCCAGGCGCTCGGCGAGAGCCTCAACACCATGACGCTGGGCGGTCTCGCCATCGCCATCGGCGAGGTGGTGGACGACGCGGTGATCGGCGTCGAGAACGTGGTCCGGCGCCTGCGCGAGAACCGCCGCCTCGGCGGCCCGCGGCCCGAGGGGAGGGTGGTCCTCGACGCCATCCTGGAGGTGCGTACGGCGGTCGCTTACGCCACCATCGCGGTGCTGCTGGTGTTCCTGCCGGTGCTCGCGCTCTCCGGCATCGCCGGCCGGCTGTTCGGCCCCCTGAGCCTCGCCTACATCCTCGCGGTGGTGGCCTCGCTCGCCGTTGCCCTCACGGTGACCCCGGCGCTGGCGATGGGCTTGCTCACCGGGCGCCGCGAGGCCGATACGCGCGATCCGCCGGTGATGCGCGTCGCGCGGCGCAGCTATGCCCGCGTGCTGACCCGGATCGACCGCTTCCCGCGCCTCGTCATCGCCTGCGGCCTCCTCGTCACCCTGTCGGGCGCCGCGGTCGTGCCGTTCTTCGGCTCGACCTTCCTGCCCGATCTCAAGGAGGGCCACCTGATCCTGCACCTGGCGGCCGCACCCGGCACCGCGCTGCAGGAATCCATGCGGCTCGGCAGCCGCATCACCGCCGAACTGAAGGCGATCCCGGGCATCCGGGCGGTGGCGTCGCAGATCGGCCGGGCCGAAGCCGGCCAGGACACCGCCGGCACCCATTACAGCGAGATCCACATCGACCTCGAACCCGGCCTCGACGGGGCGGGGCAGGGGGCGGCCGAGGCCCGCATCCGGGCCGTGATGGCGGGCTTTCCCGGCGCCGCCTTCTCGCTCAAGACCTTCCTCACCGAGCGCATCGAGGAAACGGTCTCGGGCTTCACCGCCCCGGTGGTGATCAACGTCTTCGGAAACGATCTCGGGGCGATCGAGGCGACCGCCCGCGACATCGCCCGCGAACTCGCCGAGGTGCGGGGCGCGGCGGATATCCAGCAGAGTTCTCCCGCCGGCCTCCCCCAGGTCAATGTCGGCCTGCGGCCCAACGACCTGCGCCACTGGGGGCTCTCGGCCGTCGAGGTGATGGAAGTGGTGCGCACCGCCTACCAGGGCGACATCGTCGGCCAGACCTATGCGGGCAACGCGGTGTTCAACGTCCTGGTCATCCTCGATTCGGCCACGCGCGGCCGGCTCTCGTCCTTGAGCGACCTGCCCCTGCGCGGCTCCGGCGGCCGGGTGGTGCGCCTCGCCCAGGTGGCGGACATCTACGAGACCTCCGGTCGCTACCAGGTGCAGCATGAGGGCGCGCAGCGGGTCCAGGCGGTCACCGCCAACGTCACGGGCCGCGACGTCGCCGGCTTCGTCGCGGATGCCAAGCGCAAGATCGCCCGCGAGGTGGCCCTGCCCCCCGGCACCTACGTGAGCTTCGCCGGCTCGGCCGAGGCGCAGGCGCGGGCCAGGCGCGACCTCCTGGTCTATTCGGGGCTGGCCGGCCTCGGCATCGTGCTGCTGCTGGCCATCGTCACGGGAAGCCTGCGCAACTTGATGCTGGTGCTGGTCAACCTGCCCTTTGCCTTCGTGGGCGGGGTGCTGGCCGTCTTCGCCACCGGCGCCGTCCTGTCGCTCGGCTCGATCGTCGGCTTCGTCACCCTGTTCGGGATCTCCCTGCGCAACACCATCATGATGATCGCTCATTACGAGCACCTCGTGGTGGAGGAGGGGCAGGCCTGGAACCGGGACACCGCGGTGCTCGGGGCCGCCGACCGGATGGTGCCGATCCTGATGACGTCCCTGGTCACCGGCCTCGGCCTCCTGCCCCTGGCGCTGGGGGCCGGCGAGCCCGGCCGCGAGATCGAGGGTCCGATGGCCATCGTCATCCTCGGCGGCCTCGCCACCTCGACGGTGCTCAACCTCCTGATCCTGCCGACCTTGAGCTTACGCTTCGCGCACTTCGGCACGGCGCGGGGCAGGGCGCTCGAACCGGTTGCCTGAAACGCCCTCGCCCGGGGCGACCCGGACGGTACGGCGGCGTAGACCAGGGCGCCGGGACCAGGGCGCCGGATCTCGGACCGGACAGCGGCCGGATAACCGTCCCGGACCCGGGTTCAGAGCTGGCCATGTCATCGCTAACTGGCGGCGGTCAGAGATAATTGGCGGGATCATCCGGGATCATCCGGGATTTCGCGAGCCGCGCCGGCTCCTGGTCGACGTCATCACAGCTTCTGCTTGACCCGGTCGCTTGGCTTTAGACTGGTTGATTAAAAGGGGCAGACCTGTCGTAAGCCAAGCGATCAGGTCAAAATCCTATGATGATCAAAGCAAGCCTATTGTCAGGTATGAGGAGAAGGTTTTTTGCGCTGGGAGATTTCCGGTCAGCCTTTTCCGACACCGCCACCAACAGAAAGGTTCCCGAAAATTTTGCGAAGATCGAATGTCAGGAATACAATCGGATACCCGACGCTATTAAGCTATGCACTTGGCGCAGGCGTAGCCTTTGCGAGGCATGCCGGTGATGAGCGGCTTGGAATGACCGTCCAGGGAGGACTTCTGCCTGTCCACTTTCGGGCGGGTGATGGGCGAGGCGGACGTTGCCTTTCAGGATCTTGGCGCTGCGTGGCAAGGGACCCAGACCAAGCCAGGTCCCTGTCCGAGGGTTCAGGCGAACGCGTAGTCGTTCGTGGTCAGCACCTGACCCAGCGCACCGCCTGCGCTGATGAGAAGCTGTCCTTCCGTTACACCCCCCGTATCATGGACCTCGTACACCCGCGCGTTGCCTGAGGTGCCGACCAGTTCCAGCGTCGAGCCCGCAGCAAAGCCCGTGAAGCGGATCACGTCGCCCCCGGCCTGGCCTGC
The DNA here is from genome assembly GCF_001423325.1 of Methylobacterium sp. Leaf113. Taxonomy (NCBI): domain Bacteria; kingdom Pseudomonadati; phylum Pseudomonadota; class Alphaproteobacteria; order Hyphomicrobiales; family Methylobacteriaceae; genus Methylobacterium; species Methylobacterium sp. Leaf113. The sequence goes on from NZ_LMNJ01000019.1 coordinate 62,241, forward strand.
CCTTTGGAAGTCCACGATCAGGTCGGTGGCACCCGTCACAGCGAGGTCGCCGCGAGCGATGTGGAAGGTGTCGTTGCCCGCACCGCCACCCATGCGATCAGCACCAAGACCGCCCGTGATGCTGTCATTGCCGGCCGCGCCCGTGATGATGTCGTTGCCAGCACCACCGTTCAGTGCATCACTGCCGGCACCACCCCGAAGGGTGTCGTTACCCTCCAGACCAGCGATCAGCACCCGTGAGGTGGCCGAGGATTGGTCGATGACGTCAGCGGCAGTGGTGCCTCGGAAATAGCTAGCCTCATCCACGGGAGTGACGTTAAAGTCGAACCGGGCACGAGGCTGGGTAAAATCGAAACCGCGGTCGAAAAGGTCGAACTCTACGCTGTCTGCGCCGAAGTAATCCCGGTCCGGTACGTAAGTGAAGCGGGTATTGTATTCGCCGAGAGACACCGTTTCCAAGTGCCCGTGCTGAGGCCCCTCGACGATGATGCCGCGGAGATCACCCTCGAAGATCACGACACTCGCATCTTCCGCCAAGGTAAAATCCTGATCCGTCAGGTAGAAGTAGGTAGGGAAGATAACGGCGCCCGTGGTGCTGGTCGCACCCGCGCTATCCTCGATCGTGTACGCGAACGAGGCCGCGTTAAAGCTGTCTGGACCTGCCGGCCCATCCAAGAGCGACGACCAATCTTTGGGTAATGTGAAAACCACCCTCTGGCCCGATGCATCCGACACCAGCTCAGCAGTGCCGGACTCACCTCCGTCGACGGACACAAGCCGAATGACGTCCCCTACATCCGGGTCCGTGTCGTTGGAGAGAAGCTGACTCACGGGAATCTCAATCACCGTGGCAAAGGGATCTAATGACAGGAAGTCTATCTGAGCAGAGGGCGGAGCGTTGGCTAATGTCTCAAATGTTGAGTGCAGCTGCTGGTCCGTAACGGCGTTCATGTCGCCTCCTCATGTTTTGCCTGGACGGCATCCGGCCACCCATTCGGGAGGGTCCTCCAGAAATGATTCTGATACAACACTAATTTTCGAGTTCGCTTACGCTGGTTTAGGCGTAATCCCAGACCTATTGACCCCCAATGAAGGTAGATCCACTTACCGCGATACCCCAGACTAATTTTTAGGTAGATCCGAAAACTTACGAAATGGCTAGTCTATTCCATCGTAGTCGTACAGAGACTAGGCGCCGCCGTTGTACTTACCGCTACGTGATCCGCGTCCGAAGTCGCGATCTACCCCAACGTGCCGTCCGATGTGGCCTCAGCCGCCTTGGAGGCGGCTGAGCACCGTACTAAGCTGAACCTCCGGCTTCGATTTGTCCTTTCAAACTTTCAAGGGCTTTGAGCTTTGCGCGTTGTGCACCAAGGGTATCCTTGGTGGTGTCCTTCGGGTCTTCACCCGGCACCTGCTCGATAATATTTACGGTGCCTGCCTCCATCTTCTCGATGGAGCCCCTGAGATCTGCGATCCGTTTCGTGGCGTATGTGACGAACGCCAACTCGATGCTCATGCTCATCCTCTGCAACACTCCGGACCTCAGCGCTCCAGAGGGCTCGGTGTTCCCGTTTGATGACAGGCGGCCAAACTCAGCTTTCAAGGCAGCCTCGAACGTGGTGGCCAAGTGTATCGCGTAGGTGCCCTGCCTGCCCACGTCGATCTCACGTGCGCCCTGATCACTGACAGTCGCCGACACGACAACGCCCTAGGGTGTGAACCGAACCAAGACGTTGCGAGAGTTCTGGTTTTGTGATTCAGAGCCGCTGTTTGCAGCACGGAGGCGACGATGGCGGACTTGTTCTAGCTCTCGGATGAGCAGTGGGCGCTGATGGAACCGTTCATGCCCAAGAACCAGCCTGGGCCAGAGCGGAACGATGATCGGCAAATCATCTCCGGCATCCTGCACGTGCTGACCTCAGGCTGCCGCTGGCGCGACTGCCCGGCCGCGTATGGTCCGCGCACGACCGTCTACAACCGCTTCAATCGCTGGTCCCGCCGCGGCTTTTGGCGGGCGATG
>NZ_LMNJ01000020.1:0-44368 GCF_001423325.1 Methylobacterium sp. Leaf113
GGTGCTCGGCGACGAGCCGGGCACGATCTACGCCAGCACCCATTCCAAGGTCGGCGGTCCCAATGTGACCGAGACCCAGACCGTCTTCGGAATCGACACCTCGAAGGGGTTCCATACCTACGGCGTCGACTGGCAGGCGGATACCATCACCTACTACGTCGACAACAACGCCGTCGCCCGGCTTGCGACGCCGAGCGACATGAACAAGCCGATGTACATGCTGCTGAATCTCGCCGTCGGCGATGCAGGCTCGTGGCCCGGGGCCACGGACGCCACCACGCCCGCCGAAGGCCACATGCTCATCGATTCTGTGCGAGCCTATGCGCGGAATCCGGGCGTCGTCGCGGACATCCAGGATGCGTCTCCGGTGCCGGGGGGGCACGATCCCGGAGGATCCAACGCATCGGTGCAGGCGGCAACGCCGTCACAAGGCCTTGCTTCGATGTCTGGGGTCCCTGCTGCAGAGGGGAGCCACGTCACGGCCGTTTATCGGTTCTTCGATACCCGCACGGGCGATCACTTCTACACGAACAGTACTGCTGAGAAGGCGCAGATCCTGCAGACCCTGCCGTGGTTCACCTACGAGGGAACCCCGTGGGCGACCCCGACCCCGGGGGCCGACACCATCGACGTGTTCCGGTTCTTCGACACCGGCACGACCGCGCATTTCTTCACGACCAGCGTCGGCGAGCGCGACCAGATCATCAAGATGACGCTGGAGCGGTTCTTCAACACCAAGACCGGCCAGCATCACTTCGCCGGCAATGCCGAGGAGGCCGCCGGCATCAACCAGGGCGCTGCCGGTGCGGGTTGGATCGACGAGGGCAAGGGCTTCACCGTGCACGCGCCCGGCGACGGCATGCTGTTCGCCTGAAGGCCTTGGCTCCGGCGTCGACCTGGAACATCCAAGGAGCGGAGCTGGCCTGACGGGGAGGCGGGCCCGGTCGACGAAATTTCAGATGCGCAGCCCGCGTCGCGCCACACGCAGGTCGACGGATTGGCGACGGCGCACGCCTGATCACCGCGTCTCCGAGCGCCGGGGGACTTGGGGCGGCTCAGTTGGCAGGAGCCTGCGCCGGATCATCGACAATCCGTCCCTCAGGCAGCGCGGTCGCTTCGACGCGTCGCGGGTAAGCCTTCATCTGCCGAGCGGAGGAGGAGCAGCCGACACAAATCGAGGCGATCGCTTGCTGCGCGCTCCGAGCGACGCGCCCGTCGAAGGCGTCCATCAGCGCGGACGCCTTGGCGTTCGCCGCCTCCAAGGCTCCTCTGGTCTGAGGCACGGTCGCCCCGCCCCGGTCGCCCTCGACGGCAAGCGGCGGCAATCTGACGAACATCGGTTTCGGCAACGGCTCTGACAGCGACGGAGTGATCGACGAGATCAGCGCCGCGAGGCAGAGGGGTGCTCGGAGCATGGCATCAATCCCCAAGATGGTGCCGCACTCTCAGGGATCTTGCTTTCGCGAAGCTTGTGGCTCCGCTCTGCTGAAGGGGGCGTCGGTTGCGTCGCCGTCCGAAGGTCCGGAGCGGTCGAGTGCCGGTCGGCCGCCCCGGCGCGACACGACGTCGGTCGTGTCCACGAGGCGCATGCGTGTTTCGACGATTCCGGACACGCGCCCGGCGCCAAGCACCAGACCACCGCAGAAATCGGACCGGATAGGTGCGGGGGAGAGGGCTGGGGCCGCCGGGACTCGATCTGCCGCGACGACGGACGGCGCAAATCCGGTCGGCACACGGCTACGACCCGGCCGTCGCGGTTGGTGTCGCCCGGATCGCAGGTAACCCCGGATCGCAGGTAACCCCGGATCGCAGGTGACCCCGGATCGCAGGTGACCCCGGATTGCAGGTGACAAGGTGACGATCCGGAGCTCACCCGCGAGGGCAGAGCTATTCGCCGCCTCGGACAGCAAGGGCTCCCATGCGTCTCCTCAGCCTTCCGGGGGGCACCGGGCGCCATCATCCTCGCTCGCCCGCCCAGGACATTCCGAGGCAGGTTTTGCATGGGGCCGCTTGTCGCCTCCGAACCGCCTGCGCTATGACTTCGGCCATGAAGATCTCGCGCCTCATCCAAAAGCTGGCCTCCAACACCTCTGAAGGCCGGATGCCGGGTTTCGATGAGGTCTACTACCGATACTGGTATCGCGATGTCGCGCAGTTCCCTGGAACGCCTCTGCAGCATTACCTACAGCACGGATGGAAGGAAGGCCGCGACCCCAGCGCCGGCTTCAGCGGTGACGGCTATCTGACGGCCAATCCGGATGTCAAAGCCAACGGCTTCAATCCGCTCGCTCACTTCTTGGAGTTCGGTTTGGCAGAGGGGCGGATCGGTTGGCAGAAAGACCCGGCATCGCCTGCACCACCCGGACGATTCATCGCGAACACTGAAGCGCCGAAGCTTTTGGCTCCTCCGCAGAAGCGTTGACCGTTGCCCGCCCGGCTTCTGCGCCTTCGCTAGAGTTCGTCAGGGCCCAGCGGAAACCGGTTCTCCCGACCAGACAAACGAAAGCAAAAGACTCTCGCGCAGCCCCTCCCTGGTCAGCCCCGATGGAATCCCCAGCGCGGGGCTTGTCCCGTTTTCGCTCTGCTCGCGAGGGGCGATCCCTGGTTCAAGATCCGTCAGCCGTGCTTGCGCGACGGGGTTCGCGTCTTCTCCTCGAACGATACGCTCTATGGCGACCTCGGCGCCTGCACGAAGGCGGTCAACCGCGACTTCGCGCCGTCCGTGTTCGGGAGGCGCAGCCCGCGGCACAGGACGCCGTTGGCCGAGCGACCGACGGCGCATGCCTGTGCCTGAGGGACTGCTCGGCGGATTTCAAGGCCGTGTTCGGGTGAGGTTTTAGTTTTTGCGACCCAGTGGACGCAGCAACGCCCCGAGCATGAAGGCCAGCTGGGCGCAGATCATGAGTGCGGCGGCACGTCTGAAGCCCCCATCAAGGCTTAGACCGTAGAAATAGGCGCTGTAGGCAATCTCAAGAGCGACGACGGGGATAAATATGATGGCTTGCCAGATCGTGCCAAGCCGCCCCAATCCAAGACCAAGCAGCACGTTCAGTAAGATGGCCTTCACTGGGTTTCTCCACCGGCCCAGCGTCAGGCCGGTGTGCTCCGTGATCTTGATCGTTCACCGGAGCACGGGAATGGTCAGCGGCTCCCGCGCTGCGCGAGTACGGCTGGAACCGTGCGCAGCATGATGGCGACGTCGCGCGCGAAGCTCCAGCGGGTGGCGTAGTCGAGGTCCAACGCGACCCGCTCCGCATAGGTGCAATTGCTGCGCCCTGACACCTGCCAGAGCCCGGTCACGCCGGGCGTGACCGAGAAGCAGGTCTCGAACGCCGTGCCGTAGCGCTCCAACTCGGCGGTTACGATCGGACGCGGGCCAACCAGGCTCATTTCTCCGCGGAGGACGTTGATGAGCTGGGGCAGTTCGTCGAGGCTGGTCTTGCGCAGCACCGCGCCCAGAGGCGTCACCCGGGGGTCGTTGGTCAGCTTGTGGGTCTCGTCCCACTCGCGCTGTGCCGCGGGATTGACGGCCAGATAAGCGCGCAGCACGTCATCGCCGTTGGTGACCATCGAGCGAAACTTGAGGCAGCCGAAGCGACGGCCTCCCTGTCCGATTCGCATATGCCGAAAGATCGGGCTCTTGCGATCCGCGGACCAGACGAGCGCCCCAATGAGAAAAAGCAGCGGCAGGAGGAGGACGAATGCCGTGCCCGCGATGGTGATGTCGAGGGTACGCTTGGCCAAACGCTCCAAGCGGCGAGCCTCTCCGACAGGCGTATCACGTGTTAGGACCGCTACGTTCAACTGCTCGTTCCGATGCTGAGATGCAAAATGAGGGGTGAGAGCATTTTCGTTTCGCAGCATGGTCTCAGACCCTCTCACAGGCTGGGGGGGAGCTGGTTAACAATTTCTTGCTGCACTGCACCTAACGCATAAAAAGGCCGCTCGCAAGGTGATGCCTCGCGAGACGCAATTGTCATCGATTCTCATAAAGTAGAAACAATAAAAGTACGCAGCTTCGTGGAACCGTCTTCTCAGCAACGGAGTTCACGAGACCCGTACTCTGAGCGAAGATCGCTTGATCGGTGCCGAACTGCTCTCTCATCGGGCTGAAGGAGCGGGATTTTTCGACATGAGAGATGCAGCTGATGCATGCCAGCTCAGTGTTGGCCGTGATCAGGCGCCCCGCTCCCGTGCACGGTTGATCACCCGGAGACGCAGCGGGCGGCCTGCGACGGCACCGCCGAGGCCGTCCGTGATCGCGAGCGGGAAGCAGCCGGCAATGCCCTTGAGCGCTTCGGAGAGGAACTCCTTTTGCGCAGCGACATCACCTTTCAGGTTCGCGTGAGTAATCCGCGGCTGCCCCTGCAGGCTCCCGTCCCGCTTGATGCTGAACAGGACCGTGACTTCCGAGCCGGCCGACCCCGCAGGGCCACCCACCGATTGCGCACAGGAGCCGAGCCGCTGCCACAGCCCATCCAGGGTCGAGGCCGGCTCAGCGCGGGCATCGGCGGTGGGCGCGACGATCAGCGTTGTGGCGAGGGCAAGCAAGCGCATGACGGTGGCGCCGATCACCGAGGCTGCGGCTTCGAGGGCTCGGCGCCGCGAAGGGCCTCGCCGAGATCGCTGTCTTCGCTGTCGTCATCGGGTTCCTCGGTCGAGTACCCGTCCTTGTCGGGCGCCGACAGCTCCCGCTGCCCCCGCGGCTTCGCCTCCAGATCGAGATCCCGCTCGCGCTTCGTGCGCGGCGCCTCGCGCGGGCTGTCGGACCCAGGCTGAAGGCTCTGCGCATCTGCAGGCGCCGCCATGAAGAGGCCGATGGCTGCCAACGAGAGGACGGCGCGGTTCATCGGTTTGCTCCAGGACCACCGGTTCGCGGCCACATCCGACCCTACACCCTGGCGGGCGCGGCGTCCGCTCCGTCGGCGATTGTCGGCGCGGAAGACCGTTCCGGAGACATCGACGGCAAGACCCTGTGCGGCATGCGCCGGTTGATGCAGGCGGATCTCTCGCGCGTTCGAAATCTCTCGCGCGTTCGGAAGGGCCTTCCCCACGACAGCGAAGGATCGGCCAGCGGCCGGCACCACCGTCTCCAAGGTCTTGCTTCGATAAGGGAAAGGTGGTGCTGCTGGACAGGATTGAACTGTCGACCTCCTCATTACCAATGAGGTGCTCTACCACTGAGCTACAGCAGCGAAACGTCCTGGGTTGCGGCGAAGGCCGTGCGAACCGGACGGACGGGCAATTAGCCGATCATCATGCCCTTGGCAATCGCATCGCGGCGAATCTTGTCGGTTTCTCGCGCGTTCGCATTCGAATCCGCATCCGGCCTTGCGTCGCCGTCAGGCGAGGGCGCCGGTTTCGCGTTTGCAGGCCGCGCGGATGATCGCCGCCAGACCGGCCTCCGCCACGGCCTCGGCCGCCTCGGACGGCGTGAACCAGCGATCCTCGCGCTGGTGCCGCTCGGGCCAGTGCTTGAGCTGCTTGCGGACCTCCAGGGGAAATACCTTCACCTGACACAGGACCGCGTCGCGGCTCTTCAGGCGCTTCTCGTAGAGGTAGAAGCCGAGGGGGCGCTTGCCGATGGTGCCGAGGAGGCCGGCCTCCTCGTAGGCCTCGCGCGCGGCGGCATCGTAGGGCTTGCGCCCCTTCATCGGCCAGCCCTTCGGGATCACCCAGCGGCGGCTCTCGCGGGAGGTGATCAGCATGATCATGTAGCCGCCATCCGGCATCCGCCTGAACGGCAGCGCGCCGACCTGCCGGCGCGGGTCAATGTCCGCGTCTCCCCCATGCACACTCATGGCTGGGAAACGCCGAACGCAACCGCGAGTTCGCCCTTGGTCCGTCGATGCCGAACCGCTCGACCCTGCGTTCCCCCGTGGGCGTGGAGGCGAAGCGCTCGGGCCCAAGGCGGAGCGGTTCGCAAAAATCCGGTTCGCGGAAGCCTCGTGCGCAGAACCGTCGGTTGAGCATTCACGATCGGCAGGGTCCCGCAAAGGTGAGAAGAAGGGCCTGTCCGCAGCGCGCCGCAGCCGGCAGGATGTCCTGCGGCATAGCGGGGTTTCCGGCGACCCGGCAAGAAGAACTTAACCGGCAAAGTTTCGGGTCTGGCCCATGGTGCCGCGCATCACCCGCCGACGCTGAGATTGGCGATGAGCGCGTTGAGGTCGGCGCGCATGGCCTGGACCTCGGGCTCCGACATGTTGAGCTGGCACATCACCGATTCCCGCACGGCTGCGGCTTCGGTGCGCAAGGCCTGGCCGCGCGGCGTCAGGGCGATCTCGACCTCGCGTTCGTCCGAGCGCCGCCGGTTCCGCACCAGGAACCCCGCCGCTTCCAGACGCTTCAGCACCGGAGTCAGCGTGCCGGAATCGAGGCGCAGGCGCCGTCCGATCTCCGAGACGGTGATGCCGTCCGTCTCCCACAACACCAGCAGCACGAGATATTGCGGGTAGGTCAGGCCCATGCGCTCCAGCATCGGCCGGTACGACTTCGTCATCCGGTGGGCGGCCGCGTAGAGGGCATAGCAGAGCTGGTTGTCGAGGAGCAGCGGATCGGTGAGTGGCGCTGTCGTCTCGCGGGGAACGTTCATCATGCACGCCATGCTACCGAAAGTCCCGGCTACCGAAAGTCCCAGTTTCTGAAAGTCCCAGTTTCTGAAAGTCCCGGTCATTGGAGGTTCCGACCACCGGGAGTTTCGGGCCTCCAGGCTCGGGTTGGCGAAGCGCCGGAATCCGTCACGGCGACGACCCCGGATCAGAACCATCGCGCGCCCCGGCGAAGAAGCGACGATAGCGGAGCCAGGTCCCTCCAGTATATGGCTGTTTCGCCGCACGGACGAATCCTTTCCCGCATGGCCCTGGAGCCTGCTGGCGGCCGGGGCCGCAGACCGGGTGCGTCCCTCCGACCGCACGCCCTCCAGACGGTTGCGCTTCGCCCCGGACGGCGCGCTTCGCCGCGCCGGAGCGGCCGGGCTCCCCTGTCTCTGCCCGGTCACACCGATCCCCCGCACGCGAAATCCGTCGCGCCGTCTCGCAAAGCGCCGCCGACCCGATCCGCCGCTTGTGAAACCCGAAGCACTCGTGCTAGTCACCCCTCGTCTCATCGAGGCGCCTTCGCGGAGAGGTGGCAGAGCGGTTGAATGCACCGCACTCGAAATGCGGCATGCCTGCAAGGGCATCGGGGGTTCGAATCCCCCCCTCTCCGCCATTTAAATTCTAACAGTAATATCAGATATTTGGCTTGGCACTCGTGAGGTGCTTTGTAGCGCTTTTGTAGGCAGACACACCGTGCTCGGCAACGACGTAGTCGACACAGGCCCGGCGGCGAGCCCGACTCAGAAGTCTCTCGAGGCAGCCTCCTTCAGGATCAGCTTCTCCAAGCTCGCGTCCTTGACCGCCGTGTCCTTGATCGTGCGGTTCATTCGCTCGACCTGACCGTTGGTCCAGGGGTGGCGCGGCTTGGTCAGGCGATGGTCGATATCGTTTCGGGCGCAGGCGGACTCGAAGCTGTGGGCTCGGAAGGTCTCTCCGGCCTCGATCGCCACCTTGATGATGGAGGCGGCCGAGGCAACGTTGCCGGATCGCCTTCTCGTGCAACTCGACGAAGGCGGACTGGGTCGTACGGTCGATGGCGACAAGTAGGTAGAGCCGCCCTTCCGCCGTGTGGACCTCGGCCAGATCGATGTGGAAGTCACCGAGCGGGTAGGCCTTGAAGCGCGACCGCTTGGGCTTGTCGCCCGCGACTTCGGGCAACCGGCTGATTCCGTGGCGCTGCAAGCAACGACGCAGCGACGAGCGGGTCAGTAGGATCGTGGCCTGAAGTGCGTAGAGGCTGGCGTCGAGCGGCAGGAGTGTGTGACGACGAAAGGCGACGACGATCGCTTCATCCTCGGGTGACAGCACCGTCGAGCGCGGATCCTTCGGTCCCGTGCGCGGGTCGGCGACCGAGGTCCGCTTCTTCGACTTGGCGACCGTCTTTGGGTTGATCCCGTAGCGCTTCGAGAGTGCCCTCAAGCTCGCTTGACGATGCTGGTTCGCTCGACGGACCGCCTCCGTCGGTGTGGCGCTGCCGTGAAGAACCTGGCCCATGGCGCGTCCCTCCACTCCGACGTGAAGAGTGCACCATCAAACCCGGTGATTACAACTGCTAGAATTTGTCAGGGATTGGTGGAAACCGGTTATCCCAACAAGACAAACGAAAACGAAGGACACGAGAGTCTGGCTGGTTCAGAATGAAGCTGACAGACTCTCGCGCGTCTGAGCGGCAGGGCCGGACCGTCACGCCACCGGTCGGCGCAGTCCCACGAGAGCGGGTGGGGTCCGAGATGGATAAAAGTGTTGCGGAGCGATCCTATCAGGAAAGCGCATTGGTTGATCAATATTACGCAAAATTGACGGAGGGTAAGTTTCGGCACAGAAAATCGAAGCGTGTTATCTCTTCCTGTGAGTAGAAACTTGAGTCTCGAAGCAAGTGCAACCTTCAGTTCCGGTTTCGTTGTCGATCGGCGACCTCGGGAGCCATCGGACTTTCCGGTTCTTCGCGGCCCTGCGCGCCCCCGGGTTCGTCCGGAGGCCGATGCGTCGATGCCGGAAGCGGCCCGGGGCATCGAAATCCCGAATGCCGCGCGCGTCTCGCTTTCGCCGGTCGGATCGGAGGCCTCCGCTGTTCGACCCGATACTCGGTTCGACGCCCAGTCCGACGCCCAACTGGCTCTGCAATGGCGCCTGGGCGGAATGGTACTCTCGGCCTTGAGCGAGACGCTCGCGCCCTCGCCACCGCTCTCGTCCGCGATGGGGGACGACGAGGTCGATGGGGATGTCACGGGAGTGCACCTGCGTGCCGCCCGGGCGATGCTCGGCTGGGCGATGTCCGATCTTGCCAGCCGGAGCAGCCTGTCGCTGTCGACCATTAAGCGCCTCGAGCAGCATGTGGATACGGTCAACGGGCAATCTCGGACCATCGCGCTCGATACCCTGCGGGCGAACGGGATCGCGTTCCTGAGACTGGGCGATGGGACGATCGCGGTTGCCCGATCGAAATCGTCGGGTCTGTCGAAGCTTCGCGACCGGCCGCGAACGGGGCCAGCCCCGGACGGGAGCGAGGCGACGGGATGACCCTTCATGGTCGCTGCCGGCCCGGGGGTTCAACCGCGGTCGACCAGGCGGCGTCAGATGAGCGGGATGGGGATGGCAACGCGGGCGTCCAGACGTCTGGTGTCGTAGCGCGGGTCGATGGCCGTCGCGTCTGCTCCCACCGCGCCCAATGGGAACGGGCGTGGTCCGCGCCGATGTCTCCGAGTGCGACGGCTGACATGGATCTGGACAGTTTCGGCCGTAACGATCCGGTGCCGATATTGCTTATTCGCAAAGGTGATATCAATTTTTGTCCCAATCGTGGACAAGCAGGCAAGCTGGCCAGGATCGGCACAATGTCGCTACTGATACCGTCTCTTTCGATGCCCCCTGACGCGACGGAGTTGACGGGCCTGGCTCGTCGGCGCGCCATCGCCATCGGCAATGCGAACTGGTTCCGGGCCGTTGCCTGGAAGGCGCTCCGGGATGGCAGTCCGAACGCGGGCGTGCGGGCGGCCAATGCCCGCGCCGCCGCCCGCATCGTGCTCCGGCAGGCGCGCCGTGACGCTCTCGTCAACCGCATCACCTCCGAAGCCTTGGCCTATGACCGGCCTGCAATCCTGCCCGCAACCCTGCCCGAGAGCCTGTAGGTCCGGCGGCGCCGGCCCTGACCGGAGCGGCGAAGCGGGTCAACCGAGCGGGTCAACCGAGACGGCCTGACCGGGAGGGCGCGGCAGGCCGTCGGAACGGAGCGATCAGGCGGTCATACTCGGCCTCGGCGGGCCCATAGCTGTCCCCCGCATGTGCGACGAGCCGGTCCCGGTCGAGGATGGTGATCCGCCCGCGCCGGGCCCGGATCATGCCGACCCCCTCGAGGGCCTGGATCGCCAGGGTCACGCCGGAGCGCTGCGTCCCGAGCATCACGCCCAGGAACTCGTGCGTCAGGGCCAAATCGGCGGTGCTCAGCCGATCCTGCGCCATGAGAAGCCAGCGGGCCAGGCGCTCCTCGATCGAGCAGACGCCGTTCGACAGGGCCGTCTGGCTGAGGGTCATGATGAAGACGTGCGCGTAGCGCAACAGCACGCGTCGCAGGCCCGGCAGGGTCTCGAAGGCGTCGCGGAGGCACGCGGCGTCGATGCGCAGCCAGGGGCCGCCGACCTGGACGACGATCTCATGGGGGGTGCGCTCGGACCCGAGGAACACGGCGGTGCTGATCATCGCCTCGTAGCCGAAGCAGCCGACCTCCAGCCGGCGGCTCCCGTTGGCCGTGGTCAGGTTCGACGACAGCCCGTCCTCCGGGAAGTAGGAGAACGCCATCCGGTCGCCCTCGTTGATCAGGCGTTCGCCTTTCCGGACCTCGATGCGCTCGAACAGGGGAAGCATCCGGGCGCGCTCCTCCTCCGGCAGCGACCGGATGAGAAGGTTGTGGGTGGCGCCGATGCTCATTCGACGGGCTTCCTCGTCCGGTTCAACCGGGACAACCGGCCCCGCCCACGCGGAGGTTCAGCGCGCAGCGCACGCGATATCCGCACGGCTGAACGGGATCATGCTCGGGGGCATGCCCCAGAAAGTCACGCCCGGCCGCTGCGCGTCAGTACGGCGTGCCGTAATAGGGCTGCCGGCTCGGACGGACGCGTCCCCGCACCGGCCGATCGTAGCGATCTTCGTAGGCCCCGAGATACGGGTCGAGGGCCGGCGAGCGATAATTGCCGTTGTTCACCCCGGCGGAGCGGTCGTTGCCGCTGAGCGCCGCGTAGGGCGACAGGCCGTCGCCGCCGCTTCCGCCGCCGCCGCGGGCCATGGCAACTCCGCTCAAGCCGAGTGCCAGCATTGCCGCCGCCGTCGCGAGAGCGAGGGCGCGCGACCCGTGCGAGGGCGGGGACTGCGAGAGTGAGGACTGAGAAGGCGATAACTGCGAGAGAAGTTGGGTCTTCGTCATAACACCCTCCTCGTTGACATTGTGCCGCGTCGGCCAGGACAGGGCGGGCCGACCGTCAGCGCTCGGCGTGCACGCTCTTCAGGAAGCGGCGCGCCACCTCCCGCACGGCCTCGTCGTCCCGGGTGTCGTCGTCGGCCTTGTCCCAGAGGTGATCGAGGCTGGAATCCAGGTTCGTCAGCAGGTCGGGATGGGCCTGGGCCAGGAAACGGATCGTCCCGAACAGGAGGTGCTCCATCGCGAGTTCGCGGTGGCGGGCCTCCGCGATCTGGGCAGTGGCAGGCGAGACTTCGGATGTGGAATTCGTCATGACATCACAACGAACAGCTCCGCCCGCGGTTCAGGACGAGACGAGCTTTCATAAGATTTCGCGCTTCGGGGTCGACGCATCAGATCTCCGGTCATCTTCCGTCGTCCTCGCGCGGAGGTCGCCTGCCCGGATACGGTCCGATGGAGGACGGATGCTTCCGTTGACCGGCACTTTCGGCCAGAACCGGCCATCCCTCGCAATGCGCGATCAATCAGACGGCAGCGATGACACCGACACGCCCACCCAGCGCGAGCGGCTCCGCGCAAGTCCGCCCCTCTTCGAAGCCGCGTGGCGTCGATCCGGATCTGGCCGCGGGGATCGGGCTTGCCTTCGTGGCGGGGTTCGTCGATGCAGCGGCCTTCATCGCCCTCGCGGGCCTGTTCACGGCCCATGTGACCGGGAACTTCGTGCTGCTGGGCGCCGAACTGGTGTCGACCTCGGTCGGGGTGGTGGCCAAGCTGCTCGCCCTGCCGGCCTTCGTCATCGCGGTCGCGGTGACGCGGTTGCTCGCCCTGGCGCTGGAGCGCCGCGGGGCGGCGCCCCTGCGCTGGCTCCTCGCCCTGGAAATCGTGCTGCTCGCCGGATTCGCCGTGATGGGCCTCGCCCTGTCGCCCCTCGGCTCGCCCGACGGCGCGGCGGCGGTCACGGTCGGGATGCTGGGAGTCGCCGCGATGGGCGTCCAGAACGCCATCGGCCGGCTCGGCCTCGCCCATCTCGCCGCCACGACGGTGATGACCGTCAACGTCACCCAGGCGGTCATCGACCTCGTGGATTGGGCGCGGGGCGCCGTTCCGCCGGACGGCCCGGCGCGGGGGCGCCTGCGCCGGATGGTGCCCGCGGTGCTGGCCTTCGCCATCGGGGCGCTGGCGGGCGCCTTCGGGGTGGCCGCCTGGTCGTTCGGGTGTCTCGCGATTCCAATCGCGGCCCTGATCGGGCTCATGCTCCTGCGTCTCGACTGACAGGAGAGGGGCGCAACGGGTTTGGAGCCGCTGAAACCTGCCCGAGCCGTGACGTCAGGTCCGGCAGGGCAGCAGCCCGTAGGCGACCGTGCCGTTCCACGAAAGGCCGTCGACGGCCGGTATGGCGTTCACCGAGGGACGATGAAGCGGAAACACGCGGCCCCCATCGGGCGGGACCTGGCCGTCGCGCAGCGGCAGGACGATCCAGGCCGGTGCGTCGGGTGCCGCGCACAGGGTCTCGACCGCGCCGACCGGCAGATCGGGCGCGCGCGGCGGGACGGGGGGCGCGAACGGCACGCGGTTGGCCTCGGTGGCAAGACCGAGGGCGATCAGTCGGCCCATTCGTTCCGACCACGCCATGGCGAGGGGGCGCGAGAACACGATGCTGGCGCCCTGAAGCGTGTTGATCCAGTTCGGACGTCCGAGCACCAGCCAGGTCTCGGCGCCGCTGTCGAGCCAGAGCACCTCGCCGGGGCGGCCCGCGACCGCCCGGATCAGATCCGACCGCGCGCCCCGGTCCTCGGTCCGTCCGAAGACCGGCGCGCGCTCATCCCAAAAGTTCACGAGCGTCAGGGTGAGCATCAACCCGAGAATTATCCGCGCGGGTCGGCTTCGCGCCATGTCGATCCAGGCGAGGCCGGCGGTGAGGGCGAGCGGCGCCGCCAGCCCGAAGTTCCGGATGAGACTGAGTTCGAGATAGGCACCCGGGGGCAGGCGGGTGACCAGCCAACCCAGGGCGACGGCTTCCAGCACGGCGCGGCAGGCAACGAGCGCGCCGACCAGCCAGACGGTCGCCAGCATCAGGGCGCGTGAGGGTCCGATCCAGCGGCGGCGGACGGCCGCGTGAACGGCGAGCGCGAGGGTGCCCGCGCCGCCGGCAATCAGAGGATCGTCGGAATACACCCAGCCCAGAACCAGCAGCGCGAGGGTCATCCGGTCTCCCGCGCCTCCCCGCGGCAGCGTGGTGACGCAGAGCCCGAGGGCGGCGGCACCAACGACCGAGGTGACCCAAAGGAGACGCCAGGGCTGAGCCTGGATCACCAGGAGCGACGATCCAAACTCCTCGAAGACGATGTTCGCCGCGACGCCGCAGAGGCCGGCCAGGAGTGCGGCGTACAGAACCCGGCGGACCGGCCGCGGCACGAGGGCCCCGGCGATCAGGATCGAGGCGGCCTGCACCAGCGGAGACGCCCAGGCCTGCGTCGACCAGAGCAGGGGGAAGAGATCGGAGCATCGCTGGCGCAGGATGCTCAGGTACTGGGGATCGATGGGCTGCAGCAATCGCCCGAACAGCGGCAGACTAAGATAGGCGGCGAGCACGATCGCGGGCAGCGCGGTGGCCGGGAGCGCCAGCCATCGCCGATCCTCCGCCACCAGGACGATGCTGAGCACCCCTAAGCCAGCGAGTCCCATGATCGGGTGGATCAGGCATGCGACCAGCATGAGAAGGGCGGCCGACCAGAACCGGCCCGAGAGCTGGGACGCCAAGCCCGCCAGGACTGCCGCTTCCGCCAGGGTCCGCGGCGTCGCCAGCGCCTCCCCGATGCGGAAGATGCCCGGATGGCCGTACGAGGCGGGAAGCACCACCAGGGCAATCAGGATGCCCCAGCGGCGCCGATCCGCCGCGATGGCGCCCGCGAGGAAGGCCGCCGCGCAGAACCAGGCGAACAGGCCCGCGACGCTGACGGCCAGGGCCGCGGCGTCCGGGCCGAGGCGTTGCACCAGCGCCCGGAGGACGATCGGGAACAGGCTGAAGCGCGACTGTCCGTCGAGGGCGAACATGAGGTCGCGTCCGACCCCGTCCGGATCGAGATCCGCGAGCGCCCGCCCGACATAGATGCGCGCATCTCCTTCGATGCCGCCGTAGGGATGCATCAGCAGGTAGAGGCCCGCCGCCCCGAGGACAGGCCAGGCGGAGCGCGCTGCAGCCTGCGCCCAGCGCCCGCCCCATCCTCGCGCCGGGTCCGCGGCCGCCGCAGGGTCCGGTGTCGCGGCCTGCGCCATCGCCGTCAGGCCGCGCGGCGCGGAACCAGGCGCTCGCTCGCCAGCGCGTCCTGCGCCCCCGAGACGCCCGCCTCGGTGTATTCCGCGTCCTCGTTCACGCACCACGGATCGTAGCGGCGCTCTCCCGCGAGGATGTTCTCGACCGTGAGCATCGCGGTCATCATCGCGTGGTCCTGGTTGTTGTACTTGTGCATGCCGTTGCGCCCGACGAGGTGCAGGGTCGGATAGGCATGCTCGAGGTCGCGCCGGATGGTGGCGACGTGAGCTTTGTAGTCCTCGTCGTAGACCGGATAGGCCTTGGGCTGCCGCACCACGCAGGCATCGACCACGTCCTCGGAGCGGATCAGCCCGATCTGACCGATCTCGCGCTTGGCCAGGGCGATCAGGTCCGCGTCGGACGCGGTCCACAGGCCGTCACCCTCGAAGCAGAAATACTCGAGCCCGAGGCAGGTATGGTCCGCGTCCGGCACCATCTCGGGCGACCAGGAACGGAAGTTCTGCACCCGCCCGACCTGCACCGACGGATCGTGGATGTAGATCCAGTTGTCCGGGAAGTTCCGGTCCGTGCGTGCGATCAGCGCTACCGTGAGGAAGTCGCGGTACTGCAGAGCCCGCGCCTGGAAGGTGCTGATCGGCGTGGGCGAGATCGACCCGACGAGTTCGCGCAAGGGCGCGGAGGAAACGACGTTGCGGGCCGTGAAGGTCTCGCGGGTGCCGTCCGCACCCTTGGCCGTCACGGTCCAGAGCCCGGTCCGCGCCTCGTAGTGCAGGCCGTCGACACCCCGGTCGAGGCGCAGCGTGCCGCCCCCGGCGGCGATCTTTGCGGCCGCCGCCTCCCACATCATGCCCGGTCCCTTCCGGGGATACCGGAACGATTCGATCAGCGTCTTGATCACCGGTTCGCCGGCGCGCGGGGCCTTGCGCAGGCCGAGCGAGCGCACCAGCGCATCGCGGATCGCCGCGCCGAGATCGAGGCCGTTGATGCGCTGGGCCGCCCAGTCCGCCGAGATGGCGTCACAGGACATGCCCCAGACCTTCTCGGTGTAGGTCTTGAAGAAGATCGAGAACAGGCGCTCGCCGAAGCGGTTGCGGACCCAGTCGTGAAAGCTCTTCGGCTCCGCGATCGGCCGGGCCCGGGCATAGAGATACGAGGCGACGCAGGCCGTGCTCTCGAGGAGTCCGAGATTGCGCAGCGCTTCGAAGGCCTTCAGCGGGTAGGCGTAGTACTTGCCCTTGTAGAAGATCCGCGACAGGCGCGGCCGCTCGATGAAGTCGTCCGGCAGCAGCTCGTCCCAGAGATCGACCACCGCCTTCGACTTGGAGAAGAAGCGATGGCCGCCGATGTCGAACAGGTAGCCGTTATGCGCGACGGTGCGGCTGATGCCGCCGACCTGCACCGGGTCCTTCTCCAGGACCGTGACGGAGCGGCCCGCCTTCGCCAGCAGGTAGGCGGCGGTCAGGCCGGCCGGTCCCGCGCCGATCACGAGCGTTTCCGTGTGGTGGCTCATCGGGGCGAACTCGTGGGTTAACCGAAGTGCGAAGCAGCTTCGACATACCGACGGAACGGTTAAGAAACGTTGAGGCCGGCTGGGGAACCGATCCCGGGCCGGGGATTTGCGTTCTCGCTGTCACGGACCCGTGATGGGTCGCGACAGGAGCCGCACCATGGATACCAGCCCTCTGCCCGCATCCGCGTTCGACGCGCCGGCCATCCTGCTGTCAGGGCCGGTCGACCACGACATGTACCGGGATTTCCGGAGCCAGCTCGATGCGATCGACGGGCGCGACCTCGTGGTCGTCGAGCTCACCACCCTCGGGGGCGACCCCGAGGTCGCGCGGATGATGGGCGAGGACATCCGCTTCAAGAGCGGCGTGATGACCGACCGGCGCTTCGTGTTCCTCGGCAAGGCGGCGATCTACTCGGCCGGGACCACCTTCATGAGCTTCTTCGCCAGGCCGAACCGCTTCCTCACGCGCGGCACGCGGCTGATGGTCCATGAACGCAAGCTCGACAAGCAGGTGGTGCTCAACGGCCCCCTGACCACCTGCATCGCCTCCGTGAAGGCTGCTCTGCACGAGATCGAGTGCTCGATCGAGATCCAGAACGAGGGCTTCGCCAACCTCGTCGCCGGTTCGCGCGTGTCCCTGGACGAGGTCCTGCGGCGCGCTCCCGAGAACTGGTACATCGAGGCCACCGAGGCGCAGCAGCTCGAGCTGATCGAAGGCATCCTCTGAGGGCCGGAGCCCCGCTCGCAACAGCTGGGGCCGAGTGCTGGCGCCGGCCTTGCTCAGCCGACCGGATCGCGACCGAGGCTCGGGGCAGGCGCCCGGGCAAACTCCGGATCAGGCGGCTCACTCGCCCGGCCGCGCGCGGCCTGCCGGCTCTGGGCCCGCTCGCCGGCTTCGAGGCTGCACTTCTCCACGTGGACCGCCCGGTTGACGACCTGGAGGTTCGGGGCGCCCCAGAAGCCCAGCAGGGTCGGCCAGGCCGCGTCGCGATGCTCGCGCCAGACGCGGTAGAGCGGCACCCGGTGGTCCACTTCGGCGGTCTTGAACAGGCGCTTGCCGGAGGCGGCGCAGCGGTGACGCTGGTGCGCCTTCAGCACCTTGACTTGGTCGCTCGGGGCGACCCACAGTTTCCAGGCGGCAACGCAGGCTGCGTGCCAGCGTGCGTTCTTGTTCGGCACGCCCGTGCCCCAGAGGTCCCGGTGCCAGCCGAAGCGGTAGACCGGCTGTCCGCAGATGCAGCAATGACCTTTCCCGCGTGCGTGGGCCGGTTCCCGGAAGGGGGAGGGCGGCATCCGGAAGGTTGCGGCGAGGCCCGACCCCTTCTCGGTGCCGAGACGCCACGTCCAGCCCTCGGGCTGACCCGAGCGCGCGGCCAGCGCCCGGGCCATGCGATCGGCGCGCATCAGGTGGGCGCGCCAATATCCCTCCACCGCGAGGCGCGGCGTCGGCGGGATCAGCGGCCGCGACAGGGCGTGGCGCAGGACCGTGGCCGGGAAGACGGCGGGCAGGGCCCGGTCGAGCCGGGCGCGCGCCGCGACGTTTCGGGCCGCGCGCCACTCCGATGCCGCGCTCACGCCTGGACGCGGGTTTCGTCGGGGGCCGCGGACGGGGGTGAGATCGCCTGCGGCGGGCGGCCGGCGACAGCATCCGCGAGTCGGTTCAGGCGTCTGCCAAGATCGACCACTTCGTTCAATGCAATCGACTTCTCTCCATTCTTGACGGCGCGTGTGATATCGCTGAGCTGCAGTTTAGAAATACGGAGCAACTCGGCGGCTAGCTGGTCTCTGGTCATTCAGCGCATCGCGGATCAGGGAGGGCGGGCGGGTTCGCCAGATTTAGGGCGTAACGGTTACCGAGGCGTTGCAGCGCCCGACACCATTTCCGGGTCAACGTCTTGGTCCACGTTCTGGCTCGTCTCGGCATGGCCGGTTCGAGGATTGGATAAATAAAGACCGCCACGGGATCAATTCGGATTCTTACAGGCTACAATAAGAAAAAATATTATGAAGATTCTGTGTTGGCCCTTGATTGCAAATCGGGCAAGCCCACCGCCGCTGGTCGGGCTTTGTGGGTGCTCGGGTTGGGATATATCAAACAGATTACTCAGCATTTTTTGACTTCACGAAACCGTGCCTTGTCGTCTATCCGGGAACCACCCTAATCAGGAAGACTTGAGGTCGAATCGTTTGATCCCGGTCGGCCGGTCCTCCTGATGACTCCCACCGGGTTCAGCCAGACGTGTCGCTTCCGTCCTTCGCCTTCTCCACGCAGCGGCTGGGTCCCGAATTCGCATTCGAGGCGTATCGGGAGCTGTATTCCGGCGGCGCCGATGTCGCCAGGATCGGATCGGACTTCCGCGCCCAGGTCCAGGCCTACCGCCTGGATCGCATGATCCTGTTCAAGCGTCACCTCAACGGCGTCCAGCACAGCCGCTCTCCGCAGCGCGTCCGGCAGGACGGATTCGATCATGTCACCCTCCATCTCCTGCTCGCGGGCGAATTGGTGGCCGGGCCTCCCGGACAGGAGCGCCGGGTGCGGCCGGGAGAAATCCTCGTCTGCGACAACACGCTGCCCCACCTGAGCCGGGCCCACGACGTCCATCAGATCTCGACGCCGGTGGCGCGGGAGCTGATCGAGCCCCTGGCGCCCGACGTCCGCCGTTTCCACGGCGCGATCCTGCCGGAGCGCGTCGGAGGCCTGGTCGCCGATTTCATCGTCTCCCTGACCCGGCGCTCGGAATCGCTGGATCCCACGGTCGCGTCGCGATCGAGCGCCGTTCTGGGCATGCTCCTGGCCGCCGCCCTCCGCGGGCAGGCCGCTCCGGCCGAGGCCGTGGTCTGGGCGGCCACGCACGACGCTTCCGATGACGTGGTCCGGCGCCGGGCAGCGGAGGTCCATGTGGAGCAGCACCTGGGCGATCGCGACCTCGGCGCGGACACTATCGCGGCCAGTCTCGGGATCTCCCGCAGCCTGCTCTATCGCGCGTTCCTGCGCGACGGCGGCGTGGCCCGCTTCGTCCAGCAGCGACGGCTCGAGCGGGTGCGGGATGCCCTTCGCCGCCAGGGCGAGACGCGCTCGATCGCGACGCTCGCCTACGCCTACGGCTTCACCAGCGAGCAGCACTTCAACCGCGCCTTCCGCACGACCTTCGGCCGCCCCCCGGGGCAGTTCCGGGCCTCCATGCAGCAGATGCGGACCCAGACGGGGGTGCGGGGCGACCAGACATGGCCTCTCGCCGAGTGGCACAGCGAGCTGTATTGATGCGCGCCGCCCAGACGATCCGCCCAGACCGTCCGCAGCGCGCCGCGCATGCGTGAAGGCCCGGGCAGGGCGGCCGCGTCGGTCCCGAGCCGGACGCTCCTGGGCGTCGGCTCGCTGGTGCTGATGGCGCTCGCGCAGCTCTCGGCGGCCAGCGACCGCTTCCTCCTCACTCTCGTGACCACTCCGGTGAAGCAGGCGCTGGCCCTGAGCGACGCCCAGCTCGGGGTTCTCCACGGCTCCGCCTTCGTCGCCTTCTACGCGCTGACGATGCCGCTGTTCGGCAGCCTGGCCGATCGCGGCCACCAGCGTCGAATCCTCGTCGCCAGCATCGCGATCTGGACCCTGGCGACCCTCGGATTTGGCCTGGCCGGATCGTTCTGGGGCCTGTGTCTCAGCCGCCTGGCTCTCGGCTTCGGCCAGGCCGGCCTCGCCCCGGCCTCCCTCTCGCTGATCGCGCACGGGTCGGTCCCGCGCCGGATGGCCTTCAACGTGTCCCTGTTCACCGCGAGCGGCAGCCTGGGCCAGAGCTGTGCCCTGCTCGCCGGCGGCGCGACCCTGGCGTGGCTTGCGGGGCGCGGCGGCATGGTCTTTCCCGGCTTCGGCGCCCTGTCGCCGTGGCGGGCGCTCTTCGTCCTGGCCTGCCTGCCGAACCTCCTCCTGATCCTGGCCGCCATCCGCCTGACGCCGCTCCGGGCTCCGCCGGCCCATCGGGGCGGGTTGAGGCCGGCCTGGGCCTGGATGCGCCGCCGCTGGAGGCTTTATCTGCCCCATTGCGTCGCGGCGGCCTGCGCCGTCCTCATGGGCCGGACCCTGGGGGCCTGGGGGCCGACCCTCTACGTCCGCAGCCACGGCATGAGCCCATCGGAGAGCGGGATCGTGCTCGGCCTGCTGCTGCTGATCGGCGGTCCGCTCGGCCACCTTTCCGCCGGCCTGATCCTGGGGCGGATCGACCGCGCCCGTCGGCGGGCGGCGAGCTCGCGGATGCTGGGCCTCGGCCTCCTCGCCGCTCTGCCATTGGCGGTCGTCATGGCGGTGGTGCCGGACCGGACGTTGTCGCTGACCGCCTTCACCGTCCTGACGGCGATGCTCGGGCTCACGGCTCCGGCCGCCGTCACGGGGGTGCAGTTGCTGACGCCGGTGGCGCTGCGGGGGCGGGTGAGCGCGCTCTTCATCGCCGGTGTGACCCTGTCGGCCTCGGGCACCGGTCCGCCGCTCCTCGGCCTTCTGTCCGATACGGTCTTCGGGGCCGATCATCTCGGGCGGGCCCTGATCACGCTGTTCGTGCTGGTGGGCTGTCCCGGGATCGGTCTGGCGTTCCATGCTGCGCGCCTGTCGAGCCATGCTGCGCACCTGTCGAGCCATGCTGCGCACCTGCCGACTTTCGCTGCAAGCGTGTTCAGCGCCGCCAGGCGCCGAACCAGGACGAGACCGGATCGATGACGTCGCTGGCGACGGAGGCGGCCCAGGCCCGGGCCCGGTCCGCCAGGGCGAGATGCCGCCCGATCCGCTCCTGCGGCCGAGCCGTCTCCGCCGTCATCGCGGCGGCCACGAAGGCGTCCTCCTGGGCCTGACATTCGTCGAGGGCGCTGCGCTGGGACGCGGCCCTGCTCTGGGTCCGGGGCTGATGCGCAAAGGCCTCCCGGACGCAGTCGTGCCAAGCGTGTTCGAGGGCCGCGAGCCCGACCTCGGACCCGGAACCCGACTCGGCGACCGCGGGCTGCGGCGCGAAACTCATCAGCAGGAGGGCAGACCAAAGCATCAGGCGCATGCCGAAACTATGCCCGATTGCCCCGCCCATCGCCTAGAACAAAAGCGCAACACGCGCGCCTCGGCGATGACGATGGTGGGGCCACTTGAGCGGTGACGGCTGCCCAAATCGCGCAGGCGATCCCGTCGAACGAACGCCACGTCGCAAGAGCGCGGAACGCCGCTGTGGCGAGATCGAGAGAAGGAGGAGCGGGTTGCGGGCCTGGAGCCCCCGCCTCCCCGTTGGGCATCCGATTCGCGCGAAAACATGCGTGCACTGAAACGACCGTCCTGGTTGGCTTACCGAGGAGCTGTTCTAAAGGAGGTTCGTGAGGCAAGCGTCTCCCCATCGATGTGCCCGGGTCCCAATGTATCGCTCCTGCGGGTCACGCGCTTCTCTTCGCGGTCGGCCCGGAGCCGCCGCGTGATGGGGGGCAGGAGAGCGAAGCGTCTCAATCTGTTTCACGACCTGGCCTGCTGTCCCAGGCCGGTTCCTATGGGGTGATTGGGGTCACGCTGCGGGTCGGCGGAAGGCGGCTGCTCCGATCGAGATGTGAGATCGTGGTCGAGGTTGGATCGCCACAGCATCAGGATGGAACAGCCACGAGGTACTTTGCCGGGCTCGACGTCTCCCTAGAGGAAACGCGATCTGCCGAGTCGATGAGACGGGACGGCTCATGCAGGAGACGCGAGCCGCATCGACACAGGCCTGGAGCGGAAGCCGACGCCGGTCTCGTCGGCCAGGGTGTGGCGCGCTCGAGACCCTCTTCTCTCGCAAAGCAACAACATAGTTTAACCTAGCCTGACGGGTGCAAATCACAACGCCGTGAAACAGTCTGTGTTGATGATTGAATATAAATCGGCACTCGCCTTAAAGATGTTTCGGTTTTGTTTAATCGAAGTCGATTAGGGAGAGCCCAGATGCGAAAGCGCATCGCAGGAGCGGCTTCGTGGCGTTTTTCGACTCTGACTTGCGCGCGCTGATGGCCGCTATCGACAGGTCCAGAGCCCGCATCGAGTTTACCCCTGACGGCACGGTGCTTACCGCCAATACGCTCTTCCTCGACTTGATGGGGTACACCCTCGGCGAGTTGACGGGGCAGCACCACGCCCGGTTCGTGTCCCCCGCGGAACAGGGAAGCGAGGCCTATCGCGCCTTCTGGAACGCCTTGGGTCGTGGCGAGCCGCAGACGCGCGAGTTCAAGCGGTTCGCGAAAGACGGCCGCGCGGTGTGGATCCAGGCCACCTACAACCCGGTTCTCGACCGCGCCGGGCGCGTGACCCGGGTGGTCAAGCTCGCCACCGATGTGACCCCGCAGGTGCTGCGCAACATCGACCATGACGGGCAGCTCGAAGCCCTGCAACGCTCCCAGGCCGTCATCGAGTTTGCCCTCGACGGAACGATCCTCGATGCGAACGCCAACTTCCTGGCTGCTGTGGGCTACGGGCTCGACGAGGTCCAGGGACGCCATCACAGCCTGTTCGTGGATCCGACCGAGCGCGAGGGGGCGGCGTATCGCGCCTTCTGGGCGGATCTTGGCCGAGGCGAGTTCCGCTCGGGTGAGTTCAAGCGCATCGCCAAGGGTGGGCGCGAGATCTGGATCCAGGCCACTTACAATCCGATCCGCGACCGGGATGGCGTCCCGATCAAGGTGGTGAAGTTTGCCACCGACATCACGGCGCAGAAGCTGCAGGTCGCCGACGCGATGGGTCAGCTGGCGGCCGTCAACCGGTCGCAGGCGGTGATCGAGTTCGCGCCCGACGCGACGGTCCTCGACGCCAATGCCAACTTCCTGTCGGCGCTCGGTTACGGGATCGAGGAGATCCGGGGGCGGCCGCACGCGATGTTCGTCGAGCCCGGCTATGCGCAGACGGCCGACTACGCCGCGTTCTGGGACCGCCTGCGCGCCGGCCACTACGCCTCGGGCATGTTCCAGCGTTTCGGCAAGGGCGGCCGGCCCGTCTGGATCCAGGCGAGCTACAACCCGATCTTCGATCCCGCCGGCCGCCTGACCAAGATCGTGAAGTACGCTAGCGACGTCTCGGCCAACATGGAGGCGCGCTCCGTTGCGGTCGAGGCCGCCGAACGCACCCTCGACAACGTCCAGGCGGTCACGGATGCGGCGGACGCCATGAACGCTGCCGCTCTGGAAATTTCCCGCAGCATGGCTCAGTCCAAGACCGTGGTGGACGACATCCATGGCCGGGCCGGCGAGGCGGATACCGCCACCGAGCGGCTGCGCGGCGCGGCGCGGTCGATGAGTGGCGTCGCCACGATGATCACGGACATCGCCCAGCAGATCAATCTCCTGGCCCTGAACGCGACGATCGAGGCGGCCCGCGCCGGAGAGGCCGGGCGCGGCTTCGCGGTCGTGGCGACCGAGGTGAAGAACCTGGCCGGTCAGGCGGCGGCCGCCACGAACCGGATCAGCGACGAGATCGCCGGTATGCAGGCGGTCTCCACCGAGGTCGCGACGACCCTGGCGACGATCACGGCGGCAATCGGCACGATCAGCCAGCATGTCGATGGCGTCACCGCCTCGATGGATGAGCAGGCGCAGGCCACGGGCAAGATCCTGGGCAGTATGCAGCAGGCCGCCGACGGGGTGTCGAGCATCAGCACGGGACTGGACAACTGGACCATCGGGATGGAGGAGCGGCGCACCGAGCGAAGAACGCGCGTCCTCCTGCAGGCCGGGATCCGCCTGCCCGGTGGCGAACGCATTGCCTGCTCCATCCGCGACCTGTCGGAGGGCGGCGCACGATTGCATCTCGGTCAGGCGGCGCAGGTGCCGGATCGGTTCGAGATCATCATCGATGCCGACGGACGCCAGTTCGACTGTGCCGTGCGGCATCGGTTGGGCATGAGTCTGAACGTGCAGTTCCTGTCGGCGAAGAACGGACGATCGGCGGGCGCAAGCGCTCGGTAGGGTAGGCTGCGCTCCTACGCCCTCGCTTTGAGGGGCGGGCTTGTCCAATCGGCCAGAGCCGGCCCCGATCTGTTGGCTGCAGATTGCCAGCCTCAGGAGCTTGGTACTCCCCGGTGACGGGTCTGTCGCCACGGGGCCAAGTCCTCGAGCGAAGCGGCGCCGGGCGATTGATCAAGAGCGCATCTGTTCCGTGGCCTGCGCTCTCGGTTGCCCCATGGCGCGGGAGCCTGGAATCGACGCAGGCTTCGCGTCCGCCCGGCGGAGGGATCGGGACACAGGATGTCGGATCATGTCCGGCAGCCTGGAACGACAATCCGACCCTCGTCGGACCTCCTTGCTGGACGGCACTTGCAAACTGGATCGTGCATCGAGACGGCTCGGCGTCGTCCCTCTCCGTTCAATCTGCTGCATGGTTTCCCTTGGGTTCGGCCGCAAAGCGCCGAGCCAAGGTCAAGCAACTGCGTTCCAATCACCCGGCCCCACGGGATCAGCTTTGACACAGGCTCAGGTCGAGTTGGGCGCTTTCCGTGTCCCGCCCCATCCGTCGATCGAGGGCGCGCAACACCGGCGTGACCGTGACGCCGTGCAGGAGGATGGAGATTAGCACGGTCAGGCCGGCCGTCGCCCAGAGCAGATCCGCCTCCGGGAACGTTGCATGGCTCATGGCGAAGGCGAGATAATAGACCGTCCCAAGGCCACGAATGCCGAAGAAGCTGACCACGGCGCGGTCCTCCCGGGATCGCCCGCTTCCCAGAAGACCGATCCAGCACGCCAGGGGTCGAACGACCAGAAGCGCCAGCATGGCGAACACGAAGGCGTGCCACGTGAGAGCCTGGAGCAGGCCTCCGGCAGCGAGCATGGCTCCAAAGCCCACGAGCAGGACCATCATCAGCAGCCGTTCGAGCTCCTCGGCATAGTTGTGCATCTTGCGGTGGTAGTCATGCCCGTGGCTTGACGCGCGCAGCGCCAGGGCTGCTGCAAAGACGCCCACGAAGCCGTAGCCGTCGACAGCCTGGACGCAGCCATAGGCGATGCAGGTCACCCCCAGGGCGACGAAGCCATCCCCCGTTCGGGACAGCTTCGACAGGTTGGGCAGGTGGAAGGTCAGCCATCCCAGAATCCGTCCGATCAACGCGCCGAGGACGGCGCCGACGAGGATCTTCCAGAGCACGTCGACCGCCAACCAGTGCGACCAGGGCACATCCGCGAGGCTGCCGGAACCCGCCAACGCCATCGCGAGATTCACGAACGGGAAGGCGAGCCCGTCGTTCAGGCCGGCTTCAGAGGTGAGGGCGAAGCGCGGCTCGTCCTCGTGGTCCTCGGCCGGATGGCCAACCTGGACATCGGAGGCGAGCACCGGGTCGGTCGGTGCCAGTGACGAGGCGAGAAGCAGGGCTGCCGCGGCGCCCAACCCCAGCAGAGCCGATCCCAGAACGGTCAGTGCCAGGATGGTCAGTGGCATGCCGATGCCGAGCAGGCGCCACGTCAACGACCAGCGCTTCCAGCCGATGAAGCGGTCGATCTTCAGACCGGCGCCCATCAGCGAGATCACGACGACCGCCTCGGTGGCATGTTCGATGAGCTTGAGGTGCGTGCCCGGATGTGGCGTGACTGCGCCGATGGCAGGGACCAGCGACAAGGCCGCACCGATGCCGACGCAGCAGATGGGCAAGGACAACGGCAGTGCCCGAAGCACCATCGGCAACCATGCCGTCAGAAGCACCAGGACACCGAACCCGGCGACGAGGATAACATAGGTTTCCATCGGGAGGCGAACCGCTCTCGATGGAGTCTCGTTCCCGATCGTCGAACCTCTGCGACTCTGGCTCTGGTCCGCATGCTCGCACGTCACCGGCCGGGCGAGCCGGCGCGTGTCAGTGCCGGCGCGGCATGACCGCGTCGCCATTGCGCAGGATGCCGGGTCCCACCGCGTCGCGTGGCCGGAAAACACCGCCCCTCCTGTCCGCACGGAGAAGGGCCGAGTCTCTATGCGGGTCGATGATCACGCTCAGTCAAGCATCGGCTCACACATCCGGGGTCGGAACGACATCGAGGGGGACGACATCGACGGGAGCGACCTGGACGGGAACGACAGCGCGCGAACGCGGGACCGGACGGATCTCCGAGGCTTTCAGGACGCGAAACAGCGCAAAGCCGGCAAGCGCCGCCGCCGCGAAGGTGACGCCTGGACGGCGGCGGACGACGGCATCCACCTCGTCGTAGATTTCACTGAACGTGCGCCGGTTGATGCCGTCGGCGAACTCCTCGATTCCCTCGGCGGCCGCATCGAAGAAGGCCTTGATGTTGGGCTGATCGGAAAAGCCGGACCCACCTGCCCGGATGGCATCCCCAACATCCGACACGACCCGAGACACATCAGCCTTCCGCTTCCCGGCGTAGCCGACCGCCTGCATCCGGATTTCGTCAGCGAAGCCACCGATCGTTTCAGGACTCGTCTCGGCTGAGCCCAGCGGCTGGTCCTTGGCGGTCTCATGCATCGTAGCCCACTCCGCACGACAGGTTTCTGTCAAAATCACACGGGAAAGCAAAAGCCGATCCTTCGGGTTCCATGGGGGCCGATCCCGGTGCCTCCCAGATTCGATCTGGGTACCGCCAAGACTTGAACCGGCGTCTTACGCGACACAACGCACGCGCGTGCCGGGAAAAGGTGACCCCCGCAGAGTGGCGCGGGTTGTCGATACGGGCAGCTGATCAAACCCTCAACGTGAGCGTTGCGATGCGGACGGGGGCTGAAAGCGATCCGATCGCGTTAAGGGGATGTGTCGTGAAGCCAGGCGCGACGGTCCGGGAGTCCTCTGCATGCACACCGACGATGCTGTTGCCGTCCGCCCGCCTGCGCAGGTTCCTCCACCTCTCGTGCCGGGCTTTCGTGGGCTGCTGACGCTCGCGGTCGGCGTGGTTCTCGTGGCGGCGCTGTATTTCGGGCGCGAGGTGTTTATCCCCCTCGTGCTGGCCGTCCTTCTCAGCTTCGTCCTGGGACCCGTGGTCAATCTCCTGAGGCGGATCAAGCTGGGACGCGTGCCCTCGGTGATCGTCGCCGTTCTCCTTGCCCTCGCGGTGATCGGCGGCATCGGCGCTCTCATCGGCACCCAGGTCGCTGGCTTGGCCGGGAACCTGCCGCAGTATCAGGCCACCGTGCACAAGAAATTCGCTGGCCTGCAGCAGGGCTGGCTCGGGGAGGCCAATCGGGTCCTGCAGAAGTTCAACCATCAGGTTCACGACGCCACTCAGAAGGCCGACGCGGCCGGTACCGCTGCGGTGACCGGCCCGGCAGGCGATACGCCCAAGGCGCAACTGGTTCGGGTCCAGGAACCCGAGGTCTCGCCGCTGACCCTGGCTCGGAATGTCCTTGGTCCCATCGTCGAGCCGTTGACCACGATCGGCATTGTTCTTGTCGTGGTGGTGTTTCTGCTCCTGCAGCGTGAAGACCTCCGCAACCGTATGATCCGCTTGCTTGGGTCGAGCGACCTGCACCGGACGACCGTTGCCATGGACGACGCCGCAGGCCGGCTCGGCACCTACTTCCTCGCACAGCTCGGAATGAATGCGGCGTTTGGTTTCATTATCGGCGTGGGGCTCTGGCTCATCGGGGTGCCGAATCTGCTCCTGTGGGGGGTCTTCTCCGCCTTGATGCGCTTCGTGCCCTATATCGGCGCGTTCATCTCAGCCCTGCTCCCCCTTGCGCTCGCGGCAGCCGTCGATCCCGGTTGGGGCATGGTGATCGCCACCGCCGCCCTTTTCCTGGTTGCCGAGCCCTTGTTCGGCCATGTCATCGAACCGCTCCTTTACGGTCATTCCACTGGCCTCTCGCCCTTCGCAGTCGTCGTCTCGACCCTGTTCTGGGGGTTCTTGTGGGGACCCATCGGCCTGATCCTCGCGACGCCCTTCACCGTGTGCCTTGTCGTCCTCGGACGCCACGTCGAAAGTCTGGAATTCCTTGACGTGCTGCTCGGTGACCGGCCGCCGCTCACGCCTATCGAGAACTTCTACCAGCGGATGCTGGCGGGCGACCCGGACGAGGTGCGCGATCTCGCCGAGGCGATGCTCAAGGAGCGCTCACTCTCCTCATACTACGACGAAGTGGCGTTGAAGGGCCTGCAACTCGCGGCCAACGACTTCGGTCGCGGGGTCGTCACGCCCGCACAGCTGGAAAACATCAGAGCATCCTCCCGCTCCCTGGTCGCGGATTTCGAGACCCATCCCGACATCGAGCCTGATGGCGAGGCCAAGGCGTTCAACCCGAAGGAGACTCCAAGCCTGGCCGAGCGCGCCCATCCCAAGAACGAGGCCGTACCGGGTCACGCGCCGTCTCCCGAGGCCTTGCCGGAAGCGTGGCGTGGTGAAGCACCTGTCCTCTGCGTCGCCGGCCGCGGTCCTCTCGATGAGGCGTCCTCGGCAATGCTGGCTCAGCTGCTGCGCAAGCACGGACTCGGCGCTCGAGTCGCCGACCACGATGCGGTTTCACGCGACCGTATCCGTGATCTCGATCTGAACGGCGTGGCGATGGTGTGCATCTCCTACCTCGACATCACCGGCAACCCGGCGCACCTGCGCTACCTGCTGGAACGCCTGAGGCGGCGTGCGCCGAACGTGCCTGTGCTGGTGGGCCTTTGGCCCGTCGGCGAGAAGATTCTCACCGATGCTGCCATTGGTCGACAGGTTGGGGCGGACGTCTACGTGTCCTCGCTGAGGGATGCCGTCGAGGCCTGTCTGAAGGCGGCACGCGGCGAGGCCGACCGTGAGCTTGCGGCCTGATCCGCATCAGGGCCTCGTTCCCAGCGTACCTGAGCCGTTGGCCCCGGGGTTGATGATGCACGCTTCACGGTGGCGTGGAGGGACGCGCTATGGCGCAGTTCGACATGGCCGCTTTATCATGCCAACGCCACAACGACGGAGCGCAGCCAACTCGTCGCAATGATGAAAAGCCCTGACGGTATTCAGAACCACGGCCGGGGCTGTGACGGACTTGGAGAGGCCATTATCGCTCCCCTGATCAGTATCCGCGCGAGACCTGCGTCGTGCCTTCGGGAACCTGTGTCGAGCCGACAAGGGCACCGCCGACGCGGGATGACTGAACGTTGCCTTTGCGAGAGGAGCGAGAGCGTTCCATTGCGTTAAAATCATACGCGTAGACACCGGCAATCGTGAACAGAAGGCTCATCGTACCAAATCCTCCAAAGAGCTGGATATCTTGGTATTGGCTGACGATCATGACTGTGGCGCAGGAGAAATAGAAAACACTCGTGATGTTCGCCGAGTAATAAACCCACCGGTAACACATCAAGAATGTCCACGACAGCATCGTCGCCACGATCAGGAGGCCGAACAGCCCCAGGTCAATCTGGGATTGATAGAACAGATTGTGGAAGTGGAAGCCCATACGACTTTGAACATGGTTTTCGAGCCATAGCATCTCGGCCAGAGGGTTACCTTGGACCCAAAATCCGTTGTAGCCCCATCCCAGCCAGAATTTGGTGGGAATGATTTTGCTGGCCCAATCCCAAAGCACCGTGCGGCCTGTCAACGTCGGAGATTTGCCGACGAGTTGAAGCAATTCACCGGAAAAATTCGAGAGAACAAAAAATCCGACGCCGCTGAATATCACGATGACGATCGAGATCTGCTCGATCGTCGATCGAAACATGCGTCGCGGGAGCAGGAAGGCCAGATAGATCGACGTCATCAAACCGAGGCCGATCGTCAGAATGACGATCATGGCGATCGATTTGGCGGAATAGCACACGACATAGGACAGCGGCAGAATTGCCAGGTAAAACAATCTGATCGGAACGAATCTCTTCGAATCCATCGCATGGTGGGCGCAGCACAGGCCGAACAACGCTCCGATCATGGACATCGAGTTTTTATTGTAGTAGATGCCAGACCAGTTTATTTCGTTGGTCATACTATCAAGAACACGACGATTGACTATAAAACCAAGTAAAATTGCCAAGATCAGGCTAAGAAACATGATATGAACGAATTGTTTGGCGGGGACCAAACGACATAACATGACCCCAAACGCGATCATCAGCACGGCCTGCAAGGCCGTTCGCGCCGTCGATTCCGGGACTGCCGACCATAACGTCGACAACAGAGCGTAGGCAGGAAGCAGAAGTAGGATGGCCTTCTGGCTCTCGAACTCCCGCAAAAATGCGGTTGGATACGCGGCGACGATGACGATCATCACGATGAAGAGGAGATACAAGAAGGCGGAGCCGATCACCTCGTTGTAAATCATTCCATTGAGACAGAGCGCAGCAAACAACCAGCTGAAAACGGACGTTTTCTGCGCCGTGTTCCTATAGGATTGCGCGTGCGTTGGCTGTGTCACTCCGGTTCCCTCTTTGGCAGCAACGCTCATCGACATCAGACCCGCAAATTCCCAGGAGCGACGAGGCTCGTAGCGTTGGGCACCCCTGCCTGTATCCAGGCTGCCCTTCGACTGCACAATTCGTAAGATTTCAGACCGTCGGCGACAATGCTCGCGGCGGATCACGTTGTTGCTTCTAGCACATCGGTCGATGAGGCTGATACCCTGCGCCACGTCCGAATCGCGCGGGCGGACGCGGCGTGAAGCCTGATTTCGAAAGACTCATCAGCACCTTGCCGCGCTCGACCGCGCTACCGAGAGCGCGGCACCGGGAGCGCGATACGGGGACCCGCAGGAAGGCTGTGGGACCACGCTCTGCCTGCTTCAGTGGAAGCCCCGCCCAAGGGCGAGGCTTCGTGTCTCGCCTCCGGCTGGAAGGGGCGGCGCTGGATCCCTCACGGACGCGCGGCGGCCGATGATGTCATGGCATCCGCTGCTGCGGACAGTCCCCACCGCACCAGGTCTTCAGCTTCGACCGAGGTGTTGGCCTCCGCGTAGCACCGCAGTTCCGGTGCATTCCCGGAGGCGCGGAAATGGAGGGTCCGCCCGCCATCGAGTTCCATGCGGACGCCGTCCTGGGTATCGACCGCGCGTGCGGCTCCGATGGGTTGCAGGAAGCGGCTTCGGAAGGTCTCCTGGCCGAGTTGCTGCAGGAAGGCGCTGCTGTGTTCAGCCGGCGTTTCCGGCAACCGATCGCTCGCGGTTTCCCCGGCATTCAAGGAGGCCACGAGCCCGGCCAGCGTCAGGCCGCTCGCGCGCGTGGCCGCCAGGGTCGCCAGGATCGGCAGCATCGCGTCACGTGTCGGTAGGGCGGCCAAGGTCCGGCCGTTCACCTGGGCGTCCGACCCGAGCAGGAACCCACCATTCGCCTCGAAGCCGACAACGAGCGCCGAACCGTCCTCCTTGGCCTGCGCCATGCCGGCGATGACGAAAGGCGAGCCGACCCGTGTGCGGACCACACGGCTGAACCCACCCGCACGCTCCATGGCCGAACCGGCCGTGACCGGAACCACAACCGTGTCGGCGTTCAGGTAGCGGGCTGTGATCAACCCGAGGACGTCCCCACGAACGATCCGGCCGGCTTCGTCGGCCACCAACGGTCGATCGGCATCGCCGTCGGTCGTGACGAGGGCGTCGTAGGTGCCGGAGGACATGGCATCGCGGACGAAGGCAATATCCTCCGGCCGATGGGCTTCGGTGTCGATCGGCACGAACGTCTCCGAGCGGCCGATGGCTGTCACCTGCGCTCCCAAGGATTCGAGCGCGTCGACCAGCACATCACGGGCGACGGAGCTCTGTTGGTAGACGGCGATCCGCTGTCCCGCGAGGGCGTCCTGCGCGAACACATCGCGATAGCGCCGGAGGTAGCGGTCTCGGGCACTCGATTCCGGTGTGGCGGGAACGATCCCCATCGAACCCACTGCCGAGACGTCCCCGAGAGCATCCAGGATCGCGACTTCGTCGGCCTTCGTGATCTCACCGTCGGGGCGATAGAATTTCAGCCCATTGCGGTCCTGAGGGATGTGGCTGCCGGTCACCATCACCGCGCAGCTCCCGCGGCGCAACCCTTCCAGCGCGAGAGCCGGCGTCGGAAGCGGACCGCAATCAATCGCCGTAAACCCTGCCTCGGCGGCAGCGGCGGCGACGGTCGCGGCGATCCCTTCGCTGCTGTCGCGCAGGTCGCGTCCGATGACAACGGTGCGGTTGTCCCCAGCCGTAGTCGCAACAGAACGAAAGAAGGCGCGGGCGTAGGCGTAACTCGGCCACCCGACGAGGTCGGTGACGAGACCGCGTAAGCCGCTCGTCCCAAATTTCAGACTGCTCATGATGTTTTTACTCGCAATCGGCGCGCCGGCGCTTTCGGTAAGAGTGCAAACGCCAGCTTCTATGGAAAGCCGGGCGCCTCCTCAAACGGTGCCATCCGAAACGCGTTCATTTTACGTCGCCGGATCGGACTGCATCTCTCGTTCGACACGCAAGCCTCGGACGGATCGCGCGCCAATCGTTTTCGACCCCGGTTCTCGTTCGACGGCATCATTCCGCACGTCTGCCATCCGACGGGCCGGGATGTCTGGCAGGTTCCGCCCCGGAGGATCGCCGACGGACTGCCGTGGAGTGAAGCTCGATATCCGCCGCAGCGCGAGGCCGTCCGGCGCCGCAATCGGGCAACGGATCGTCATCTTCGCTTGTCTGGCGTCAGAGTGCCGAGACCGCGCTGCACGCCGGCGTCAGATTTTCAAGAAAGCCGACGCGCTGCCTGAGATACTCAGATTTGGCAGGAACTATATTTTCCGTCTGTGAGCGAGATCGCAAACAAGGGAAGCTTTGGAAGGGCAATTCCGCCATCTGAGTTCATTTCCCAGAAGCGCGAAAACTTGCAGCTGCTTTTGCCGTTGTGTTGCAGTCCTTTGCGACATATGGGTGATGCTTCTTGGGGCTCACGGCCAACCGCCTGCGTGCCATCCCGCAAATCAAGGTTTTTTCATGCGCAGTGCAGTCTTGCTTGGTAAAGGTCGCTACGCTGATGAAATTCGCGGCTTTGAAGCAGAGGACGGCCCTCGCACAGAATTCATTACCGTTGCGCGCAGGATCGACGCGAAGGTTTTTTCGTTTGCTACGGCTCGGTCGGAGCGGAGTGCTTTGTTCGGGCGACTGTTTGGCCGAAAGCCAGTCATTGGATCAGTCGTGAACTTCGTCATACAGGCTGGCTCAATCGATCGGTGCTATGTGACGGGCGAGGATATCGGGATCGTTGCGGCAATACTGCTGCGATTGAGAGGATGGCAGGGAAAATTGTATTGTGTTTTCCATGCAATGACCCCGAAAAAAGCAAAAATACTTAGGCTTATCGGTCACAAAATGTTTGGTGTCTTCATTGTGGTGAGCGAGAAGCAGCGACGTCTTCTCATCGAGGAAGGCAACGTGCCGCCCGAGAAGGTCCTCACGGTTCACAACTGGGTGGATGATCGGTTTTTTCATCCGCGCGACATCGCGCGCGCGGCCTCACCAGGGGCAAAGGTCGTGATGGCATGCGGTGCAGAAAATCGGGACTATCCAACCCTGGTTCAGGCGATGAAAACCGTCGATGCCGATCTCAAACTCTTCGCCCATGGATTTTATGGGACGCATCAGGGCACCGTCGATCCATCAGCACAGGATCGGATCAAGCTGATGCCGCGGGTGTCCTTCTCGGATCTGCTTAAAAGCTATCAGGATGCTGACGTGATCGTGGTTCCGCTCAACGAAGTTGATTACGCCGCGGGCGTCACCGGCCTCGTCGAAGCCATGGCGTGCGGGAAAGTCGTCGTGGTCAGCGCAACGGCGGGTTTGGACGGCTATCTCGACGGCATCGACCCGACGCTGCTCGTGAAGCCGCACCAACCGACGGACCTCGCGCGGGCTGTCTCGAAAGCCCTGGTCATGGCCGACGACCCGGCGCGCCAAGATGGCTCTCGTAATCGTGATTGGGTCGTGAAGCACTGCAGTCTCGATAACTATGTACAAAAGGTCGCGAATTTGATGGCGGCGACTTAGATGGTTTGTCTCAGGGCTGGGTAAGGTCACTTTTGTTTAGAATCGGTCGCGGTTCTGCCGCGGCTCGACTTTCTTCGTGTCCGGGTGTGGCTGCGTCAGGGCACCGGTCTGCGAGCGTCAGAGACGCTTCGAGAAAGCCTGAGGAGGATCCCCTTGGGGGTTCGTTCGGTCTCTGACCAACGGGGACGCCGGGGCGCCGGGCTCATCCCTCCGCAAGACCGACTGACCCGGTTGCGCCACGTTGACACAGTTCGAGACGAAAATGCTCCCGAGCCCAGTTCGGGCCAAGCATTTGAAGAATCGCTGCAATTGATGAGGGCCGTAGTCCAGGCATTGAGTAGCTCTCGCGGCGACGCCGCCACAATTTAGCCGCACCCAGCAACAGGCCGCCCAATTTACTACTTAGGCCTAGGAATTGCGAAACTATTCGTGAGCCCACGACGTTATGGTGGAAACTGAGGGGAAGCCCTGTTAACGACAGGCCAACCGCACTTCCCAGCCTCTGAGGAACACCGCATTGGCAACCCTTGATTATGCCGGCAACCCGATGCCGGAGAGCGGCCCACGGACAACGGCGGCCACCTTTGGCTCGGTCAAGGGTACGACCTATATGGGGACTGCCGGGAACAATGCGTTCCGCAGCACAGCCAGCGATGTCACGTTCGTCGGGGGAGCGGGCGACGACGCCTACATTATCGCCGCTGCGAACACGAAGATCGTCGAGAATGCCGGTGAGGGCACCGACACCGTCACGGTCTATGGCGGGCGCTACACGCTGGGCGATAACCTCGAGAACCTGAACTTTCAGGGTGTGGGGACCGGTTTCGGCAATGCAACTGCTAACCTCATCGTCGGCAACGCGGACGCCCAGACCTTCGACGGAGGCCTCGGCAACGACGTGATGACGGGCGGTGGCGGCGCCGACGGCTTCGTGCTGACCAAGGGCACCGGGCATGACGTGGTCACCGATTTCGTGTCCGGGATCGACCACATCCAGCTCAACAACTATCCGCAGTTCGCCAGCTTCACGTCTCTTCAGGCCGCCATGACCCAGGTGGGCGCGGACGTCGTGCTCAACCTCGGAGAAGGCGACAGCCTGACCCTGCGCAACATGACGGTCAGCGGCCTCAAAAGCGCCGATTTCTGGCTACCGGTCGGCTCGACCAACCTGACCTTCGCCGACGAGTTCGACAGCTTCACCAGCAGCCCCAATGCGGTCTATGGGACCGATGGATGGCGCACGACCTTCTCCGATGGCAGCCGGACCATTTATTGGAATGGCGAGCGTCAGTACTATGGCGATGCGACGGCCGGACAGAACCCGTTCTCGGTAGAGGACGGCGCGCTGAAGATCACTGTCTCGAACGGCGCCACCAACGATCGTGGCTTGCCCTACAATTCCGGGCTGATCACCTCCGAGGCGTCATTCTCTCAGCTCTACGGCTACTTCGAGATTCGGGCGCAGATCCCGTCCGGGGCCGGCTTCTGGCCCGCATTCTGGCTCCTGCCCGCCGATGGCTCCTCGGGAACCGAGCTCGATGTGCTGGAAGCGCTTGGGTCGGACCCGGCGACCTACTACGCCACCTTCCATACCGACGCGAGCGGCAAGTCGATCGGCAACACCCAAGCGGTCTACACGACCATGGATCTGTCGAAGGGCTTTCACAGCTACGGCGTCGATTGGGGGCCGAGCGAGATCAGTTGGTACCTCGATGGCAACAAGGTGGCGAGCGCGCCGACTCCGGCCGACATGCATGTGGCGATGTACATGCTCGCCAACCTGGCCGTCGGCGGATGGGGTGGAAACACCAACGCCGCGACGACCTTTCCGTCAACGTATGCGATCGATTACATCCACGTCTACGAGAACCAGTACACGGTCACGGAGAACGCTGACCCGATCGGAGCGCCGATCGTGTCCGGCACGGCCGCACAAGGTCAGACGGTCCAGGCCCTCCGGGGTACGCTCACCGATGCAGACGGGGTTCCGACGACGCTGCGCTATCAGTGGCAGCGCGACGACGGACACGGCAACTGGGTGACCATCGACCAAGCTCAGGGCCGTGAGTACGTCCTGACCCAGGCCGATGTCGGACATGATCTCAAGGTCATGATCCGTTACGCCGACGGGCACGGCATCGTCGAGCATGTCGTCAGCAGCAACACCATCGCGGGGGTTGCGAACGTCAATGATCTGCCGACCGGGCAGCTGGCCCTCGCCGGCATGCCGACACAGGGTGAAACCTTGACGGCTTCGCTCGGCACCCTGGCCGATCTGGATGGGTTGGGAACTCTGGCGTTCCAATGGCAGCGCGACGATGG
Organism: Methylobacterium sp. Leaf113; assembly: GCF_001423325.1. Classification (NCBI taxonomy): domain Bacteria; kingdom Pseudomonadati; phylum Pseudomonadota; class Alphaproteobacteria; order Hyphomicrobiales; family Methylobacteriaceae; genus Methylobacterium; species Methylobacterium sp. Leaf113. Next base: position 35,980 of record NZ_LMNJ01000020.1, read on the forward strand.
CGCCGGCGGCTGGACCAGCATCGCTGGAGCAACCGCGGACCGCTACGTGCTCGGCCAAGCAGATGTCGGCCATAGCCTCCAGGCCGTGGCAAGCTACTTTGACGGCTTCGGGGCCTCCGAGGAGGTGTTCAGCTTCCAGACCACTCCGGTCGCCAACATCAACGACCTGCCCACCGGCTCACTCGCCCTCTCCGGCACCGCGCGGCAAGGTCAGGTCCTGACAGCAGCGCCCGGGACCCTGGCGGATGCGGATGGGCTCGGCGTGTTGAACTACCAGTGGCTGCGCGACGATGGGAAGGGCGGCTGGCAGACCATCACGAGTGCGACGAAGTCGACCTATACCCTAGGTGCGGCCGATGTCGGTCACGCTGTGCAAGCCATGGTGAGCTATACCGATGGCATGGGGACGGCGGAGTCGGTTCGCACCACAGCCTCGGGAATCATCGCCTCAGATGGGAGCGTGACGCCGCCACAGCCGACGGCGCCGAGCGGCACAGCCGGGAAGGTTTTCGATGTCGGTACCGGCTCGACGGCCCTGACTCTGCACATCAGTCAGGACTCGATCCAGGGCAACGCGCTTTACGCGGTCTATGTCGACGGCAAGCAGGTCGGCACCACGCTCACCGGTTCGGCCCTGCATGGGCAAGCCTTCGACACGGTGAACGTTCATGCGGACCTCAGCGCCGGCAAGCACGCGATCGCCGTTCGCTACTTGAGCGACAGCTGGGGCAGTGCGGGAGACCACAACCTCTATGTCGAGAGCGCCGTGGACGCATTTGGCAATGCGCTGACCGTCACCGGCTCCGCTCTTCTCGACGTTGGGAACGTCGCGCGTGCGACACTGACCACGGGCTCGAGCACCGGTACCGTATCGCCACCCCCGCCGCCGCCACCACCCCCGCCGCCACCCGCCACCGAAGGGGTCAGCAAGACCTACGATATCGGAACCGGCAACACCGCTCTCAAGCTCTACGTCAGCCAGGATGCCGTGGTCGGTAACGCGCTCTACGCCGTCTATCTCGACGGAAAACAGGTTGGCTCGACGCTGACCGGGTCAGCGCTTCATGGTCAGGGCTCGGACGTCGTGAACTTGCATGCCGATCTGAGTGCCGGGAACCATAACCTCGTGGTTCGCTACCTGAGCGACAGCTGGGGCAGCACGGGCGATCACAACCTCTACCTCGACGCCGTGGTTGACGCCGGCGGACGTGCGTTGGCCGTTACGAACAGTGCGATGCTGGATACCGGCGCGACGGCCCGGGCGATGCTGCACTTGGACTACGATTTCCACTGACGAACAGTGCGTGTCTCCGCGTTTCATCGCGGGGACACGCACTCGATAGCTAGTTGGTCTCAGTGGATGGCGTCGTTGGCCCAGACCCGGACGTAATCGACGTCGAGGTGCGTCGTTGGCATGGAGGTATCGTACTTGCCTGGCCAGCTCCCAGTGTCACCCACCGCCAGGTTGACCAGCATGTACATCGGCTTGTGCATGTCGGCCGGTGTTGCCATCTCGGCCACCTTCGCACCGTCGATGTACCATTCCAGCGTGTCCTTCTGCCAATCGACCCCGAAGGTGTGGAATCCTTCTGTCAGATCTGCCGTCTGCACCGGCGTACTGGTCAGCCTCTGGCCGGCGACGGTGGAATGCACCGACGCGTAGGCGGTGTCCTTGTCGTGGCCCAGGAACTCCATGACGTCGAGTTCGGTCGTACCTGTACCGTCGGCGTTCAGCATCCAGAAGGCCGGCCACATGCCTTGGCCCGCCGGCAGCTCGGCACGGATTTCGAAGTAGCCGTATGTCTGGGCGAACGACTTGGCCGTGGTGAGCACGCCCGAGGTGTAGGCCAGGCCCAGCGGATTGCCGTCGTGATCCGGGGCCGCCGTGATGCTGAGGACGCCGTTCGAGATCGAGAACGGGTTCGTGCCCACCGAGCTGTCCGAGTAGTACTGCGCCTCGTGGTTCGCTCCTAGCGTCCGATCCTGGCTGCCGATGCCGTATGTCGTCTTCCAAACGGTGCCGTTGCCATTCGCCGAGGCGCTGAGGGCGTTGAACTCCTCGGCGAAACTCAGCTTCATGCCCGGATGCGACGGGTCCGCTGGCAGGGCGAAGTCGCCGGCCTTGAGGTTCGTGAGTGCCACGTTCTGCAAGGTCAGCGTCTCGCCGCCGCCGNTCATGCCCGGATGCGACGGGTCCGCTGGCAGGGCGAAGTCGCCGGCCTTGAGGTTCGTGAGTGCCACGTTCTGCAAGGTCAGCGTCTCGCCGCCGCCGAGCGCGATGACGGTGTCCGACCCGACCTGACTGGCTGCCATCTTTAGCTCGGCGAAGCTGTGCAGGTTGACCCCCTCCATGCGGACCTTGTCCACGCCAGAGGTGAAGTCGGTGATGACGTCGCTGCCCTCGCCCTTGGCGATGACAAAGATATCGGCCCCGCCGCGGCCGGTCAGGATGTCGTTCCCGGCCTTGCCGTTGAGGGTCTGGGCGCCGCCATCGCCGGTGATCATGTTGTTGAGGCTGTTGCCGGTGCCGCTCTTGGCGTTGCTGAAGCTCAGGTTCTCGACGTTGTCCGGCAGGGTGTAGTCGCGCCAGGCAATGATGACCGTGTCGACGCCGCCGCCGGGCGCCTCGACGACCTGATCGCTCGACTGCCAGATGTGGTAGGTGTCGTCGCCGGCGCCGCCCTTCAGGACAGCATTGCCCTTGTCCCAGCCCCAGATGTCGTCGTGCCCGGCCGTGCCGCTGAGGGTCTGGACCGCATTGTTAGCCTTGATCGTGTGGGTCGGCGTGGCACTCGCCCGGGCTGCCTCGCCCGTCCCCGATGATGGCGCAACGACGACGGGCGGCTGTGAGACAGGCGTCGTCGTGGAGTTTTCGAAGACGACGTCGCCCGACGTGAGCGCCTCTCCGGCATGGATGGCGGTGAAGCGGCCGACGGCCGTGCCGTTCTCGCGGATCTCGTAGGTATGCAGCGTGCCCTGCGTGCTGATCTCGACCACATCGGCATCGGCGGCAAAGCCGCGGAACACCAGCGTGTCGCCGCCGGAGATGCCGGCCCCCTGGAAGTCGGTGATCCGGTCGAGGGCCGTGCCCGTCAGGCCGGCCGAGCCGGACAGATCCGCCTTGCTGAACACGAAGCGGTCGGCTCCGGCTCCACCCGTCAGACTGTCCACGCCGAGCCCGCCGGTGATGACATCGTTGCCAGCGCCGCCGTTGATGGTGTCGTTGCCCAACGCCCCGATGATGGTGTCGGTCCCATCCCGACCGGCGATCAGCTGCGCGCGCGTCCCGCGCGATGACAGATCGATCCGGTCCGCACCGGCTGTACCGGAGGTGTACTGAGCCGTCGAAAAGACTGTATCCGCCATTTTTGCCAATTCCCCCTTATGCTTTGCGGGGGGTAATACCCAAAGATGGTTAACGATAGGCTACAAGCCAGATAAATGAGAATATCTGACTGGTTCTCTCCAATTCTTGATTGCAGGGCTGTGAATTTAGTCTTCACGTCTTTGTGTTAAGGAGTCTATTCAGCGACGACATTGCAATTTTAAGTGTGTTTATTCATGCGCAACAACCCGGAGGGCCGATTCGGCGATTTCTGGCGGCGATCACGCAACTCCCTGGCTCGTCCGCATCATGCGGGGTCCGAAGCCTTCGCGCGCAGCCTCTGTGGCGCGGCTCCCCCATTCGTTCCGGCGCTTGCGGCAGGGTTGTCGGGCTGGCAGAGCGTGTGCAGATCGCCATTGCGAGGCCAGTTTCCGAAGCGTTTGCCCGCCACTCAATCTTCCGGATGACACGGGGTTCGACACCGATCTGCTTCGCCGGCAGGCTTGGACTGCGGGACACACGCCTGACAACTCGTCCCCGCTCCATCGCAACCGGACCCCTTGCATCCTGCCCTCGCTGCCCTGTCTGCGGGGCGGCAACGGTCTGCTAAAGCTTATGAGTCCAGAGCCGACAGAGAGGGAGAGGCCAGCCATGGCGGCGAGATGCGTGTTCGCCAGAGGGCAGCGCAGGACCGGGTTCCGGCCGCTCGTCTTCGCGGCCTGTCTGATCCTTCCCGGTATCTCACACAGCGCTCTCAGCGATCATCGGCGCCGCCACGCGCTGGAGGGGCGCTGGATCGGTGACGACTATACGCTGACGATCGATGAGGATGCCGTGCAGGCCAATCGCAATCCGACCCGGCCTTTCGAATGGGACGCGCTGCATATTCTCAATACGACTGAGAATATGATCGTCTTCGAGCTTGGCGGCGATCGGTTCGTCGGTCTGCTCGAAGGAGAACGGATGACGCTCAGCCAGATCGGACGTCCCGGCTACCATGTGCTGACCCGTCAGCGGTGATCCGTTCGTCCCGGTATAGGCACGGCCACCCTCGCGCTACGGCACGCCGAGCATCGAGCGCAGAATCTCAAGAATGAGACTTTGTTGGCCCGGTCTCGCTCGGCGCCCCTAGGCAGTCAGCGCTGGATGATGACGTCCACGATCTGAACCTGCTTCTCCGGCAGGCCGCTATCGAATTCGAGGATCGTCGTATCCTCACCTGCAAAATCCGCAGCCGGACGGTAGAAAATCGCCAGGACCGGGAAGGCGCTGCCGGCGCAACTTCCGCCAGAGGCCGGAACCTGAGTCTGGCCCGCTCCGACGATGATCGTGCCATGGGTCGGAGGCTGGACGATTCGGACCGGCGGGGTCCGTTCGGCTTTGCAGTCCGGGGTGATGCTCCCAAACAAGCCGATCCGCGCATCCTGTCCGGCCTTGCCGTCCACCGTCCGGCGGACCTCCTTGGCCTGAACGCTGCCGATAAGCACGCCGCTGAGAAGGAGTAGGCTCAGAAACCAAGGCATGCCCGTGTCCCTCGTCTCAGTATCGGTGTGACTCTGACGCGGCTCTCACGAGAAAGCCGTCGATCCTACCGGACGGCCGCGGCCGCACTCGCATTGCCGGTCAACCCTGACAGGGCGGTCGTGAAGCGCTGAAGTCCGGCGGACGGCGCTTCCGAAACGAAGATGATATCCCGATTGCGGATCGCGAAGTCGTTTGCCAGGAACAGGGCATCCGGACGGCTCATATCCGTGTTGTAGATCGTCGGGATCCACTCGCCGGTATAGCCCGCGAGGTCAACGTTCAGGTCCTCCAGAACCTTGCGCGACTCGACCCGATAAAGGAATACGGCGCGCGGGTCCGCCCGCGATGGATCGAGGCCGCCGGACTTGGCTGCGGCCTCGGCCAGGCTCATGGTGTCGTTCTCGAAACTGAAGCGACGATTGTTCGTTCCGCCGATGGATCCGGGGGCCGGGGTCGCTCCGAGCGTCAGGTAGAAGCGTGGCTCCTTGGTCAGGAAGACCGTGTCGCCGGGCTCGAGGTAGGGGTTCTGCCCCGGAACCTTGATCACGGCGCTCAGCAGGGCCTGGGTCGTCCGGTTGTCCCGCTTGAGCGTGACGATGGTTTCATAGGGGGGACTGCGCGGACCGCCGCTCCGGGCGATTGCATCGAGCAGACGAAGGCCGCCGGGATCGATGTTGACCCGGTTCGGCAGCGTGACGTCACCCAGAACGCTGACGTTGCCGGAACGACGCTCGCCGATGGACACAACAACCTGCGGCTCCACGGCGCGCTGGTTGAGGCGTGTGGCGATCTCCTTGGACACCTGCTGTGGTGTACGCCCGGCCGCCTGGATGCGGCCTGCATAGGGGACCGTGATCGTTCCGCTGGTTTCCACCTGTTGCGGCGGGATCGCGACGAAGTTTCCTCCGCGCGAGGTTCCACCCTCGGGAGCGATGAACAAGCCGCCGGCCGATGCCTCGAAGATCGTGATGTTGATGATGTCGCCGATGCCGATCACCCCCTGCCGGGCGGTGGATCCTGCCGGGACACGGGCAAAGCGTGGACCCATCGCCTCCGTGTTGGCGTTGGCCGCCCTCAGAACGGATGCGTTCAGATCGAGAACGACGTACCCGACTGGAGGCGTTGGCGCCGTCTCCAACGCCGCGTTCGCTCGCACTTCGCCCCGGTTCGGGCCATCGCTGGAAACGAAGGTGCAAGCGGACAAAGCGGCCGAAACGCAGAGGGAAAGGGCCGCGAAAACGAAACGCAGGCGTCCACCCTGACGCGGGGCGGCGTCGTGATCCTTGGCGGGGAATGCCATTACCGCAGCACCGATCGAACGTGAATGAAAGCTACGGCGCAAACACCGCCTCCCGGAGATACGCCCGAAGCCGGGCCGAGTAGGGTCGTCGCGCCACAACTAAAGCTATGCCGCCTGGATGTCTTCCGGATTCGAGTTTTTCGCTCCACGGAAGTGTGAAGTGGTGTTGATACAACACAGACCTGCGCCGATTTCGACGGCATTTGCGCTTGATCGCCCAAGCTCAAACGGGTCGATGAGGAACCCTCCCGTCGGACGTCGGAAGCCTCCGAATGCTCCGGAGCCTGAGCCTTTCGGGCGCGACAGCCGAACGCGCCTTCAGGGTCTGATCCGAGGATGGCATCAGGCACGAACTTCAACACAGGCTCCAAACCATCAGAATGCAACACCGGAGTCTTGGTCGATCTCGACAACCGGAGTTGGCTTCCGAGTAATACCGGTCAGGTGAACCAGAAGTTGTCCTGAGTCAGCGCAGTGTGACTGACGCCCTGAAGCGTGATGCTGTCGGTCGCACTGATTTGAATGACCGTATCCTGGCCAACCGTCTTGAGGGCTAGTTGAGACATGTTTGTGGCCACGGAATGGTCGATCGCGATGACGTCGTGTCCGATTCCGCTGCCGGGATGGAAGCCGACGATGGTATCAGCGCCGGAATCTCTTTCGAACAGGAAGGTATCGCCTCCTGCGCCCTTCAACGTATCGGAGGCCTTCGCTGTGGATTCGATCGTCAGATTCCCCTTCAGGCCGGTGATGGCGTGCGATCCATCTTGGAAGGTCAGATCAATCATGACCGTCTTACCGGTCGCGTCGATCTGTTCGTGCTTGACGGCGAAGCTCTTTCCGTCGGGCGAAAAGGTGTAGTTGTCTTTGGTTTGGTCGCTGTGCCGAACGGTCTCATAGGTCAGGACGCCGGCCGTGAAGATCTTCAGCTTGGCGATATCGGCGGATCCTGGCGTATAATATGTATATTCCGAAGTTTTGAGATTATCGACGTATTTGGTCTCGACCATCTTGTCGGCCGAATTAATGGTTTGCATAGCGACAGCGCCAGCGTTATCGAAGAATGTGCTTGTCTTGATGCCGGTCTGCTTATCGAAGGAAAACTCCCAGTCCTTCGAGCCGTCGCTATGCGTCCGACTGGTGGACATCAGGGTTCCGGCCGCATCGTAGCTGTTGGTTTCGGCGACATACGTCTTGCCGACGATGTTGGTGAGCAGGACGTCCTTCGTCCGATCGGCATGGACATGCGTTTCGCTGACGACGGCGCCCTTGGCGTAGACCAGCGTCGTGCTGGAGCCATCCACCTTCGTCTCGACGGAGCGCGTGACTTGGCCGTCGACAATGCTCGTTGTCGCCGTCGATGTCATCCGACCGAGGGCATCGTAGCTCACCACGCTGATGTTGTTTCCGGCCGTGGTCGTGACTGCAAAGCTGTAGCCGTCCTTGATGGCGGCCAAAGCCTCCTTGCTGTCGGTCAGGAGGCTGGTCATGGCTGCGACGGACGCGACCGGGAGGACGTGGCTATCGGACAGGTAAATCGCCGCCAGTTTTCCGGACGCCTGGAGGGCCGGCAACTGGGCGACCACCGACGATGCTGTGCCGACCACGATCAGAACTTCGTTGCTGACCGCTGATGGACCGACCTTCGCCGTCAGCATGTGGCTGCCGGCCCCGAGGTCTTTCAAGGTCACCGCGAAGGCACCGGTCTTGTCGTCGGCCTTCGTGGTCGCGACGATGCTGTTGCCATCGTAGATGGTCACCAGCGCGCCGCCACTGGCCGTTCCCGCCAGCTCGCCATCGGCCGCCCCACTGGCGGCCCGGGTGAGCCCGGCAAGCTTGAACGCGCTGATGGTGACCGGCACTCCGGTGTCCGGGGGCGTGAGCGAAGGCGATACCGGGCTGGCATCACGCTTGGTTGTGTAGGCTCGCACATAATCGATGAGCATGTGGCCTTCGGCAGGCGTGGTGGCGTCTGTGGCCCCGGGCCACGAGCCTGCATCGCCGACGGCGAGATTCAGCAGCATGTACATCGGCTTGTTCATGTCGCTCGGCGTCGCAAGCCTGGCGACGGCGTTGTTGTCGACGTAATAGGTGATGGTATCCGCCTGCCAGTCGACGCCGTAGGTATGGAACCCCTTCGAAGTGTCGATTCCGAAGACGGTCTGGGTCTCGGTCACATTGGGACCGCCGACCTTGGAATGGGTGCTGGCGTAGATCGTGCCCGGCTCGTCGCCGAGCAC